>CAJLXC010000037.1 GCA_905210545.1 uncultured Eubacteriales bacterium | reverse complement strand
TAAAAAAAATGGCGTGTTTTTTCGATTTTTAACGACATTTTTTTATCTCTTTTTTTTCGGGCAAAACCTCCCTCGTTTTTTCTCTGTCTTTTCATTATAACACGCGTCCCGCTTATCGTGAAACGATAAGCGGGACGCCCTTTTAGTCTTTCCGAACTTTCAGACAACCGACGCTTAATAACGTTTTATCAACCGTCGATTTTCTTCTTTGCCTGCTGGAAGAAATATTTATATTTACTCGGAATCATATCTCTTATGACCTTAAACGTTTCTTCTCCTTCTTTATCTATCAGTGTTTGTCTTGCCGTTTTTGCCGTTTCGTAAGCGGTTTTAAAATTCGCTTTTTCCGAATCGGTCATTTTATCGTATTTTGCGTGATCGGCGAGAGAGTTATACTTTTCGGCAAGCTCCAACGCCTTTTTACAATTTTCGAGCTTCGTGACGTAACTTTCTCCGACGAATTTCTTTACGCTCTCGTCAAGTTCGTCGTAAATCTTCCGCGCTTTTTCGTATTTTTCGCAGACAAGCTTTCCGTCTTTCTCTTCTATATCGAGCGTACTGTCTATCGCGTTCACCGCGTCTGCAACGACGTTAGCCGAATCTTCTTCCGTCATCTGCCCCATAAACTTAACGTTGTCCAAATAGAATAAATCGTCTTTCTCGTCTTCGTCCGTGTCTTCCGCAATCACCTTTGCCGACAAGTCCGCAACGTAAGTGTAAGAACTTCCTATCGTGGTCGCGTCGCAATACAAGAGGTAATCTTTATTATCGACGGTTATCACCTGCGGCTTATACCAGGAAGAGTTCGTTGCGCCGAGCGATACTCGTTCGGTGTTTGCTTCCGCGTCGGAAAGCTTTACTCTCACTATGTTGTTGTCGCTGTTATAAAAGTAAAGGCTGTCTCCGTTTTTAAACAATATAGAACTTAAACTCTCGTTTTTAAGAACGACGGTTTCTCTTTCCGTTCTGCCGTCGGTTTTAAGCGACGTTTTATAAACGGTTTTAGCGTCGGAATCAATCGCGTAAACCTCGTCTAAAGAAACTATATAAGTCGTATCCGCAACGAGGTCGGAATTTTTGATTTCTGCGGCTTTCGTCATATCTCCCGCGTCTTTAAGCGCGATACCGAAAGTCTTTTCGTTGGAAGCGACGTCCTTTTCGGAATAGAAGACGTATCCGTTCTTTATCAGTTTGAGCGTATACGTAAGACCTTTTTCGCTTCCGTCGAGTATTTTTTTGCCCACAAACGGAACGCCCGTTTCGGCAGCATCGCCCGCCTTATATGCGAAAATATAATTATAATTCGCGGAGGATCTGGTATATCCGTCTTTTGCGGCTTTGTCTTCGTAATACTTTTCGTCGTAAACGGTCACAGAATAAAGAAGCATCGCTTCGCCCGCGTTTTCGTTGTTGACAAACTTATATTCTCCCAAAGAGAGATACTTGCCCGTATCGCCGACCGAGTCGTTGGTCTTCGCGTCGGTTTTGGCGATAACTTCCGTCTTTGCGGTTTTGGTCGAATACACCTTTAACGCCGTATCGGAAGAATCGTAATAAGCGATATAAACCGAATCCTCAGTTCCCGTTATTCTGTAAGAAACGGAAAGCGCGTTGTATTTGAACAGCTCCTGCGGTTTTTCCGTACCGTCGATTTTGCTTTTCATAAAGACGATTTCGTCGCTCGCCACGTTTCCGGAAGAATTTTTATCGGTAGAAGGCGTTCCGTAATAAACGTAGTCGCCCTGAACGAACAATCCGGACGTATAATCGGTCGCGGCAAACAATTTGGGAACGATTATCTTCGCTTCCGAAAATTTACCCGCAACGAAGTCCGCGTTTTTAATCGCCATAAGACTGCCTTTTACGGGCGCGCCGTAAGCGTTGTCGCCGGAGCTTGCGCCAGCGCCGTTTATAAACAGAACGTAATTTTCCGTTCTGCAAACGAACCCGCCCTGTTGCTTCGTCTCGCCGAAGTCTTTGAATCCGGGCGCAACGAAAGAGCCGTTACCTCCGCAAGCCGCAGCCAGCACGCTGACCGCAACGAAAAGAGCAGATATTAAACCGATCAAAATTTTTTTCATAAAACTCCAGGTGTTTCGGCAATCTTACATAAGCCGCCGAATATAATATTGTTATATAAGTTTTTTATTTTTTTCGCAAGCGAACGACTTGCTTACTCTTTATTATACCTTAATTCGTTTCGTTTTGCAATGATTTTTTTTGATTATTTGATTTTTTGTTTACGCGGAGGTGCAAAAAATGGATAAATTCGGAATTTTTAACATTCTCAACTCCCTTTTAAGCGGTTTCGGCAAAGACGGCATCTCCGAAGAATCGTCCTCCGACGCAAATTCCGCCGGACAAAATAACCCGCAAAACAAAAAACCGGCAAACCCCGATATACAAGGAAAGACGCAAAAGCCTTTAAGTCCGCCGCTGCAATCGTCTATGCTGAACGTTCTCAATTCGCACGACGCCTTTATAAAGCGCGTTCGCGAAAAGAACAAAAAATAGTTTTCCGCGGCGAAATACGCCTTTCTTGAAATATACCAAACGCCGTCGCGGTAAACGCGACGGCGTAGTCGTTTTTTTCTCTCGATAAAAAGATTATCTCTTTGAGAACTGAGGAGCGCGTCTTGCCTTTTTCAAGCCGTACTTCTTTCTTTCTTTCATACGGGAATCTCTGGTAAGGAATCCTTCTTTTTTGAGAGCGGCTCTCGAACCTTCTTCCGCAGTCAGAAGAGCGCGCGCGATACCGTGACGGATTGCGCCCGCCTGTCCGGTATATCCGCCGCCCGTTACGTTTACGATAACGTCGTATTTAGCGGAAACGCCTAAAAGTTCGATAGGCTGACGAACGATAAACTTTAAGGTATCGAGACCGAAGTATTCGTCAAGACTCTTTTTGTTGATGGTGATGGTTCCGTCTCCCGCAGGGATAAGACGAACGCGAGCCACGGCTTTTTTGCGTCTGCCCGTTCCCCAGTACTGTAATTTCTTTTTCGTAGTGGTTTTTGCCATAATTACACCCCTTAGTTGAGTTTAAGCGTTTCGGGCTTCTGAGCCTGCTGATTGTGTTCCGCGCCTTTGTAAACGCGAAGCTTGGTGAGCATTTTTCTGCCGAGACTGTTTTTCGGCAACATTCCCTTGACCGCTTCGTAAACCGCAACGTCGGACTTTGTCGCCATTAAAGTTTTATACTGTATGGATTTAAGTCCGCCGATGTATCCGGTATGATATCTGTAATATTTCTTTTCGAGTTTCTTACCCGTCAAAACAACCTTGTCCGAATTGACGATTATAACGAAATCTCCCGTATCGACGTTGGGCGTAAAGGTGGGTTTGTTCTTTCCGCGAAGAATCGCGGCGACTTGGGAAGCAAGACGACCGAGCGCGATACCTTCCGCATCGACAACGTACCACTTTCTGACGACGTCTTTATCGTGAGCCATAAAAGTTTTCATTGTGATTTCTCCTTGAATTTGTGCCGTAAATAAAAGCGTTCGGGCGTACTTTCACGACGAGTACGCGCGGAGGGCTAATCCGCGTAACCGAACTTTTCCTTATAAACGCTTATCTATATTAAAATATCGGACGGCGTTTTGTCAAGCGTTTTCGCGCGATTTTACGCGATTTTTGTTAAAACCCGCAAAAAAACCGATAAATTTCTCCGCCGTTTTTTTATAAACACAATATCTTGCGGTCGCAAAACTTTTTATCGCAATTTATCGCAAGCTTCGGTCGCCGCCCTTTGCAGCCCGTTATAGCTTTAACATCTCTTTCACCGCGCCCAGAATTATATTCTGCTGATTTTCCGAAAGCCTATTAAAAAGAGACGCTATTTCCGCGGTTTTCGGCGACGCGCCGTTTTTTTCGCACTCGTACGACAACAATTCGTCCACGGATACTCCGAAAATATCGGCAAGCTTTACGAGATAACCGGCAGTCGGCTCGTTTATCTCCTTTTCCCAAAAATAAATCGCGCCCTGCGAGACGCCTATCTCTTTCGCCAGCTCCGCCTGAGTATATCCTTTTTCCGTTCTCAGCTCTTTTAAATTTTTTCCGAACACGATTTTCCACCGTCAGTTTTACTTTTTTATTATTTTAATAGTTTAATTGTTTTTTATTGTTGCAAAATAGAATTCTATTTGATATAATAGATAAAAAACAGTTTTCTGTTATTTTTTTCATTTTTACAACTATTATTCTCGTAATTAAACCAACAGTTGCAAGAAAATCGATACAACCGACCGTTGAATATTATATAATTTATTTGTAAGGCGAAAGGATTTTCGCGAAAAAAAATTAAGGAGAATAATTTATGAATTACGGACAAATAATCGCGGAGCTGCGCAAAAAAGCAGATATGACTCAAGCCGAGCTCGGCGAAAGCTTAAGCGTTACGTCGCAAGCGGTGTCAAAGTGGGAGAACGGCTTATCCGAGCCCGATTTGGGAACGATAAATAAAATTTGCGAGCTGTTCAACGTATCCGCAAACGATTTCTTTGAAACAACGGAAAAAAGCGTTGCCGCGGAAGATGAAAACGGTAACGGGGAAAATAAAAACGAAGAAGTTCCCGCGCCAAAAATAATCAACGGCTATTGCGAAAAGTGCCACAAGCCCGTCGGACCGAACGAGTATAAGGTTTTTAAAAGAACGGAAAAAGTCGGCTTCGACGAAGACGCGGTTTATAATTCGGTACAGGAAATTCTCTGCAACGATTGCGCAAAGAAGAAAGAAGCCGCCGTCCTTGCGGAAAACGAACGTAAAAGACAATTTAAAATAGAAGAAGAAAAAAAGCATTTTCGCCGCGGGCTTATCTGGGGCGGCGTCGGTTCGGTCGTCGCATTGATTATCGCGATAGTTTTTACCGCAACGGACAAAGAAACCGTCGCCGTAACGGGCGCGTGGATTTCCGTTTACGGAATGTTTACTTTGATTTCGCAGCTGTTCTGGGTTAATTCCGTAGCCGAGCTGCTTGCGTTTTTCTGCAAAAGCTTTACCATGCCGGGTATAATTTTCACTTTGGATATAGACGGAATAATCTGGGCAATCTGCGTTAAAGTTCTGCTTGCGATTTTAAGCGTGGTTCTTTCGGTTCTGTGGTTTGCGACGGGATTAGTCGTTTCGCTTTTCTACTCTATGATTGCCTTTCCGTTCGGCGTAACTAATAAAATTAAAGAAATTAAAAAAATTTAAAGGAGAAACCATGAAAAAACTTTTATTATCCGCTCTTGCGGTAATCGTTCTTGTCTGCGCGGCGTTTTCGTTCGCCTGCGGCGGAACTACAAACAATCCTTCTCAAAACGAACGACAGGACGATTCTTCGCAAACGGAAAAGCCCGAGCTCGCCGAAATAACGGGCGTAGCTTTTGCGGACGTTTCTTGCGACTACGACGGAACCGAAAAAACGATTACGATAAGCGGCTCGCTTCCGCAGGGCGTTACCGTTTCTTACGAAAACAACAAAGCGACCGACGCCGGAGAATATTCTTCTACGGCAAAGCTTTCCGGCGAAGGCTACGAACCGCTCGAGCTGCACGCAAAACTCACGATTAACAAAATCCCGTTCTCGGGCGTATCCGCGGAAACGGAGCAGAGCGCGATTTACGACGGTTCGCCTCATCTCCCCGAGCTGACGGGCGACCTGCCGCGGAACACCAAAGTTAAATTCTACATAGACGATTGCGAAACCGAAGGCGTTTCGAAAAAAGGAAGCTATACCGTTAAAATCGTTTTGTCCGCTAAAAATTACGTGGATAAAATCATAGAAGTGTCTTATAAAATCAAATTCGACGCGATAAAATACGCCGCCGCGGTCATTTCCTCGTTTGGGAAAGTTCCCGACCCGTGGGTTTTCCTGCCCGAATCTTTTGCGATAAACAACCGCGTTTTATCTTCTGAAAATAAGCCCGACTACGAAAAAGACACCTCCGTATCTTCTATCCCGAAAAACGGAACGGGCAAACAACTCAACGTGGTTTACGGAGTGCTGAACAAGACCTCTGCCGCGTTGACCTTCGTAAACAAAATCTATTCCGCGCTTAACGGTATGCAAACGGCTTACGCTTCTTTTCTCGACGACACCGACACCGACGGAAAATCTTTCGACTATAATGCGGGCGCGTTTTCCGCGGTTCTCTCGGTAAAGGATAACGGTTATTATATTTCCGCCGCAATCGGCGAAACGGGAGTAACCTTGTTTTCAGACACGAAAGATAATTTTTACGGAGCAAAGGTTTCTCTTGCGGCAAACACGGTATTAAAATTTATAGTTAAATCCGATTATCTTAAAATAGGACTTAACGTTCTCGAGACCGCCAGCACCCAGATAGAATTTATATCCGACGACAAATCGACCACGGGCTATATTTACGAATACCTTACCGTTGCGGGAAAAGAAGTAGTCGCTACGAGTGCGATGCTCGAATGGAACAAAGCGGGCGGTTATACCACGCTTATAGGAACAAAGGGCGATTTTGTCCCGACCGCCGTGAGCCGCAATTGCGAGGTTTACAGAAATTCCGACGGAAAACTCGTCGGCTCGGAGGTCAGAGAAGAAATAACCACGAAAAGCGTTGTGTCCGTTACCGCCACTTACAACACCCTTTGGTACGGATTAGACCGCGTTTCCGCGATTAAACAGATAAGAAAGGTCGATAAAGAAAACGGCGTAAACGCCGACACGATTTATATAAACGGCAACGCGAAAGCGATAAAAACGAAAACCGTCGGCAGTATAACCGATTTAACCAAAAACGCAAAAGCTCTTTCAAGGCGGTTCGATATAGAATTCAAAACAATGTATTTTTACGAGTATAACGCGGAAACAGAAGAATACGAGCAGACGACCTGCGAAATCCCGATGATTTTTATTCAGGAAGAGCAGCTTTTGACGTTTGAAAAGGACTTTGCGGAAGCCAACAAGCATTGCCTTACGGAAAACGTTTCGTTAATCGTTTTGAAGCAAGACGGAGAGGCGATAAAATCAGGCTATTACGAATTATTGAAAAAATACGATTTAATAAAAGAAGCCGTAACTCAAAAAGCCATAATCGACTTCTGCGCCGGATAAATACGGAATTCGTATAAAATCACGCCCCGTCGGAAGCGTTTCCGACGGGGCGATTTATATTTTGTTTTTACGGACTTATCGTTTTATTTCGAGGGGCGCGCCGCAATAAGGACAACGCGGATCGGATTTCGCGACGGAACTCGTCGCGCCGCAACTCGGACATTTTACTACGTACGTTTTTTCTTTGTCTTTCTCGGTTTTTTCTATCTCGCAAAGAGAAAGTCCGTCGTCGCTTATTCTGTACCCCGTAAGATACCGTTGCGAAATAGCGGTGTTTACGATTTCTCTGCCCGCTTTTTCGTCTGCGCCCAGCTGCGAATATATATCGGAAAGTTTTCTTAGTCCGTCGTGTTCGACTATTAGTCCCAGCACAACGTATTTTTTATAATTCCCGAACGAAATCCACGCCATAGGGCAACCGTAAAAACCCGCTACGGTCAAAAAAATTCCCAGCCACATTACGGGCAGAACGCTCTTCGACGCGCCGAATATTATAAAAAATATGCCGACGGGCAACGCGACGGACAATAAGACCGCCGTTATCAACGCGATTCTTCTCTTTTTAGTAACGTTTTTCATATAATCTCCTTACAACTCTTTTTCGTTTTATTTTCTTTTGCCGGCTGCCCGTCGTATTCTACGGAAACAAGGCACAACCCCTTTGCGGGCAACGTTTTTATGTCTTTATGTCTTACGCCCGTTATAAAAGAACTCTTTATATCTTCTTCCGTAACCTTACCGCCGCCGACCGCAACGAGCGTACCCGCGATAATCCTTACGGCGTTGTATAAAAACCCGTTGCCGGTTATATAAAAGTCGATATCCTCGCCGTTTTTTAAAAGCCTTGCCGAATAAACCGTTCTTACCGTGGTTTTAGCGGAATACCCGCTCGCGGCGTAAGCCTTAAAGTCGTGTTCGCCCTCGAACAATTTTGCCGCGCTTTGCATTTTTTCGTAATCGAGCTTGCCGTATACGCGGGATTTATATCGTTCTTTGAGCGGCTCTTCCGTATCCGAATTATATATGGAATAGCGATAGGTTTTTTTCTTCGCGTTTCTGCGCGCGTTGAAGTCGTCTTCTTTCCGCTCGCTTAATACGACTTTTACTTCCGGCGGCAACGCAGTATTGAGCGCGGCGGCAAACTTATGCGGCGGAATGTTCGCACGCGTTTTAAAAGAAGCGACCTGCCCTTCCGCGTGAACGCCCGCGTCCGTCCTGCCGCTGCCGACGACGGAATGCTTTTCGCCGGTGATTTTTTGCAGAGCTTCTTCTATCAAGCCCTGAACGGTTACGCGGTCGTTCTGTTTCTGCCAGCCGCAGAGATCGGTTCCGTCGTAAGTCACGGTTAGTTTTATAGTCATATCTAATCGACCTTTTTGTTTTTTTGCCGGCTTATCTCGTTTTGTGATGCCGGGCGTTGTCGCGGGTGAGATTGCCACGGGGCTTGTCAGCCCCTCGCAATGACATATTACTGCCGCAATGACAATATGTGGGAATCTCTTCCGTTCTTCCCTTATACCGCCACGCCGAGAACGCCGTTAAGCATAACCACGCCGACGATAAGCCCCGCGACGGCGAGAACGCCTAAAAGGTCGCGGTAAGACGGCTTCATTTTTTTATAACGCGTTCTGTTTTTGCTGCCCGCATAGCACCTTGCGTCCATAGCGTCCGCCAGCTCGTCCGCGCGGCGGAAAGAACTGATAAGGAGCGGAATAAGCACGGGAATAAGAGCTTTTATGCGGCGGAACAGTCTTCCGCTTTCAAAATCCGCGCCGCGCGCTTTTTGCGCTTTTATTATTCTGTCCGTTTCGTCTAACAGCGTGGGAATAAATCTCAGCGCGATGCTCATAACGAGCGCGAACTCGTGTACGGGGAATTTTATTATTTTAAGCGGAGTGAGCAGGCTTTCTATTCCGTCCGCCACTTCTACGGGAGAAGTGGTGAAAGTAAGAAGCGACGCGCCGAGAACGACGAGAACTATTCTGACGGTGATGAACGCGGCGTTATAAAGTCCCGCGTCCGTGATAAAACCGCCTTCCCACAGCGGAGTGCCTTTTTTGTTGAAAAAGATCTGCAAAACAGCCGAAAATATCACGAAAAATATAACGCCCTTTACGCTTTTTAACATTTTCATAAACGGCACGCGCGACAACATAGTCGCGATAAGCACGAATAAAAAGCAGGCGGCAAAACCGAGAAAATAAAATTCCGGCTCGGATTTTACGAGAAAAACCGCCACGATATAAGCTATCGAGAGCAGAATTTTCACTCTCGCGTCCATTTTATGCACGAACGATTTTACGGGATAATACTGACCGAAGGAAACGTCTTTCATACTTTTCCCTCCGCGAATTTTTCCGCAAACCTGTCGGTAAAATTCTTTACGGACAAATCGCTCTCTATATTAACTCCGCGCTCGCGCAGACGTTTTGTCAGATACGCCGTTACGGGAATATCCAGCCCCGTGCTTAATATCGCTTTTTCGTCTTCGAAAATCTCGCGCGGAGTTCCTGTTTTTATGACTTTGCCGTGAGAAAACACCGCGGCGCGCGTGCAGTTTTCTGAAACGAGATCCATATCGTGCGTGACGATAACCACGGTTTTTACGAATTTTTTATGGAGATCGTGAAGAAGCGACAAAAACTCGCGCTTGCCCACGGGATCGAGCCCCGCGACGGGTTCGTCTAAAACCAGAACTTCCGGTTCTGTAACGATAACTCCCGCTATCGCCGCGCGTCTTTTCTGCCCGCCCGACAGCTCGAAAGGCGACCTCTCGGCAAACCTGTCGTAATCGAGCCCCGCGAGATTAAGCGCGTTTCTTACCCTTTTTTCTTTTTCTTCTTCCGAAATATCGGGAAAGAAGTTTTTAAGCCCGAACGCCACGTCTTCTTTCACCGTTTCCGCAAAGAGCTGATATTCGGGATACTGAAAAACCATACCTACTTTGGAACGCAGGTTTTTCATATCGCACTTTTTATCGCCGAGCGAAAACTCGCCCACTCTGACCGAACCGCCGTTTTTCTGAATTTTTATAAGTCCGTTCAGGTGGCACGCAAACGTGGATTTGCCGCTGCCCGTCTGCCCGATTATCCCGAAAAACTCGCCTTCGTTTATCGTAAGCGAAACGCCGTCTAACGCCTTTACCTGCAGACTTTTGGTTTTGCCGCCGTAGTTATAAGTTAAATTTTCGGTAATTATCTGCATAGCGCCACCAACTTTTCGGCAAGTTCCGATTCGGAAAGAACCGCGCCGTCTATCGGCACGCCTTTTTCTTTGAGTTTTTGCGCGATATACGCGGGATACGGAAGCTCCAGCCCGAAAGACTTTAATTTTTCGCCGTCGCGGAAAATCTCTTCCGGCGAGCCGCTCATAACTATCTCTCCGTGCGAAAGGACGAAGATTCTGTCCGCTTTTGCGGCTTCTTCCATATAATGCGTTATAGTTATCACCGTAACGCCCTGTTCTTTTTTAAGCTTTTCGACGACGGAAAGAATTTCTTTTCTGCCTTGCGGATCGAGCATCGCGGTGGATTCGTCCAGAACGAGAATTTCGGGCTTTAACGCGAGAACGCCCGCTATCGCCACGCGCTGTTTCTGCCCGCCCGACAGCCGCGCGGGAGAAGCGTTCCTGTATTCTTCCATACCGACGGCTTTTAAGGCAAACTCTATCCTTTCGCCTATTTCCTTGCGCGGAACGCCGAGATTTTCCGGACCGAACGCGATATCGTCTTCTACGATGGAAGCGATGATTCCGTTATCGGGATTCTGAAAGACCACTCCGACTTTTTTTCTTATCTCGAAACGCTTTTCTTTGTCCGAAGAAAAAATTCCGTCTACGGAAACCGTGCCGCTTTCGGGCAGAATCAGACCGTTTAATAGCTTTGCGAGCGTGGACTTGCCGCTGCCGTTATGACCGATAACGGCGATATGCTCGCCCTTTTCCGCTGAAAAGGACACGTTTTTTAACGCTTTGGTTTTTTTATCGTAAGAATAACTTACGTTTTCGACTTTTAAAAGGGGCATTTTTACTCCTTGCAAGATAATTCCCGTAAAATCTCTCTTAAAAAAATATTTTACCACATCGCAAAGTTTTTTACAAGCGTTTAAGGCTCTGTGTTTTCGGCGGAGGCTTAAAAGAAATTTCCGAGAAGATTTTTGCCGCGGGAATTCGGACGCGCCGATATCCCGCGGGAGAAGTTTTAAAATAACAAAAAAAATAATAAAATTTTATGTTTCCGTTGACTTGACGGCACAAAAAATATATAATGTTATTAAACTTTGTTAAACATTCAAATACGGAGGACTTAAAGTAAATGAAAAAACTTACGATTGACGGTAATACAGCCGCCAGCCACGTTGCTTACGCCTTCTCGGAGGTTGCGGCTATCTACCCGATAACGCCGTCTTCTCCCATGGCGGAAGTGGCAGACGAATGGGCTACCGCCGGAAGAACCAATATGTGGGGACAAAAAGTCAAGATTGCCGAAATGCAATCCGAAGGCGGCGCGGCGGGCGCGGTTCACGGCTCGCTTTGCGCGGGTGCGCTTACCACCACCTACACCGCTTCTCAGGGACTTCTCTTAATGATCCCCAACATGTACAAAATCGCGGGCGAGCTTATGCCCAGCGTTTTCCACGTTTCGGCGCGCGCGCTTGCCGCTCACTCTCTCAATATTTTCGGAGACCATGCGGACGTTATGGCTTGCCGTCAGACGGGTTTTGCGATGCTGTGCGATTCTTCCGTGCAGGAAGTAATGGATCTCGCGCTCGTCGCGCATCTCTCTACTCTCCGCGCGAGAGTTCCGTTCATCAACTTCTTCGACGGATTCAGAACTTCTCACGAAGTCGCTAAAATAGACGTGTGGGACGAAGCGGACGATTATGCGGAAATCCGCGCCATCTGCGACGAGGTCGGTATCGACGCCGATATAAAAGACTTTAAGTCCCGCGCGCTCAACCCCGAGCATCCTATTCAGAAAGGCACCGCGCAGAACGGCGACACTTACTTCCAGAACAGAGAAACCGCCAACGGTTATTATCAGGCTACTCCCGCAATCGTGCAGAAGATGATGGACGTCGTTTCCAAACACTGCGGCAGAAGCTATCACCTTTTCGATTACGTAGGCGCGCCCGACGCGGAAGAGGTTATCGTTTGTATGGGTTCGGGAGCTTCCACGGTAGAAGAATCCATCAACAAGCTCAATTCCATGGGTAAAAAATACGGACTCGTCAAGGTTCGCCTTTACAGACCGTTCGTCGCGGACGCGTTCGTTGCGGCTTTGCCGAAATCCGTTAAAAAGATCGCCGTTCTCGACAGAACGAAAGAACCCGGCTCGCTCGGCGAACCGCTCTATCTGGACGTTTGCTCCGCGCTGTTCGAAAAAGGCGTGAACGGCGTTAAGGTAGTGGGCGGCAGATACGGACTCGGCAGCAAAGAATTCACTCCGTCTATGGTTCTCGCGGTTTATAAAAATCTCGAAAAGGAAGAACCCAAAAACCACTTCACCATCGGTATTTACGAAGACGTTACCAACTCTTCTCTCGATTTCTCGGAGAAATTCGACGCCGCTCCCGCAGGTTCTACCTCCTGCAAATTCTACGGACTCGGTTCGGACGGAACGGTCGGCGCGAACAAGAACTCCATCAAGATCATCGGCGATCATACCGACAAGCACGCGCAGGCTTATTTCTTCTACGACAGCAAAAAGTCCGGCGGCATAACCGTTTCTCACCTGAGATTCGGCGATACGCCCATTCAGAGCGAATATCTTATCGACTCCGCGGACTTCGTTCAGTGCAGCAACCCGTCTTACGTAACCCGTTACGATATGACGAGCGATATAAAGGAAGGCGGCACTTTCCTTATCAACACTTCCGCCACCACGGTAGAAGCGTTAGAAGACTTCCTCCCCGCGCAGGTTAAACGCGACATCGCTAAAAAACACATCAATCTTTACGTTATAGACGCGATAAAGATTGCGGCGGGTCTCGGACTTAAAGGCAGAACGAACACCATTCTGCAATCCGCGTTCTTCCGCGTGAATCCGCAGATCATGCCCTACGACAAAGCCGTAGAGTATATGAAATATATGGCTAAAAAATCCTTCGCGAGAAAGGGCGACGCGGTCGTTCAGATGAACTACGACGCCATCGATTCCGCGGCAGGCGACAACCTTATCAAAATAGACGTTCCCGCGGCGTGGGCAAACGCTACTACCGGTGCGGAAATGATAGAAGGTCACGCCGACAAATATTATCAGGAAATCATTAAGCCTATCCTTTATCTCAAAGGCGACGAGCTTAAATCCTCGCAGTTCAATGCGGACGGCTCCGTTCCTACCGGCACTACCAAGTTTGAAAAACGCGGCGTTGCCGTTACCGTTCCCGAGGTCGATATCAACAAATGTATTCAGTGCGGCAACTGCTCTTTCGTATGCCCGCACGCCTGCCTGCGCCCCGCTCTCGTAAAAGACGGCGCGGAAAAACCCGCTACCTTCCACGGAAAAGCGGCTATAGGTCTGCCCGGATACGAATACAAAATGCAGGTTTCCCCGCTCGATTGTATGGGTTGCGGAGTCTGCGCTACGGTCTGCCCCGTTAAAGACGGCGGCGCGATAAAGATGATCCCCCTTGCGGAATCTCTCGCCAAAGGCGAAGAAGCCAACTGGGATTTCTCCGTCGAGCTTCCCGCTGCGGACACCTCCAAATTCAAGAAAGAAACCGTCAAGGGTTGCCAGTTCTGCACGCCGTTGTTTGAATTCTCCGGCGCGTGCGCCGGCTGCGGCGAAACGCCTTACGTCAAGGTTATCACCCAGCTGTTCGGCGACAGAATGGTCGTTGCAAACGCAACGGGCTGCTCTTCTATCTACGGCGGTTCTTCCCCCACGTGTCCTTACACCAAGAACAAGGAAGGCAAAGGACCTGCCTGGGCTAACTCGCTTTTTGAAGACAACGCGGAATTCGGTTACGGAATGAATCTCGCTTATAAAGCAAGACGCGCTAAATTAGAAGAAGAAATCAGAAAGAATTACGACAAAGTAAACGAAAAGACCAAAGCGGCGTTCTCGGCGTGGTTAGACGGTAAAGACGACGCCGAAAAGAGCAAAGCGGCTGCGGAACTCGTTAAAGCAGCTGTCAAAGACGAAAAGGCGGAAGGTCTTGACTTTATCAAAGAAAACCTCGACTGCCTCGTTAAACCCTCTATCTGGATATTCGGCGGCGACGGCTGGGCTTACGATATAGGTTACGGCGGACTCGACCACGTTCTCGCTTCCGGCGAAGACGTAAACGTTCTCGTTCTCGATACCGAAGTTTATTCCAACACCGGCGGACAGGCGAGCAAATCCACCAACATCGGCGCGGTTGCGAAGTTTGCTTCCGCAGGCAAGAGAGTAAAGAAGAAAGATCTCGGTATGATAGCTAAATCTTACGGCTACGTTTACGTGGCGCAGTGCGCGATGGGCGCAAACCCCGCACAGCTCCTTAAAGCGTTGTCCGAAGCGGAAGCTTATCACGGACCTTCTCTCGTAATCTGCTACGCACCCTGTATCAACCACGGTATCAATATGACCAAATCTCAGTTAGAAGAGAAAGCGGCGGTCGAATGCGGATACTGGCAGCTTTACAGATACAACCCCGTCGGAGAAGTGTTCACGCTCGACAGCAAAGATCCTACCGGCGATTATCAGGCGTTCCTTGCGGGCGAAACGAGATACGCTTCTCTCGTCAAAACGCAGGGCGAAGAAGTTGCGAAGAAACTCTTTGCGGAAACCGAAGAATCCTCCAAAGAAAGACTCGAAACCTATAAAAAGCTCGCGGGAAAAGAATAATACCCGACTTTTTGAAACCGACAAACAACTAATAAGGCTCGCGGAAAAGCTTTCCGCGAGCCTTTTTTTATCGCGTTCACCCCATTTTGTCATTCCGAGGAAAGGCGTTATCGTCTCACCCCATTTTGTCATTCCGAGGAAAGGCGACAGCCTTGACGCGGGAATCTCATTGCCTTTATTGAAAAGAGATTGCCACGGGGCTTGTCAGCCCCTCGCAATGACATATTAC
>CAJLXC010000036.1 GCA_905210545.1 uncultured Eubacteriales bacterium | reverse complement strand
AAACGCGGGCGGGGCGAGCTTTACTTTATCGTCTTATTATTTCTTTTCTTCTAAAAGAACGATAATCTTTTTTAACAAGTCCGTTTCGGTAGGATTTGCTTCGCGGTCTTTTTTAGCCTGTTCTTCCGCGAGCCTTTTCTCTTCTTCCGCTTTCTCCGCGGCGAGCTTGTCCTTTTCTTTTACGTAGGCTTTTACCCTTTCCGCGTCGAAAATGCTTATGCCGCGTTTTTTAAGCTCTTTCCTATCTTCTTTAGTGAGTCTTTTATAGTCTTTGGTAAGCTTTTCGCTGCCTTCCTGAACCTTGTTGATCGTTTTGACCAAGGTAAACAAAACCAGAGCGATAAGCAAGAAGTTGATTATCGCGCCGATAAACGCGCCCCAATCGATATAAATGGCGTTTGCGAGATCGGAAGCGTCACCCACCAAAAAAGTATAAACGCTGTCAAGACTGCCCTTCGAACCGGAAATCAGATAAATTATCCAGTTGATAAGCGGCTGCAGTATGTGCGAAGTAAGCGCGGTTACGATTGCCGTGAACGCGCCGCCTACGATTACGCCGACAGCCATATCCAGCACGTTGCCGCGCGTGATAAAGACCTTGAACTCTTTGAAGAATTTTTTCATTTGTTTCTCCTTTTTCTCTTTATATTTTTTTATTTTTTCTATTTTTTCTTTTTTGTTTTTCATACTCGTTCAGCTTAAACCCGACGAGCTTTTTCGCAAGCATCGCGCATTCTCCCGGCGACGCCGCCGAAAGCCTGCCTGTCAGCTCCTCCTCTTTCATTATGCCTCCGCAACCGCGGTTATCACCGTTGCTACGCACATAAGCGCGAGATACAGCGAAAACCATTTATAATTTGCCTTTTTTATCAGCTTAAGCATAAAGCTTATCGCTATGTAACCCGTTACCGCCGCGGTTATCACTCCGAAAACGAGCGGCAGAACGGAAACTTCGCCTATAGTCCCCGATTTTACGCATTTAACGCTTTCTAAAAGCGCGGCGGCGAGAATTACGGGAATACTCATAAGAAACGTAAAGCTTGCATTTGCGTCTTTATCTACCTTGCCGATTACGCCGAACGTAGTGGTCGTTCCGCTTCTCGATATGCCGGGGAACACGCCGACCGCCTGCCCGCACCCCATAATCAATGCGGTTTTGCAGTTTATCGGGTTAAGCATTTCCGTTTTTTTAGCGCGGAATTCCGCAAAAAGCATTTCCGCCGCGGTGAACGCGAAAGAAACGGCAAGCAGCCAGATATGTTCGGAAAACAGCGTATCCAGATCAAGAAACAACGCGAAGATTATGCCTATAACCCCCGCGGGAACGGTTGCGATAATCAAATACAGCATTTTATTGAACGGTTTTTTGAACAGCGCGACGATCTCTTTCCACAAAACTATCACGACGGGAATAAGCGTGCCGATATGCAGCATCACGCTGTAAAACATTACGTTGTTTTCTATCTTAAACCAGTGCTGAAACAAAATCAGATGCCCGCTCGAGGATATCGGCAGAAATTCCGCAAAACCCTGAACCGCGCCAAGCACTATCGCTTGCCATATACTCATATATTTTTCTCCTTTTATTTACGTTTTTATTCCTTATTGATTATTTTATTATTCACGAGTTCTATAAATTCCCTGACGGCAAAAGTCGGCGCGACGTTTTTAGGAAGCGCAAGCCCTATAGCGCGCGGCGGCAATGCGGGGTCGGTTTTTATTTCTTTGAGCGAGCCTTCGCTCAGCTCCCTTTCCGCAAACTCTCTCGGCAGGCACGCTATGCCCAACCCGTTTTTGGCGAGTTCCACCATCAGCTCCAAGCTCGCAGGCTCGATTTCGGGATGCAGCTGTATGCCGAGACTCCCCGTAAACGCCGTTATCGCGCGCTGAGTGGAGGTGGAAGCTTCCAGCATCAAAAGAGGGTAGTCCTGCAAGCTTTTAAGCTCCACCGTTTTCCCTGTAAGTTCCGAAAACCCGTCGCTCGCCATAAACGCGTCGTGAAGCCGCATCACCAAGCTCGTCAGATCCACGTCTTCGTCTTCCGTAGGAAGGTTTACAAAACCTATATCGGCTTTTTTGTTTTTTAAGGTTTCTATCGTTTCTGCGGAAGTCCCGTTTATCAGAACGATATTCACCGCAGGATATTTTTCGTGATATTCTTTTATTATCGGAATGAGAAAATGCGAACTCACCGTGTCGGAAGCGCATATTCTGATAACGCCCGCGGCAGAGCCTTTCAGCTCCGCATATTTATTTTCCGCTTCGGCGAGAAGTTTAAGCGCGTCTTCTACTATCGGGAATATTTGTTTGCCGCCCGCTTCCGAAAGCTCCACGCCCCTGTGCGTGCGGTTGAAAAGCGCGCCGCCGAGCTGACTTTCGAGCTGTTTTATCGCCTGCGACACCGCCGGCTGGGAAATATACAGCTCTTCTGCCGCTTTGGTAAGGCTTCCGCACTTCGCCACGGCGTAAAAAACCTTGTATAATTCGAGATTTACCATAACCAACCTGTCTTTAATTTATTTAAAACCCGCGCCCTACGCCTGCGGCGATTGCGAACGCAACGAAAAACCCCGCCGCCGCAACCGCAAACACAACGCGGCTTATTATTTTTATAGTTCGGTTTTCTTTTTTAATTATATCGGCGCAAAAACAAACTATAGACGCCGCAATCAACGAAAGAACCAACCAGAACATAAAAAAGGCGTCTTCCGCTTTAAGATTTTCCGCCATACTGAAATAATAATCGACAGAACAGACCGCTCCGCCCGGCGTTTGCGGCTGATAAGTCGCGGTATACCTGAACCATTTAACGAAAAACGCGACAATAAGAAGAACGTCCGTAACAATTCCGATAAAAGAGAATACGGCGCTTTTTTTGCTTGTCGTTTTCATAAAAATCCCCCTTGATTTTTATGTTTTCCCCGCTGTCGCGGGTGAGATTGCCACGGGGTTTGCACCCCTCGCAATGACACGATACGGTTGCCCGTCGAAAGGCGTCCGCAATGACACGATACGGAGTTTGCAACGCTTTATTTTCCCACGCAGAATTTGCTGAAAATATTATTTATTATCTCTTCCGTTGCGGTCTTGCCCGTTATTTCGCCGAGCGACTGCCACGCGGCGCGAACGTCTATCGCGAGAATATCCAAGGGTTCTTTGCCGAGAACGGACAACGCCGAGGAAATTTTATCGCGCGCCGAGGAAAGCGCAGCCAGATGCCTCTCTTCACACAGATAGTCCGCGTTGGTATCTACTTTGCCAACAAACCGCTCGTACAGCATTTTTTTAAGCTCTTCTACGTTTTCCCCGCTTGCCGCCGAGATATAAACGTCCGCTCTTTCGTCTTTTTCTTCCGACAAGTCGGTTTTGTTGACAACGAAAATAACGTTTTTATCTTTCACGGAAGCGTAAATTTTTTCGTCCTCTTCCGTAATATCGCCCGCGTCCGCAACGAACAGGAGCGCGTCGCACTCTTTAACCGTTTTTTCGGACATCGCCACGCCCACGTGTTCTATTTCGTCGTCGGTGTCGCGAATACCGGCGGTATCGTACAGATTGAATCTCACGCCGTCTACGTCTATCGCGCCTTCAACCACGTCGCGCGTGGTGCCGGCAATCCCCGACACGATGGCTTTGTCGTAAGAAAGAAGCGCGTTTAAAAGCGAGCTTTTGCCCGTGTTCGGCTTGCCGACGATGCCTACCTTTACGCCGTTTTTAAGCACTCTGCCCGTTCTGAAAGTAGAAATAAGCTTTTCCGTTTGTGCAAGAACGTTTTCAAGGTCGTCTCTTACGCGAGCTTCGGAAGTAGCTTCTAAATCTTCTTCCGGAAAGTCCATATCCACGTCTATCTGTGAGACGGCGTCTAAAAGGACGTTTTGCATTTCGGTTATTTTTGCCGTAAGCTTTTCTCTGTAAAGCGCGTACCCTGCGCGGACTCCGCTCTCCGTTTCGCTGTTTATCATATCGATAAGCCCTTCTGCGGAAGAAAGCGAAAGTTTGCCGTTCATAAACGCGCGTTTGGTAAATTCCCCGCGCTCGGCAAGTCTTGCCCCCGACGCGAGTATTTTTTTAAGAACGCCCTTTACTATAGCCGTTCCGCCGTGCGTGTGGAATTCCACCACGTTTTCGCCCGTAAAGGAACGCGGCGCTTTAAAAAACACGCACATTCCGAAATCGCAAAAATCGTCGGCGTTTATTTCGCCGACGTACATTTTATTCGGCTCGAAATCGCCGACGGAAATCTTTCCGAGGGGTTTAAAAAGCTTTTCGGCGACCGTCAAAGGCGTGTCGCCGCTAATTCTTATCACCGCGACTCCCGCCGCGCCGAGCGCGGTGGAAATTGCCGCTATATTATCGTTTTTCATTTATCGTTTTTTTTGTTTTTATCGTCCGCAAACTCCGCAAACGGATCGCCGGGGTCTTTTTCGCCGCGTTCCGCAAATTCTTCAAACGGGTGTTCGGGCGGGCGTTCCGTTCCGGGGGGCGGATTCTGTCCGTAAGTTTCTCCGTAATAAAAGCGCGAGCGGATATAATCGCCGTAGTTAGTTGCAGGTTTGTTTCTCACCGCAAACACGAATATCGGGAACAGACCGAGCACCGATAACACAGAAGCTATTATATAATGCTGCGGCCAGAACTTTTTGAAAAGTCCTATATACGCAAACACCGTTACCACGAGAGTGAACAAAGACAATATGCTCGTCGTAACGTTTATAACCGTGCAGAAAGTTTTTATCGCGGGTTCAGCTTTTCCGTAAGGACTTACAAGACCATCAATATATTTAATCACCATTCCTGCGCTTACTTCTGTGATTTCTATCGTGCCGCCCTGCAGGAAATATCCGACCGCGGGGAAATACGTAAGCACGTTGTAAACTATATCGAGAACGCCGCTCACCGAAAAGATAATCAGCGCCCAGACCGCGATGTTTTTAAACGACCAGCCGAACATTCTCGTTTCGGATATGAGCTTGCACGCCACGTATATCCAGGCGAACGGTATCCAGGCGACGAACGCGTGATCTATGCCGTTGTTTTTGGCAAGTGCGTAGAGCCCTATAGACCGCAGCACGTAAAACGCCGCGGTCACGGCAAGAACGCAACAAAGTATCGCGATAATCCCTCCGAACGACAACGCTTTTTTTCTGGCTATTCCATCCAGACAGACCACCAGTCCGGATTCTTTATTTAAAACCATGCTGAGCATTAGATTTCCCCTTCGGGCTTAATAAGCCCTTGCAAATATAACTTTATGTTTGGCGGGTTTTCCGCAGACGGCGCAACGACCTTCCACGCCCTCTTCGTCTACCATAACTCTCGCCGTTGCCTGCGCGTATTCTTTTACTTTATCCTCGCACTCGCGGCAGCCGCACCATTGCGCCTTGACGAAGTTTTTGCCTTCTACGCCGGCAAGTATACCGTCTAAACTGTCGGCTTCCACGATTTTTTGATCTCTTCTCTTTCTCGAACTTTCGAGCATATCCTTCTGAATGGTTCCCAAAAGAGCTTTAACCGTATCTGCGAGCGAATCGAATCCGACGGTGATTTTTTCGAGCGTATCTCTTCTCATAAGCACGGCGACGCCGTTTTCTATATCTCTCGGTCCTATTTCTATACGGACGGGAACGCCTTTCATTTCCCAGTCGTTGAACTTTCTGCCGGGACTCATATCTCTCTCGTCGGTTTTAACCCTTATATCCGCCGCCGCGAGAAGCTTTTCTATTTCTCGGGCTTTTTCCGTAACGCCTTCTTTATGCGCCGCGACAGGCACGATAACGACCTGAATCGGAGCGACGCGGGGCGGCAGCACGAGTCCGCGTTTGTCGCCGTGCGCCATAATTATCGCGCCGATCATACGGGTAGAAGTTCCCCAGGACGTAGTATAGCCGTATTTAAGCGTTCCGTCTTTATCGAGAAATTTTATATCGAACGCCTTGGAGAAATTCTGCCCCAGATAATGCGACGTTCCCGCCTGAAGGCTCTTGCCGTCGAGCATCATAGCTTCCATTCCGAACGTTGCGACCGCGCCCGCGAACTTTTCTTTCTCGGTCTTTCTGCCGCAGATAACGGGAATAGCGAGCGTTTCCTCCGCAAAATTGCGGTATACTTCGAGCATTTTCATCGTTTCTTCCATCGCTTCTTCTTCGGTCGCGTGGACGGTATGACCTTCCTGCCACAAGAACTCGCTTGTTCTTAAGAAAGGACGGGTAGTCTTTTCCCAACGCATAACGTTGCACCACTGATTCATCATAACGGGCAGATCTCTGTAAGACTGTATCCATTTAGAATACATCGTGCCGATAATCGTTTCGCTCGTGGGGCGGATTGCGAGAGGCTCTTCGAGTTTTGCGCCGCCGGCGTGCGTAACCACCGCGACCTCCGGCGCGAAGCCTTCTACGTGTTCCTGTTCTTTGGTAAAAAAGCTCATAGGGATAAGAAGCGGGAAATACGCGTTCTGCGCGCCCGTCGCTTTGAATCTCTTATCCATATCTTTCTGAATGTTTTCCCAGATGGCGTAGCCGTAAGGGCGGATTACCATAGTGCCTTTTACGGGACCGTAGTCCACGAGTTCGGTTTTAAGCACCACGTCCGTGAACCACTGCGTGAAGTTTTCGTCTATATCGGCTATTTCCGTTACGAATTTTCTGTCTTCCATTATTCTCTCCGATGAAACGTACTTTTTTCCGTTTGCGTATATAATATATATGATTATCTCACGCGATAAAAGGGAATGTCAAGTTTTTTGTTATATTTTACTTAAAAAGACTTGAAAAAGACTTGAAAATAACCTATAATATATTTAAATGCAAACGCGCATATTCCCCGCGGGGAATTTATCGCGCGAATTTCAGGAGGAAACTATGGCAGACGTTAAACAACTCACGGTAAACGCGATAAGAATGCTCTCTGCGGACGCTATCCAGAAGGCAAACTCCGGTCACCCCGGTATGCCCCTCGGCGCTGCGCCTATCGGTTACGCGGCTTTTACCAACATGACCTTTAATCCGAAGGATACCGCTTTCGATAACCGCGACAGATTCGTTCTTTCCGCGGGACACGCTTCTATGCTCGATTACGCGCTTTATTATCTTTTCGGGTTCGGTCTTACTAAAGAAGACCTTATGAACTTCCGTCAACTCGGTTCGCGCACGGCGGGACACCCCGAATACAAGGTATGCCCCGGCGTGGAAACTTCTACCGGTCCGCTCGGTCAGGGTATCGCAAACGCCGTAGGTATGGCTATTGCGGAAAACTATCTCGCGGCGAAATTCAACAAAGAAGGCTTCCCCGTGGTCGATCACTACACCTACGCGCTCTGCGGCGACGGCTGTATGCAGGAAGGAATCGAGAACGAAGCGGCTTCGCTCGCCGGTTCTCTTAAACTCGGCAAGCTCATCGTTTTCTACGACGACAACGATATAACGATAGAAGGCAGCACCGACATAACCTTTACCGAAGACGTAGGCAAACGCCACGAAGCTCTCGGCTGGCAGGTTATAAAGGTTAAAGACGCAAACGACGTTGCCGCGCTTAACCGCGCGATAAAGAAAGCGAAAGCGGAAACCGAAAAGCCTTCGCTTATCATCGTTAAGTCCGAAATAGGCTTCGGCTCGCCCTTGCAGGGCAAGGCAAGCTCTCACGGCGCGCCGCTCGGAGAAGAGAACGTCGCCGCGCTCAGAAAAACGCTCGGCTGGGATCTGCCCCCGTTCGAAGTGCCTGAAGAAGTATTTAAGCACTGCAAAAAATTCGCTAACCGCGGCAGAAAAGCGGAAAGACTCTGGAAACAGCTCTTTAAGGATTACGAAGCGAAATACCCCGAACTCGCCGCCGAATACAAGGCGTGGAAGAAGAACGACTTCTCCTCCGCCCTTAAAAACGCGGAAGACCTCTGGCAGTTTGAAAAAGACGACGCTTCGAGAGGATACGGCAACACCGTTCTTAACAAGCTCGCGAATTACGTGCCTAACCTTATCGGCGGTTCTGCGGACCTTGCCCCCGCCAACAAATCCAACATCAAAGCGCGCGGCAGCTATTCCGCGACGGAAAGAACGGGTTCTAATATGCACTTCGGCATAAGAGAACACGCTATGGCGGCAATCTGCAACGGTATGTATCTGCACGGCGGACTTATGCCCTACTGCGCGACCTTTGCGGTGTTCTCCGATTATATGAAGAACGCTATGCGTATGTCCGCGATTATGGAAATCCCCGTAACGTATATTCTCACGCACGACTCCATCGGCGTAGGCGAAGACGGTCCTACCCATCAGCCGATAGAACACCTCGCGGGACTCCGTGCGATGCCGAATATGAGAGTTTATCGCCCTGCCGACGGCAGAGAAACCGCGGCGGCTTATATCTCCGCGTTCACGGGCAAAACGCCTTCTTGCCTCGTCCTTTCGAGACAGACGCTTCCTATGCTTAACGGCACGGGCAAAGACGCGTTTAAGGGCGGCTACGTTCTTGCGGACAGCAAAAAGAAAACCCCCGACCTTATCCTTATCGCGACCGGTTCGGAAGTGGGACTTGCGCTTTCCGCCAGAGAAGAGTTATTTAAAGACGGCGTAGACGCGAGAGTCGTTTCTATGCCCTGCGTAGAAGACTTCGAAGCGCAAAGCGAAAAATATAAAGAAAGCGTTCTGCCCTCTTCGGTGAGAGCGAGAGTCGCTATCGAAGCGGGTTCACCGATGAGCTGGTATAAATACGTCGGTCTTGACGGTGCGGTTGTCGGAATGGAAACGTTCGGCGCGTCCGCTCCCGCAAAACAACTTTTCGCAAAATTCGGATTCACCGTAGAAAACGTCGTCGCGAAAGCAAAAGACGTTTTGAATAAATAAGTTTTTACGAAAGACGAAAACCCCCGTTTCTTAAGCGAACGTTAAGAAACGGGGGTTTTTATTTGTTGTCACGGCTTGTTGCCTGAGGTTTTAAGCTTTGCCTTTTTCTTCCGAAGCGGCTATTTCCGCTTCTGCTCGTTCTGTTTCAGACACGGGAACTATCGTTTCGGGCGGAACGGGCTTTTCTTCTTTCGCTTCTGCCTCGGTAATTTTAGGTATAAGCCATTTCTGATTTTTCTTTAACCCGATATATCCGATTATCGTTGCGGTCAACGCGCCGAGCGAATCGGTTATAATGTCTTTCATCGTATCTTTAAGAGCCTCGTGACCGACGAGCATAGTTCCGTCGGAAAGCATAAACTTCTGCATATTGAGTCCGAGCAATCCGTCGAACGTAAACTCGTAAATCTCCCACAGCGCGCCTACCGTTACGGCAAAGCAGAACGAGAACAGACACACGAAAAACGGCGAAAGATGCATTACGGTGTTTTCGTCGCGGTTTAAAATCGTTATGACCATAAACCCGAAAAATCCGAGCATCAGACTGCTGCTTCCGTGCAGAAAGCTGTCCCACCAGGTAAATTTATAATAAAAGCTTCTCACCTCGCCAAGAAATATAGAACAATACAAAAAGAAAATGAAAAACACATACAAAAACGGCGGCACTTCGAAACGAAACCTTTTACCTAATATGGTAGGAACGTTTATAACGAGCGCGCCTAAAAGACATTGCGCTATCATCAGCACGTAGTCTGCGTTGGAGTGATATCCCGCGTCCGATTTATCCAGCGTTCCGAAAATCATCTTAAAAACGAGGTATATGACGGGGATTATAAAACTTGCAAGCGTAATCGAATACGCGACTATCTGTATTTTTTCCTGACGGGTTTTCTTTGTTTTGACGGCTTTTTCTTTTTTTTGCATTTTCCGACCTTTCTCTTTAGGTATAATTCTATTTTACGTAAAAATCATTTAAAATTACTTGATTTTTTCAAAAACAACCAAAAAACGCAAATCGTTTTCTCGGTTTCGCGTTTCTCGTATTATTTATTGTTTTTATACGGTTTTCTTTGCCGCGCGTTTCTTAACGACCTTTGTCGCGGCGACTTCGTTTGCGGCGGTTTTAGTCTTTTTAGTCGTTGCTTTTGCCGGTTCTTCTTTGGCTTTTACGGTTTGCTTTCTCGGTTTAGCAGCGGGCTTTACGTCTTTTTTAAATGACGAATACGCTTTATCGCAGGGATTTTCCAACGATTTGTCGCATTTCCCGCAAAAATCGAACGAGCCGCAAGCGTCTTTACCGAGTTGTTCGCTCTTTTCCCACTTCATTTTGTCTATTTCTTTCTGTTTTTTTGTTAAAGACATAAGCTGATTCTCCTTTTTAATCTTTTTCTAAGTAAAATATAACAGAAATAATGTTTTTTGTCAATGAAATGAGCGATAAAGTACCGATTCGCGGTTATAAAACAAATTACGACAACCCCTCTTCCGCCGTTTTAAGGTTCATTTCGTTAAGGCATTTAAGTTCATAAAATTTACCCTTCTTCTCCATAAGCTCTTCGTACGTGCCGATTTCTACGGCAACGCCGCGCTCCATAACTACGATTCTGTCCGCGTCCCTTATCGTGGAAAGCCTGTGCGCGACGATGAAAGTGGTTCTGCCCTTTATAGAAGAAGCGATAGCTTTCTGCACGTGATATTCCGATATGTTGTCGAGCGCGGAAGTGGCTTCGTCTAAAATAAGGATTCGCGGATCTCTTATCAGCGCGCGGGCGATTGTTATTCTCTGCTTCTGCCCGCCGGAAAGCTTATCTCCGTTTTCGCCTATTCTCGTATCCAGCCCCTGCGGAAGATTATTAACGAACTCGTTTAAGTTTGCCATTTCCACGACCTTGTTTAACTGCTCTTCGGAATAACCGCTTAAACCGTAAGTGATGTTTTCTCTTACCGTGCCGGAGAAAAGTATGCTGTTTTGCGGCACGACCGATATATGGTGGCGGTATTCCGAAAGGTTAAGCTCCGTCAGCGGCTTGCCGTCTATAAGCACTCTGCCCTCCGTCGGCACGAGAAAACCTATTATAAGGTTCATTATGGTCGATTTGCCCGAACCCGACGCGCCAACGACGGCGATACATTCGCCGCTCTTTACCGCGAGATTGAAATCTTTAACCACGAATTCGGGAGAATCGGGGTATCTGTAAGAAACGTGGTCGAATTTCACGTTGCCGTCTATTTCGTGAATGGTTTTTTTGCCGATATTCATTTCCACGTCTTTGGCGTTCATTATTTCGGAAACGGAAGACAACGCTTCCATACCCGAAGTAAGCTGCGGGAAAATACCGATAAGCGAGGATATGCTGCTGCTGATCGAAGTAAAAAGCGACTGATACAAAACCACTTCGCCTATGGTTATTCGTCCGATAAGCGCGAGAACCACGCAGAACACAAGACACAGCGCGGACAAGAGCGTGTTTGTAACCCAGGAGCATGCGCCGAACTTGCCGTAAGCCTTATCCATTTCTATACCCGAGCCCGTGAGCTTGGCGATGGATTTTTCTACCGAAGAAATCTCCGTGCTTTCGAGTCCGTGCGCTTTGGTTACGGGCATCATCGTGAGCATATTCGTAAGCTTTACGGAAACGTCTTCGTTCTTTTGTCTGAAATCGTGGTTTACCTGTCTGACTTTTCTTCTGAACAAAAACGTAAGCCCCACGTTTACGGGGATAACGAGAAGAAAGAAAAGAGAAATAAGCCCGTTTTTATAAACCGAAATGCTTATGGAAACGATCGCGTTTATAAGGCTTTGAATAAGCGAAAACGCCACGAGCCTGAAAAAGTTATCCACTTCTACGGTGTCTTTTAAGAATTTTGACTGAATTTTGCCCGACTCTATGTCTTTGTGATAGGTAATCGAAAGGCTTTGCAGCTTTCTTACGACCGCGCCTTTGATTCCCGCGCTGGTACGGCGGAGCATCGTGCTGTTGATTTTCCAGCACCACATCGTGGAAGGAATATTCTGCAAAATCAGAATCGCGAGAATAATCGCGTTTATCGCGACCGCGCGCCATACTTCCGCCGTCACGCCCGTTCCGTTTTTAAGAGTTTCAGTCGCAATGTTTATTATGTTAGAAGAGATTATCGGCATTGCCCAGGTAGGCGAAGCCTGCAAAAGATAAACAAAAGCCGCAAGAATAAGCGACCAGATATTCATCTTTAATATCTTCCTCAAAAAGTGCGAATTCTTTTTCCCTTTTTTACCCGTTTCTTCCTGAAAAAGATATTCGTAATCGGGAATTCTGTTTACGTTGTTTTCGTACGACTTACGTCGCGGTCTGACCTCGTCCATAAAAAACCTCTGATAAAAAATCAAGACTTTAATCTAAACGAAGATTAAAGTCTTTTACGCATTCAGTGTAACATAGCAAAAACGTTATGTCAATACTTTTTTAAAATTTGTTTTTAAATTTTTTCGGCGGCGAATTCGTTTCCGTCTTCGCCGCCGCGTCGGTTGATTTTACCTGCTTTTTTACGCTCCGTTTAAGCCGCTGCCGATTCTCCGCCGGTCGCCGCGCCGCCTTCGCCCGAAGGTGACGTTGCGGTTATGCCGAGCAGTTTTTTAAGAGAAGCCGCGGTTTCGTCGTTTATAGTGCCGTCCGTTTTGAGCTTTTCTATTTCGGCGGTCATAGTAGTCTTGTCTTCTTCGCTTATATCGCCCACGAGACTCGTGTCGCTGCCGGTGATGGAAGTGATGAATTCTTCGTTTTTGGCAATACCGTTTACGATTTTAGCGGCTTTTTCCTGAGTAAGCTGTTTTTCTTCGTCGGTCTTGGTTTCGTCGTTCATTCTTTCGGTATAACCGTAAATCGCTTCCACCGCGTCTGCCGCCGCGCCGGCTTCCAGCTTGCCTATATCGAAATTCTCGGGAAGAGTGAAGTTGCCTTCTCCGCCTTCCGAGCCGCCCGCGGCTTCCACCACGCCCGTGATAAGCTCGTTTACGATACGTTTCGCGTCTTCGTCGCTTAACTCGTTTTTCTGAACGTCGTCTATAGTTCTCAACGCGCTGACGAGCGCGTCTTTATTTTCTGCGGTTATACCTTGGGAGAAGTCCGCGTTGGCGGCATCCGACAAGCTGTTCGCGACTTTCGCGGACGCGCTGAGGGCTTTTATAGCCGCTTCGAGAGAAACGTTGTTGCCGTTTCTGTCTTTTGCGGAAGTCATCTTATTATACAATCCGCCGCCCGTTTTGATATAAAATTTGCCGAGCGCGGAGTTCTGATAATCGTTAAGCCCGATGCTTTCTATCTGCGAAGAAACCTCCGCGGGAACGAGAGCTTCGCCGTTGACTTTCACCTCGCTCATAGCGGTAACCATAGTATTGAGTTGCCCCGCAATGCCGGTTACGGGAACGCAGAACACGAACGCCACCAGCACGCCCTGCAAAAGACCTATAACGCCGCCGAGCAACGCTCTCTTATTCGCGCCTTTTCTCACGACAAGTTTAAGGAACGGATAAATCAGCGACCAGGTGATGAACCTGAGCAAGAAAAACAAGAGAATAAAACAAATAACGCTTGCGATTATCTGTACGAGAACGAAAACGAGATTCGTTACGCTGTCGGGTATAGACGCG
Organism: uncultured Eubacteriales bacterium; assembly: GCA_905210545.1. GTDB lineage: Bacteria > Bacillota > Clostridia > Christensenellales > Borkfalkiaceae > UBA1259. The sequence continues at coordinate 2,215 of CAJLXC010000036.1, read as the reverse complement.
CCGTTGTTCACGAGCATATCCGTAAGAAACTGTTCTATCGTTTTGCCCTGAATATTGATTTTCAATATCAGGTTGACGATAACGCCGCGCAGAAACCACGCCAGAGCAACGCTGACCGCAACGAGAATAAGTCTCAACAAAGACCTGTTAAAGCCGCGGATAAGTCCGAAAAGAAATCCGCCGACAACGCACAACGCGCTGAATCCTACAATTGCATAAGTAAACATTTTTTCTAAACCCTCTTATAATTTTATATCGGACGGAGCGGATATGCTCCGTCTTGATTATCTTTCTTTTTCCGACGTATTATATAGCCCGTTTATTCCGCGGACTATATCGCAAAAAGCCGTTTCGTAATCGCCCGTCCAGTAAGGATCGGCAACGTCTTTGTTTTCGCCCGCATATTCCATAAGCTTTTTTATCTTGTTCTGCGGATCGCCGCCGAAAATTCTCTGCATATCCCGGACGTTTCTGCCGTCCATTCCGATAAACAAATCAGAAAAAGCGTAGTCCTCCGACCGCAGTTTTTCCGCGCGCTTTTGCGAGCAGTCTATGCCCATTCTGTCCAGTATCCTTTTAACGGGCGGATAAACGGGGTTGCCGAGTTCTTCCGAACTCGTGGCTTTCGAGCGGACGAGAAACTTCTCCGATTTGCCCTTTTCTCCGAGCAGATCGCGAAACAAAAATTCAGCTAAGGGCGACCTGCAAATATTGCCGTAACATACGAAAGTTATCTTTATCATTATATTCACAGTCCCCCGGTTGCAGTCAAATTCGGTAAATATGCGTTCCTGTCGTTTGTTTCGCGACTACATATTAGCACATTTTGCCGCGGTTTGTCAAAATTTTAACGCTTTCTTTTAATTTTTGCAAAAATTTCCTGCTTTGCCGCCGCAAAAGCCGATTATTTATCCAGAATAAATTCCATCTGCGTTTCTTTTACGAACATTCCCATCTTGTCGTAAAACCTGACGGCGTTGTCGTTGCCCGCCCACACGTTAAGGGTTATATCGTAACACCCCGCGCCCTTTGCAAATTCTTTCACGAACGAAAAAAGCGTTTGCCCGACGTGCGAACCCCGGCAGTTTTCGTCCACGCAAAGGTCGTCTATAAACAGAGATTTTACCTTTCTCATATTCGTGGAAAAAGGCGGCTCTTTTATCTGACAAAACGCGTAACCTTTCACTTCTCCGTCGTCGCCTTCCGCAACGAACACGGGCGTTTTTTCATTTTCTATAATCGCCGCAAGCTCGGACCCGGTATATTTGGTCGTTCCCGAAACGAAAATGTCCGGACGAATAGCCGCGTGCAGTTCTAAAACTTCGCGCAACAGCTCGGTGATTTTATTTATATCCTTTTTTTCGGCTTTTCTGATAAACACCTGCATAATTTCTCTTATCCGATCAGACGGTCGCGGGAGACGGCGTTTGCTTCCTTTCGGAATACTCTTTAACGTCTATCGCGTAGTTTTTTGTACCGCTTGCGGCTACGTATACGTTTATTTCGTCCCCGACGACAAAGTTTTCGTAAACCTCGCACAACAATTTGGTTTTATAAACGTTGCCGCTTTCGTCCTTGCAGACGAGTTTTGCGGGGTGTTTATTTAAAACCGTGGACTTTCTGTTTACGGAAAAGGACTCTATTTTAGCGACGACAAGTTTTTTTCTGTTTTTAAACCGTTTAAGCTTCGCCGCTCTTATCATACCTGTTATTACGATTATTTCAAACAAAAAAAGCACGCCCGCCGAGCAAAAGCTTAATATCGGCGGCACGTAGTTTGCTTTTCCGTAAGAAAAATCGTCGGGATTACCCGGCATATAATAAACGGGAACGGTATCGCCTTTTTTCATTCCGACAGCGTAATAATCCAGCTGACCTTTGTGCTTTACGCCGTCAACGCGGAATTCGACGAAAACGTCGTAACGCAAGTTGTCTTCGTCGGAATCGGCGTTTACCGTAACGTTCGTTATCGTGGCGTCGGCTTTAACGCCGTTTTTAACGTATCGTTTCTCTTTAACAAGTGTAATCGCGCCCACCGCCGCAAACGCGACGATTGCGATAAACAGTGTAATAAACAGACTAACGTTTTTATTTTTCATAGTAACATAATAATAGCACAATGAAAAATAAAAAGCAATTACGGCACGCGATTTGCGCAAGATAACCGATGAAATTTGCTTAAAACCTTTTAAAACCGTGCGGCGGCGACAATCAG
>CAJLXC010000035.1 GCA_905210545.1 uncultured Eubacteriales bacterium | reverse complement strand
GGGTCCGGCAGGCTCATCTTGCGGCAGCAGGGGCTCCAGAACTGGTCCCAGATGCGCTCCGTGTCAAACATCAGGCCGTCCATATCAAAAATAACGCCTTTTACTTTCGGTGCCATAGTGTGTGATCCCTCTTCTTGTCTTTGCAAATGCTGCCCGGCGCTGTGGCCGGGCGCGACTTATGCTATTATTGTACCCCATAAAATGGGGTGGTGCAATCAAAAAGTAGTCAAATTTTGCATAAAAGCTGCAAATGTGTGCAGAAAGCGGAAAAATAGCTCTTGTATTTGCCACTTTAGAGCGTTATAATAATTACAATTTCGCACCACAATCAGGTTTGTGCGAACCTTCATGCGGTGCTGAATAAGGAGAGTAGGAAATAATGTTGGATATCAAAATTGTTCGTACTACTGAACCGAAGGCAAAGCCGCAGGACGAAAGCAAGCTTGGCTTCGGCAAGATTTTTACCGACCATATGTTCCTTATGGATTATTCCGAAGATAAGGGCTGGCACGACGCGAGAATAGTTCCTTACGCGCCGCTGTCGATAGATCCCGCGTCTTCCGTACTTCATTACGGAACGGAAATTTTCGAGGGGCTTAAAGCATATCGCTGCAAAGACGGCATACGCCTTTTCAGACCGACCGAAAACATCAAAAGAATGAACAACAGCGCGGAAAGGCTTTGTTTGCCGCAGCTCGACGAGAAGTTCGCGCTTAAAGCGATGGAAACGCTCGTAGAACTCGATAAAGACTGGGTTCCGCACAGCGAAGGCACTTCTTTATATCTTCGTCCGTTTATGATCGGCGCAGATCCGTATCTCGGCGTTCACGCGGTGAGCAAGGCGACGTTTATTATAATTCTTTCGCCCGTCGGCGCGTATTATGCGGAAGGCTTGAATCCCGTTAAAATCGCCATAGAAGACGTAGACGTGCGCGCGGTTCGCGGCGGAACGGGTTACGCCAAATGCGGCGGCAACTACGCGGCGAGCCTGAGAGCGGGCGTTAAAGCCGAAAAGAAAGGTTACACGCAGGTGCTGTGGCTTGACGGCGTAGAGAGAAAGTACGTAGAAGAAGTCGGTTCTATGAACGTTATGTTTAAGATAGACGGAAAAATCGTTACTCCCGCGCTCACGGGTTCGGTTCTCCCCGGCATTACGAGAAAATCTTGCATAGAATTGTTAAAGAGCAAAGGCTATACGGTAGAAGAACGCCTCGTTTCCGCGGAAGAGCTTTTTGCAGCTGCCAAAAACGGCAAACTCGAAGAAGCCTGGGGCACGGGTACGGCTGCGGTTATTTCGCCTATCGGAAAGCTCAGCTTTAAAGACGAAGAATACGAGATTAACGGCGGCAAGATAGGCGCGGTTACTCAAAAGTTATACGACGACATAACCGCTATTCAGTGGGGCAGAGCGAAAGACGAGTTTGGCTGGAGCGTTAAAGTATGCGACTGAACGGCTTTTCCGTTCCCGTAAAACGCGTTACGCTTTTTTCCGGACATTACGGAAGCGGCAAAACGAATATAGCGGTAAGTTACGCGATAGACGTCAAAAAGAACGGCGACGACTGCGTTATAGTGGATCTGGATATAGTAAACCCGTATTTCAGAACCAAAGACAGCGCGAAACGCCTTAAAGCCGCGGGGGTAGAAACGGTGTTCCCCGCATACGCTAATTCCAACGTGGATTTGCCCGCGCTGCCTAAAGAGATTTACGGCGCGGTCTGCGATAAGTCGCGCAAAGTCGTGCTGGATATCGGCGGCGACGACCGCGGCGCGCTCGCGCTCGGCAGATACGCGCCCGATATCCTTGAAGAAAACGATTACGAAATGATTTTCGTCGCGAATTTTTATCGCCCGCTTACGCGCTCGGCGGAAGCCGCTCTCGAGGTTATGCGCGAGATAGAAGCCGCGGGGAAAATCCCTTTCACCGCGATAATAAACAATTCCAACGTGGCGGAAGAAACCACTTTAGAAACGGTGCTTGCCACGAGGAAAGAAGCGGAAAAACTTTCGGAGCTTTCCGGCTTGCCCGTTATCGCAACCGTTGCGGAAAAGAAAATCGCGGAAAAAATCGTCGGCGCGTATCCGATCGGACTCGAAGAAAAATATTTTGAAATTAAAGGAGAATGAAATGGCAAAAGTAACTTTTAACGAAGATCTGTGCAAGGGTTGCGGGCTTTGCGTTACCGCCTGTCCTAAGCATATCATAGAAATCGATAAAGAAAAAATAAACCGTAAAGGGCATTCGCCCGCAAAAGTAACCAAAGCCGAAGACTGCATCGGTTGCGCGTTCTGCGCGACTATGTGTCCCGATTGCGTTATTACGGTAGAAAAATAAAGGAGAAACAAAATGACCGATAAAGTTCTTATGAAAGGCAACGAAGCGATTGCGGAAGCCGCCATCGCCGCGGGTTGCAGACATTATTTCGGGTACCCCATAACTCCGCAGACTGAAGTCGCCGCGTATATGTCCAAGCGTATGCCCAAAATCGGCGGAACGTTTTTACAGGCGGAAAGCGAGATTTCTGCCATCAATATGGTTTACGGAGTCGCGGGCGCGGGTTTCCGCGTTATGACTTCTTCGTCAAGCCCCGGAATATCTCTTAAACAGGAAGGAATATCATACATAGCCGGCGCGGATCTGCCCGCGCTCATCGTCAACGTTCAGCGCGGCGGCCCCGGACTCGGCGGAATTCAGCCGTCGCAGTCGGATTATTTTCAGGCGACGAAGGGCGGCGGCCACGGCGACTATCATCTGATAGTTCTCGCTCCCGCTTCCGTGCAGGAAATGGCGGATCTCACCGTAAAAGCGTTCGATCTCGCGGATAAATATCGTATGCCCGTTATGCTTCTTGCAGACGGCACGATGGGGCAGATGATGGAACCCGTTTCTCTTCCCGCGCCGACTACCGAAAAAATCGGAAAGCCGTGGGCTGTGACGGGTACTAAAGGCGAGCGCAAGCACAACATAATCAATTCTCTCTATCTCGATCCCGAAAAGCTCGAAAAAACCAACTTCGAGAGATTTGAAAAATATAAAAAGATAGAAGAAAACGAAACGGAATACGAAGAGTTTATGACGGACGACGCGGAAGTAATCGTAGTAGCGTTCGGCATCGCGGCGAGAGTTTCCAAAAACGCCGTCAGAGCGGCGAGAGAAAAAGGAATCAAGGCGGGACTGATAAGACCGATAACGCTATGGCCGTTCCCGAAAAAGGCGTTGTTTAACGCTTCTCAAAAAGCCAAAGCGTTCGTTTCGGTAGAGCTTTCTATGGGGCAGATGATAGAAGACGTTGAGCTCGCTATCCGTTGTTCCCGCCCCGTATATCTGTGCAACCGCGCGGGAGGAATGATTCCTTCGCCGGAGCAGGTTCTGGATTCCATAGTAAAAGCGGCAGGAGGTAAAGAGTAATGATAGTTTTTGAAAAACCCAAAGCGTTGACGGACGCGCCGTTGCATTATTGCCCCGGCTGCACCCACGGTATAATTCACAGATTAGTCGCGGAAGCGATAGACGATCTCGGTATAGACGGCAAAACGATAGGCGTCGCGCCGGTCGGTTGCTCGGTTATGGCGTACGACTATTTCACCTGCGATATGGTAGAAGCCGCTCACGGCAGAGCGCCCGCGGTCGCCACGGGACTTAAACGCGCCATGCCCGACAATATAGTTTTCACTTATCAGGGCGACGGAGATCTCGCTTCCATCGGTATGGCGGAAACGGTACACGCCGCCACCCGTAACGAAAACATTACGGTCATATTCGTCAACAACGCGATATACGGAATGACGGGCGGGCAAATGGCTCCCACGTCGCTTCCCGGGCAGGTAACGCAGACTTCGCCTTACGGCAGAGACGTAAAAACCGTCGGATATCCCATAAGAGTATGCGAATTGCTTTCCGCGCTGGACGCGCCTTATTATATAGAACGCGTTGCGGTAAACAACGTCAAAAACGTTCTTGCGGCGAAAAAAGCGATTAAACGCGCGTTTACGAATCAGGTGAACGGCAAGGGCTTTTCGCTCGTAGAAGTCATTTCGTCCTGTCCCACCAACTGGGGCATGACGCCCGTAAACGCCCTTAAATGGATAGACGAAAATATGATTCCGTATTATCCGCTCGGCGTGTATAAGGATAAAGAAAAGGAGAATAAGTGATATGACGAGTCAGATACTTATAACCGGTTTCGGCGGGCAAGGAGTATTGTTCGCGGGTAAATTTCTTGCGTATAACGGACTTATGAACGGAAAACAGGTCAGCTGGTTGCCGTCTTACGGACCGGAAATGCGCGGCGGCACGGCTAATTGCAGCGTTATAATAAGCGACGAAGCGGTCGGCTCGCCCATAGTTTCAAAACCCGATATTCTCGTGTGTATGAATCTTCCGTCTTTGGATAAGTTGGAAAAAGCGGCAGCCGTCGGCGCGAAAATTTTCGTTGACAGCACGCTTATAGAGAGAAAGGTTTTAAGAACGGACGTAGAAACGTTTTATATTCCCGCAACGCGGCTTGCGACGGACGCGGGTACGCCCACGCTTGCCAACATGATCATAACGGGTAAGATTCTTAAAGAAACGGGCTTCGATACGCAAAGCATTAAAGAGGCTTTGAAAAAAGTCGTTTCGGCAAAACACCCCGAACTGTACGACAAAAACCTCAACGCTATCAATATAGGTTATAACCTTTAATCAAAGAAAAAGATATGCCCGAATGTTCATACGTTCTTATGAACATTCGGGCATATCTGCATATATCGTTTCATTATCAGACGCCGTCCATAACGTGCATATTGCGCAGCTCGGCGTTTTTTATTTTGTCCGTCACGGAATACGCGTGCGTGTCAAGGTTATTGCACGTTGCGTCCGACAGACCTTGCTTTCTCATTTCCGCAATAAGTTCCGCGGCGACGTCTTCTATTATTTCTGCTTTTCCTTCGGCTTCCTTTTTGGAGTTGCCGAGTTCCGTAAGTCCGGAAAGAGAAAATTCCGTTTCCGCAAGAACGGGCAGATCCCGCATTCCTTTATACGCCCATTTATAAAACGGCTCGTATCGATTATTTAAAAGGTACACAATGGAAACGGCGTGTTTTACGAACTCGAATATCGCGAGCTGCGCCGCACCCGTTTCTCCGCGGGCGACAAGCCGTGAATAGTTGTATTGCCCCGCCTGTCCGGCAAGCGCGGCGTGCGCGGCTGTTTTTTTCTTTCTCACGTCTTCGGGATAGCCCTTTAACAGAACGTTTCTGATTCCGGAAAAAATGCCGAGATCGTCTTTCCATACTTCTCCGTTGCAAGCCGATAAAAGCATTGCGGGCGGGGTATAAAGCCACCGTTCAAGAGTATCGGGCGCGTTTTCCGCTCCTAAAAATTTGCCGTAAAACCCGCCTATCGTCATAACCCCGCGGCGGTTGCCGCCGGCGGGCGAAACGGCGTTACGTTTAACCCCCATAAATTCTTTGGGAAGATTAGCGTAAAGACGTTCTAATTTAAAGCCGATTTCCTTTTCGTCTTCGTCTGTAATCCACAGGCAAAATCCCGCGTCAAAGTCGTGGTCGCGCGAAATATCGTCGTCGTAACCGAGGCATTCGCTCCCTTCTCCGGCAAGTCCGACGGCGATTCTGTCTTTATATTCGGGAAAATTTTCCGCTATCGCTTTTTCGCCGTATTCGAGATAAAACCGCTTGGAAATTTCAAGACCGTTCATAAAGTTTCTCCGATTTTTCTTTCAGTTCTTTTGCGATGACGTCGTAACCGTACCGAGCAAACGCGGGGTAGCATTTGGAAAGAACGAAAGCGAGATAACCGTTTTGCAGAACGCTTTCGTCCGATAAAAGTTCATAAGCCTTGTACATACAGTCGGTAATAAGCGTTTTGGGTTTTTGCTGCGCTTCGTAGACTTGCGCGAGATTGATATAAGAAATCGCTCGGTCGGGCGCGCCGTTTTCGGTTTTTTCCGTGAGGGAAATCGCTTTTTTATAGAGAGCTTCCGCTTCTTCGTACCGTTTTAAGTCGGCAAGAGCCAAAGCCTCGTTGTTATATAATCCCGCAAACAGCGGATCTTCGGGCGGGAGATGCTTTTTATAAACGCTTTCCGTTTTTTCGTAGAGGGGAACGGCTTTTTCGGACATACCGAACGCTTTATACGCCGTCGCTATATTAAGCGTTATCGTTGCCGCGGAAACCGTGTCGTTTAAGCCGAGCTCCGCGATAAGCTCGTCCGCGCGGGCGCATGCGGCGAGCGCGGCGTCTTTTTCGCCCGCTTTTCTGTAAAAACCGATAAGCTCGTCGGTAACGGCAAGCTCGCCTTGCCTGTCGCGCAAGGCTTCCGCTTCTTTTTTCCAGTAAACGAGATGCGCTCTCGCGCTTTCCGTGTCGTTTCTGTTTAAAAACCCGTCCAGCTTTTCTATAATTCTCATAACGGGTATCCGTCCGGACGGCGCGTCCTTGTCGGGAGAATAAAAATCTTTGCCGCCGCAGAGCGAGCAGGCGGGTTCTTTATAATCAAATCCGTCTAACATATGATTGTCCCTTTTACCGCGCGGAGCGGCTGACGTAAATTCTTTTGTATTTAAGCGGCGAAACGCCCGTCACCTTTTTGAACGTTTTAGTAAAATAGTTGGGCGTGTCGAAAGAAAGCGAGTCGGAAATCTGCGTTACGTTCATTTTCGTTTCGCGCAGGAGCTTTTTGGCTTTTTCTATTTTCAGCCGCGTGAAATACACCATAATGGTGCTGCCCGTGTCTTTTTTGAATTGTCTGAAAATATAAGACTTGTTGTAGTTTAACTTGTCGCAGATATCCTGAACGCACAGCTTTTCGTCTACTTTATCGTTAAGCACGCGTATAACGCTTTGCGAGATTCTCCCGCCGAACTCTTCTTCAGGCAAGAAAACCACGTCAGGGTTTTCTTTTTCCGTTTCGTCGCGCATAATGCTGATAAGCAGAATTTCGAGAAAGTTTTCCATAAGCTGCTGACCGCCGAGCGCGGGGCGGGGCAGAAACTCCATTTTTTTGAGTTCCGGGTTGGAGTACGGAAGATTAAAGGTCTTTTTGCTTTCTTCTATAATAAAATAAATAAATTTGACGAGAGATTTGTCCAGCCGGATCTTTTTGTTTTCGAAAAAACGCATCGCGCGGCTTTTGCATACGAACGACATAATAAAAACGTTAGGCGCGGACTGCCCGTTTGCGGACAGCGAATGAAACTCGTTTGGCTTGTGAAACAGCATTTCGCCTTGTTCTATCACAATCGTTTTATCGTCCGACCGCGCGGTAAGGCTTTCTTTGTCGGCGTAAACGAGTTCCCAGAAATCGTGGGTTTCTCCGTCGTTTTTATAGTTTTTGTCAAACTCGAAATAATGTATCGTCACCACTTCGTCCACGACGAGCAGCTTTTCGAGTTTGTGTTTGTAATACTTTATTTCCATCGCCTTCTCTCCGTAAAAAGTATAAACCTTTCCGCTCCGTCTGTCAATATTTTTTAGTAAGATTATGCAGTGTATTTTTTTACTCTTTTTGTCTATCGCGGTGTATATCATTTTATAAAAAAGGGTGCTACAATTTTACCGTAAAATATAAGAAGGAGATTTTATTGCAATATGAGAATATTAGCTGTCGGTTGTCATCCGGACGACGTAGAAATCGCTTGTTCCGGCACTCTCGCAAAATGCGTCAAGCGCGGCGATAAGGTTATCGTTTGCCATACTTCGAGCGGCGATCTGGGACACGTTATCATTCCGCCGGATAAGCTTAAAGTAATGCGTGCGGAAGAAGCGAAAAAAGCGGGCGCGCTCGCGGGGATAGAAGTTATCTACGGCGGGTTTGACGACCTCGATATATTCGACAACAACAGAGCGGCGAGAGATAAAATGGTAGAAGTGATAAGATACGCCGATCCGGACGTTATCATCACGCATAATCCCGACGATTATATGCCCGATCATACCGCGGTGTCGCGGCTCGTGTTCGACGCGTCGTTCGCGGCAACGCTCCCTAACTATCCGCCCAAAACGGATAAACCCGCAAAGCTCGTGCCTATATATTATATGGACACTCTCGCGGGGGTGAACTTCGTGCCGGAAGAGTTTGTGGACATTACGGACGAAATAGACCTTAAAATTAAAATGCTTAACTGTCACGAAAGTCAGATAGTATGGATGAGAGATCACGACCATATAGACTTTCCCGATATGGTGAGAACGTGTTCGCGTTATCGCGGGTATCAGTGCGGCGCGGAATACGCGGAAGGTTTTAAGCTTTGCAAGGCTTATTTAAAAGGCACTACGAAGCGTTTGTTGCCGTAATAAGAGGAGATAAAATATATGAAATGGTGTGTGATAGGCGCGGGCGGAATAGCCGACAGAAGGACTATACCCGCGATACTCAAGGATAAAGACAACGTTATAGTCGCTCTTATGGACAGGTCGGAAGCCGTTCACGTGCAGAAGGTCGTAGAAAAAATCTACGACGACGATAAAAAACTTTAAGATAAAACAAAAAGTCGCAGGACTGAAAAATAAAAGTTAAATTAAAGGAGATATGATTATGGATTTCAATTCAACGGTAGAAGGCAGCCTTTTGGAAGGGTTTTATCCCAAAGGCTGGGATATGAAAAAAATCGACGAGTGCTGCGCCAACGCGCCCGAATCGATAACGGACAGACAGAGTTTCTGGAATAAAGACTTCGCGCCCGTCGAGTGTAAAGACGTCGCGGAGTTCGACGTGAAAATGGGTCACGAAATCGCCAACGAAATAAGAAAAGCCAACGCCGAAAAGAGAAAGCTTATTTTTATTCTTCCCGTAGGACCTATGGGAATGTATAAATGGGCGGTGTATTTCTTGAAAGAATGGAACGAAGACTGCAAAAACGTGTGGTGCTTCAATATGGACGAATGGGCGGATAAAGACGGCAATACCATCACGGGCGAAGCGTCTTTTCAGAACGCTATGGAAACGGCTTTCTATAACCCGCTGGGCGACAAAACCGTTCCCAAGGATCACAGAAATTTTGCCACGAAAGACAATCTTCCTTCTTATCCCGAAAAGATTGCAAAGCTCAAAGCGGAAGGCGCAAAGCTCGTTCTCGTTTACGGCATAGGCAGAATGTGTCATATCGCTTTCTGGGAGCCGACTATCGGCGCGGAATTCGCCACCGATAAGGAATGGCTCGATCAGCCTTACAGAGTAGCGGTAAAGCTTCACCCGCTCACGATCGAACAGAACGCCATCACTTCATTCAAGTCGAGAACCACTCTCGTTCCGTGCAGAGCCAACACGATGGGACCCAAGCTTATGTTCTCCGCGGATTACGCGATAGGCGGCGCGGACGGCGCGCTTTCCCGCGGGATGCAGTGGCAGGGCATGAGCCTCTGGATGACGCTTCGTTACGGACCTACGAGATTTATCACTTCTTCTTATATTCCGACGCTTCCCGGCAAGCTGTTCTTCCTTAAAGAGCTTGCGGGTCCGTTGAATCCCGAAGCAAACTGATAAAAAGAAAAACCGAAAATAAAGAAAACCGAAAACGCCGCGGCGAAAACTTCGCGGCGGCGTTTAAAAGGACTGTTTATGAAAAAATTTATAATGTACGGCGCGGGCAACATCGGCAGAGGCTTTATAGGTCAATCGTTTTCCGACGCCGGGTATTCGGTAGGATTTATAGACATCAACAAAGAAGTAATCGCAAGGCTTAATCAGGATAAAAGCTATCCCGTCAACGTGGTTACTTCGGATAAAAACGAAGAAAAAATCGTAAAAAACGTATACGGCATAGACGGCGGCGACGCGGAACTCGTGGCGGAAGAAATCGCTTCCTGCGATATGATGGCTACCGCGATCGGCGTAAACGTTCTTAAATTCATCGCAAAACCCATATCGCTCGGCATAAAAAAACGCGCGGAAAGAAACGCAAAACCGCTTAACATAATAATCTGCGAAAACCTTATCGGCGCGGACGAGTTTTTAAAAGGTCTTATCAAAAAGGAGATTCCCGAGCTCGGCGATTACGTGGATAAAAACGTAGGATTTATAGAAGCGTCTATCGGCAGAATGGTTCCCGTTATGACGGAAGAGAAAAAACAGGGCAACCCGCTTCGCGTATACGTAGAGCCGTATAACGTTTTACCCGTGGATAAAGCGGCGTTCAAGGGCGAACCGCCCGCGGAGGTGAAAAACCTGTATCCGTATTCGCCGTTCGGGCTGTTTATAGAAAGAAAACTGTTTATGCACAATATGAGCCACGCGCTGTGCGCTTATCTCGGCAATCTTCGCGGCTACGAATATATTTATCAGGCGGCGAATGATTTCGATATAGAATACTGCGCGTATCGCGCGCTCGTTTCTTCCGCGCTCGCGGTAAGCAGAGAAAACGACGCGGACGTTAAAATGCTGACCGAACACGCGGATAATCTGTTATACCGTTTTAAAAACCGCGCCCTTGCGGATACGGTAAAAAGAGTAGGCAAAGACACGAAACGAAAACTCGGTTCTAACGACAGGCTTATCGGCGCGCTTAAGCTTTGCGAAAAGCATAAGGTAGAAGCTTCTTATATCTGCATAGGCATAGCCGCAGGCATGCTCTTCGCGCCCGAAGACGACGAAAGCAGCAAAGAACTCGCCGCGTTCGCCGCGGAAAACGGCGTGAAAAAAACGCTGCAAACGTATTCCGATTATTCGGGCGAACACGCGGAACTTATAGAAGAGCTTTATGCGGACTTAAAGCGCGGCGAAAAACTCGCTTCCGTTCTTAAAACGGCGGAAGAGCTTAACAATAAAACCATAAAGGTGTAAAAATGAAAAAAGGCATAACCGTTGCGGGCAGTATTCTCGCGGATAAAATAAACGTTATAGACGGATTCCCGAAAGCGGGAGAACTTACCAAAATCCGCGCGACGGAGCTTTCGGTCGGCGGGTGCGTTCCCAACGTGGCGACGGATCTTAAAAAACTCGATAACGCTTTGCCCGTATACGCAAGCGGCAAAATCGGCGCGGACGACGAGGGAAAATTCGTTATCGATACTCTCTCCCGCGCAGGCGTGGACGTTTCGGCGATAAAAACGAGCAAAACGGATAAAACGAGTTTTACCGACGTTATGAGCGTGGCGGGCGGGGAAAGAACGTTCTTCACTTACGCGGGCGCGTCTGCGGATTACGGTTTTTCGGATATAGACTTCGGCGACCTTGCCGAAATGCTGCATCTCGGGTATTTTCTGCTTCTCGATAAAGTGGATAACGGAGACGGGCTTAAAATACTGAAAAAAGCTGCGGAAGCGGGCGTTAAAACGTCTATAGATTTAGTCAGCGAAAATTCCGACAGATATTCCGTTATCGTGCCGTGCCTTAAATACACCGATAATCTTATCATCAACGAGATAGAAGCGGGCAAAATCGCGGGAATAGAACCGAAAAAAGAGAATATACGCGCGATTGCGGAAAAACTCAGATCGTTCGGCGTTAAAGAGCGCGTGGTTATTCATCTGCCCGAAAAAGGCGTTTGCCTTTCGGAGAGCGGATATACCGAGGTGGCTTCTTTCGACCTGCCGCAGGGCTTTGTTAAGGGAAGCACGGGCGCGGGGGACGCGTTCTGCGCGGGAACTCTTCTCGGCATATATAAAGGTTACGACGACGAAGCGATATTAAAGCTCGCCTCTTCCGCCGCGGCTATGTCTTTAAGGTATGCGGACGCAACGAGCGGAGTCGTGTCCGAAGAAGAAACCGCAAAGCTTTGCGAAAAATTCAAAAGAAAATTTTAGCGAGACGGCGTAAAATCGTTTGACATAAGTTTTTTTTTATTGTATTATAAACGGGTAAAGAAAAAAAAGGAGCGGCAAAATCGCTATGAATAATTACCGTAATATTATGATGCGAATGCTAATTTCCCGGGCTGTTCGGCGTGGGTTTGTTGCCGTGTCTTTATAATTCGGTAAAAAACTGCGTTCAACGCTCGGGGAAACAAACTTCCCGAGCGTTTTTTTATTGTCACGATAAACGAAGGAAAAAAGGAGATTTTAATGATAGAAATAAAAAATTTAAGCAAGGTTTACGAATCCAAGAACGGACCGTTCACCGCGCTTAAAAACATCGATCTGACCGTGGAGGACGGCGATATTTACGGAATCATAGGGCTTTCCGGCGCGGGAAAATCCACGCTCGTCAGATGCATCAACTTTTTAGAACGCCCCACGAGCGGCGAGCTGCTTATTGACGGCGAAAACCTCTTTGACGTAAGCAAAGAAAGGCTTCGCGAAATACGCAGAAAGGTCACGATGATTTTTCAGCAGTTTAATCTGTTGCAACAGAGAACCGTTCTCAAAAACGTAGAACTTGCCGGCGAAATCGCGGGAGATAAAGACAAAGCCGCAAGAACGGAAAAAGCCGTTAAACTTTTAGAAACGGTCGGGCTTAAAGACAAGCTCAAGTCTTATCCGTCGGAGCTCTCGGGCGGGCAGCAGCAAAGAGTCGCCATAGCGAGAGCGTTGATGACCGACCCGAAAGTTCTTTTATGCGACGAAGCGACTTCCGCGCTCGATCCCGACACGACTCATTCTATTTTGGAGCTTTTGAAAGAACTTAACAAAAAACTCGGACTTACAATCGTTATCATCTCGCATCAGATGTCCGTTATAGAAGCGGTTTGCAACAAAGTCGCGATAATAGACAATTCCGAGATAGTAGACAGCGGCACGCTTTCCGAAGTGTTTTTATCGCCCAAAGCCGCCGTGGCGAAACGGCTTATTTATTCGGGCAGAGTGCATACCGGCGTAAAGGGCGAAAAATTCGTGAAACTTATGTTCAACGGAGAAATAGAACAGCCCGTTATAACCAACATAGTTCAGCAGTGCAACATATTGCTTTCCGTTTATTACGCGGAAACGAAGGTCATAAACGACAAAACTTACGGGCAGATAATTTTCAGACTGCCGTATTACGAAGAGGATATACAAAAACTTAACGCGTATCTCGATAAAGAGGGTATCGCGCACGAGGAGGTAGACAGCGATGAGCTTTATTGATATTGCACGTATGACGGGCGAAACGTTGCTGATGACGATACTTTCCACGGCGTTCGCGTATCTTTTGGGGCTTCCGTGCGGCGTGCTTTTAAACGTTACTTCCAAAAACGGATTAAAGCCGTGCAAATGGCTCAATACGATAACGGGGCTTATCGTGAACGTTCTGCGTTCCGTGCCGTGCCTTATCATAATCGTGTTGTGTATCCCCTGGACGAGAGCCTGGTTCGGCAGGGGAACGGGCGAGTGGTACACGATTTTAATCCCCATGACGGTGTGCGCGTTCGGATTCGTTTCGAGAATGGTAGAGCAGTCTTTGGCGGAAGTTCCCGCCGGCGAGATAGAGGCGGTAAGGTCGCTCGGCGCGACGGATTTTCAACTCATAATAAAGGTGCTTCTGCCGGAAGCCAAGGCTTCGCTTATAACGGGCGTTGCGGTGGTTGCGGTAAGCATTCTCGGTTATTCGTCCTTTGCTTATAACATAGGCGCGGGCGGGCTTATATCGGGTATATATACGTATTATACGAGAAATACCGGCAATTATTTAGCCTCGTGGCAGTTCTGGCTGCTCATAGTAATAGTGGTAATAATAGTCCAACTCGTTCAGGAAGCGGGACTTAAAATAGCAAAAAAAACAGATAAAAGGAGAACATTGAAATGAAAAGATTTGTTAAAATCATAACCTCGCTTGCGCTTTGTCTTATAACGGCGTTGTCCGTCGGCTCTCTTGCGGCTTGCGGGAACAGCGCTACCACGTTTGAAATCTGCGACGACGTGTCCAACGCGGCTCGCGCGTTTCAGCTGTTAGAGGCAAAAGGCGTTATCAGCAAAGAAGCCGAAGGCGATAATTTTCCCGTTAAAGAAGACGGCTCGCTCAACTTTGCCGATACGCAGAAATCGTGGGAAAATAAAGCAAAGACCGTTAAAGTAACCCTCGTTGCGGAAAACTTGCTCGTTCAGTCTATGGGCGATTACGACTTTGCGCTTCTTCCTTGCAATACCGCGTATACCGGCGGTATAACCTCCGATAAACGCGCCGCGGTAGAAGACGACGCCGCGCAGGTTGCGGGCAAAGCAAACGTTATCGCCGCGAGAGAAGACGATTATAAAAACAACGCCGACTACAAAAAGAAAATCGACGCGCTTACCAACGCGATGCTTTCACAAGAAGTATCTACGTATTTCAAGACAAAATACCTCGGAGCGATGACCTGCGATTCTTCTACGCAGATAGATTTGAGAACGACTAAAGACGCGACCGTGAACGGAAACAACACCAAAATTTCGGTTTGCGCTTCGGACGTTCCCCACGCGGAAGTGCTTAACGGTTGCGTGAAAGACCTTCTTAAAAAACAAGGCTACGATCTGGAAGTAAAAATCCTCGACTGGACGATTCAGAACGACGAAGTGGCAAGCGGCACTTACGACGCAAACTACTTTCAGCACGTTCCGTATCTTTCGGAATACAAAGGAACTGTAAAGCTCTTTGCTTCCTGCAAGGTTCATTACGAGCCGCTCGGCATTTATTTTGGCAAGGCAACCGAATGGAAATATTAAAATAACGCCGCAAAACTGAACGAAAAAAAATAAAAAAACCCGCCGCGCGCCTTTGAAAGGCAAAATCCGCAAACGAAACGATTCGGAAACCATTTCCGAAATGAAGCGCGCCCGAACTTAAAAACAATACCCGGAGAGGGGGTCGAACCCTCACGATGTCGCCATCGGCGGATTTTGAGTCCGCTGCGTTTACCAATTCCACCATTCCGGCACTGCTGCATCTATATAGATTTCATGGCCCGAGGTCAACCTTCCGGGACGGTGCGGGACTCGTACGCAGGGCAAAAAAGCGTGCCCTCCGCCCCTCCGCGCTTGCCTTTTTACATCGAACAAGCTAGTCTCAACGCAAATATGGATCTGACATGAACGACACCTGCCAAACCACAGTTCACAGCGGCGACAGCCTCTTCTCCGACATGGAGGATTCCGGCTGCCAGTCTGCCGACGTTCCTCTTGCCCGGAACAGCGGGGCAGGCAGATTCATCGCTTTCCGTATCCGCACACACCCTCCAGTGCCAGTAAATCCGCATCGTAGGAAACGCATACATAGAGATTGCGCTTCTGCAGTTCCCCTCGTATCGCATCAAAATAATCTTCCAGATTCACAAAAACCACCAGATGCCCCGACGGATACATCCCTTTCAGATAACAGTAATCACAGTCAAAAACACAATTCATCATGGTGGAGCAATAATAAAAATTAGCGTTACCGAAGTCCTGGCATACCGGAGAGGCCTCATATAAAAAATGCTCGGTTTTTTCCGCAAGAATCAGAGCCTGCCCCGCATGCTGTTTCACATAATCCTGCCCTCTTCTGCAAAATACATCCTTATAGTGTTCGACGAGAATTACCTGGGCTTTTGGAAAATGGTTAAGGATCTCCCGGGTTCTTGGCAGGTTCTGTACCCGGTGTTCCACATAGATGTGAGAAAACCGATGACTGTCCGCCGTTATTTCCCGCTCATAACACTCGTCTTTTAAGCTGTGCAAGATATCCTTTCCCCTCCTTCTTATCTCTGCAGGGCAGGATGCCTGCAGCGCGGTCTGCCTCCAGAATTGTGGAAAGTCCCACCCCTGCCAGTTTAGCATAACGCACCAGTTGTTCCACTTCCGCCGCCATGGTGACAGAGCAGTGCAGTTCTTCCTTCAAGCGTTCTGCCTCCGGATTTCTTTCCTCTGTTTCCTTTTCCGGTTGTTTTTCCATCATGTGATTGAAAAATGGAAGAAGTTCCTCTTTTGCCCCACTCATCAAACTATGAATTGTCCCCGGCCGGTATTCCTGTCTGGCAGTTTCCCCCATTCCATGATCAGAAACCACTTTCAAGAAAAGCATCTGATCC
>CAJLXC010000034.1 GCA_905210545.1 uncultured Eubacteriales bacterium | reverse complement strand
CAGTGGAGCCGCAGCAGCGGGCTGAGCCAGTGCTGGGCGCTGGAACCCACCCGCAACGGCCGCACCCGCATTCGGAACGTGCTGGCCGACAAGTACATCGACCTTGTGGCCATGAATACCTCGAACGGCGCACAGGCCCAGATCTGGAACTACGTTTCCGGCGGCAATCAGGAGTGGAACCTCGTCCGGGTGGACGCTTCCGCCGCGCAGACCAACGCCCGCGCCGATGAAGCCCACGACCCGGAGCCGACGCCCTCCCAGCGCAAGCACCAGAACGATCTGGTCCGGAAGCTGAACAACGCGGGCAAAGGCCGCGCTGCACGCAAATAACCAAACAACACAAAAGGCGTCCCGCGGGGCAGACTGCGGGACGCCTTTTTGAATGAAAAATAGAGGAGAACTCCCATGAACGCAGAATTCCCCATGCTGAACACGACACTGTGCTATCTGGAGCAGGGCGGCAAGTGGCTGATGCTCCACCGCGTGACCAAGAAAAACGACATGAACCACGACAAGTGGATCGGCGTGGGCGGCAAGTTCGAGCCTTTTGAAAGCCCGGAAGACTGCCTTCTGCGGGAGGTGCGGGAGGAAACGGGCCTGACCCTGACGAACTACCGCCTCCGGGGCATCGTGACCTTTTTGCTGGGCAGCCTGACCGAGTATATGTTCCTCTACACCGCCGACGGCTGGACCGGCGAGCTGGTGAAGGACGCCGCCCGGAACGAAGGGGTGCTGGAATGGGTGCCGAAGAGCGAAGTCGAGGCCCTGCCCGTCTGGGAGGGGGATAAAATTTTCTCCCGCTTATAAAAATAAAGTCATAAACCGAGAATCTCGGCTATATACTGTTATTGTAAGAATTATCGGGAGGAGTTATATGCCGTTTGAACCTGTTTACGAAAATATAGCCGTTTGTCGGCAAACGCTAAAAACGGAAGAAAAAAACAAAGCGGAGTGCAGGACGGAGATTCCGACCGATTCCGTATCGGGAATCATCAATCTTTACGCGCAGTCGGTCATTACCGAAAAGGACGTTTCGGAAGGCAAGCTGAAATATTCCGGCAAGGTCACGTTCTTTTTATGTTACGAAAATTCCGGCGGCGAAATTTCCAAGTGCGAATGCGGCGCGGATTTTTCCGGCGAGATCGCGCTGCCCGAAGGCTGCGATTGCAGATGCGTTCTGCGTTCCGACGTGGAAAAGGCGGAAGCGGACGCTTCCGGCGTAAGACTTAATATTATCGCGTATATATCGGTGAAAGCGGAAATTTATTCTTCTTCGCCGTCCCGTGCGCTGTGTCGGGGAGACGGGCTTATCGTTAAAGAAGAAGAAATTCCTTTGATAAAGAGTTCGGGGATAAGGGAATGCGGTTATCCCATAGAAGAAGAAATCGAGCTGAATTTCAAAGTGGCGCAGGTCATAAGCCAAAGGGTGCAGGCTACGGTAACGGCGGTTCAGTGCGGCGTGGGCGCGATTATAGTGGACGGAGAAGCGTTTTTATCCGTCGTTATGTTGCAATCCGGCGCGAAAAACGATATAATAAGAGAAGACAAGGTCGTTCCTTTCAGAACGGAGATAGAATGCGAAGAAGCAATGCCCGCGTCTAAAGCGGTGGCAAGAGTTTTTGTAAGGTCTTTTAAAACGGATATTTTCGTTGACGAAGAGAACGGCGTGAGCAGATTAAACGCGAGCGCGCTTATTAAGTGCGAGGGCGAGGCGTTCTCCGAAGAAACGAAAGCGTTTGCGGAAGACGCGTTCGATCCGAGCCTCGTCATCGAAACGGAACGCGAAAAAGTAACCGTTATAAGACGAGGCGAAGTAAAAAGCGAAAAAGCGCGCGTTTCCGAGCGCGTCGCCGTGGACGAAATTCCTATGGGCGCGTATCTGGCTGCAACCTGCGGCGAAAAAGCGGAAATCGCATCCGCAGAAAAATCGGGCGAGTTTATAATCGTTTCCGGCGCGCTGTCGCTCAACGCGCTCATACTCGACGCGGACGGAAAAGTTTTTTCAAGACGGATAGAAACGCCTTTCGAGTGTAAAATCGCGGGCGGCAACGCGGAACGCTATACCGTGACGGCAACGGCGACGGAATCTTCCGCAAAGATAGTTTCCGCAACGGAAACGGAAGTCGCTTTCGACGTTATATTTACTGTTTATCCCGAAGAAGAGAGTTCTTACGAGCTGATAAAAGACGTAAAGTCCGCGGGCGAAAAGCAGGTCAACGACCACGCGATAAGCGTGTATCTCGCGCTCGAAAACGAAGATTTATGGGGGCTTTCCAAACGCCTTGGCGCGTACCCGCAGACGCTTTTAGAAACGAATCCCGACCTGCAATTCCCGCTGACGGGCAAGGAACGGATTATCGTTTACAGACAAAAATAAATATTCGCCGCGCGGTAAAAGAGCGGATTACGGATAAAGGGTTATATAAAAAACTTATGAAAAAAGTAAAAATCAGAATACCCGCAAAACTAAACCTTACGTTAGACGTTACGGGCAGAGAAAAAGGATACCATAATATTGACTCTCTGTTTTTGTCCGTGAACGTGTTTGACGAAATTATCGTGACGGAAAGGAAAGACGAAGCCGTTCGCCTTTCCTTTTGCGGCGTTTCCGCGGAGATTGCTCCCGAAAATTCCAACGCGTATCGCGCGGCGGAAGCGTTCGTGAAAAAATTCGGTACGTGCGGCGCGGATATATCGATAAAAAGAAATATTCCCACGGGCGGCGGTCTGGGCGGTTCTTCCGCAGACGCGGCAGGCGTTCTCGCGGGGCTTGCGCGGCTTTATAACGTGAACGGCGAGCTTGACGAAATAGCGGACGACGTAGGGAGCGACGTTTCTTTTATGCTTCGCGGCGGCTTCGCGCGGGTTCGCGGCAGAGGCACGCAGATAGACCCGCTCGTTCTCGGCAGAAGGTTTTATTTTTTAATTCTCGTTGCCGAAAGCTCCGGCTCTACCGCGCAATGCTTCAAGCGGTTTGACGAAATAGGCGCGAGCCGTTCTCCCTGCACGCCGTACGCACTCGCCGCGCTCGAAAAGAACGACGCGGCAGAATTCAGGTCTCTTCTTAAAAACGACCTTTTCGCGTCGGCTTCGGAGCTGATTCCGGAAATACGCGAAAACGCGGACGCGCTTAGCCTCTTCGGCACGACGGTTATGACGGGTTCTGGCAGCGCGGTTTTCTCGATGTTCGATACGAAAAAAGAACGCGACCGCGTTTATAGACGGCTTAAACCCGTTTACGGGCAACGACTTATTAAAGCGGAATCATTATAAAAAAACAAACGCTCGATAAAGGACGAAGCAAAAAATCAACGCCCCCGATTTTCCGGTAGGAAAATCGGGGGCGTTTTTTACGCACAAAAAGAATAAAAAGCGGAATTCGTCAAAAAAATCGTATTTTCCGCAATAAAAACCCGCTTAAAAAAAGTTTATCGGTCAATAAAAAATATGAAATAAAAAATTGAAGGATAAATAAGGACACAAAATAAAATGAAAAAAGTTTGCATAAGTTTTTTAGCGTTAGCCATAATATTTTTAATCGCCGCGGGATTGTTTCTGCAAAAAGCGGAAGACTCTCCCCGAAAAGAGTATTTGCGCATACATATCCGCGCCGAATCTAATTCGGAAGAGGATCAGGGCGTAAAATATAAAGTAAAAGACGCGGTTGTGGAATTTTTAACGCCGTATATCGCCGCCTGCGACACGAAGAAAAAAGCGGACGAAACGCTTAACGCGCTTCTTGCCGACGTGGAACGGGTTGCGGACGAAACGCTTGAAAAATACGGGTTTTCGTATAAAAGCAACGCGGGGTTAAAGCGAGAAAAATTCCCCACGCGCGTTTACGGAGAGCTTACGCTGGAATGCGGATATTACGACGCGCTGATAATAAATTTAGGCAGCGGCAAAGGCGATAACTGGTGGTGCGTGGTCTATCCTCCGCTCTGTTTTACGGGCGAAGGCAAAAATTACGTTTACAAAAGCAAAATTTACGAAATTATAAAAAGCTTTTATGAAAAACAAGGAGGAAACAATGAAAAAAGCGATTAAAACATTCGTACTCGTTTTAATGGTTTTCACCGCGGCGTTCTGCGTGTTTACGGCGTTGCCGGCAAAAACGGAATCGGCTTCCGCGCTGACGCTTAAAACGGGCAGTACGGGCGGAACGGTCAAAACCGTTCAACGTAAACTTAAAAACTGGGGATATTATAAAGGAACGGTAGACGGCGTTTACGGCGCGAAAACCAAAGCCGCAGTGGTTTATTTTCAGAAAAAGAACGGACTGACGGCAGACGGCGTGGTCGGCAACAAAACCCTCGCCGCGCTCGGCATTAGCACGGGTTCGGCAAGCCAAAACAACGCCACGGGAAGTTACAGCAACACGGACGTAAACCTTCTCGCGAGACTTATTTACGGCGAGGCGCGCGGCGAAAGCTACGTGGGGCAGGTCGCGGTCGGCGCGGTCGTTATGAACAGAATAAAAAGCGCGTCCTTTCCAAACACGATGTCGGGCGTGATTTATCAGAGCTACGCGTTTACCGCGGTAGACGACGGACAGATAAATCTTACGCCTGACGCAACAGCCAAAAAAGCCGCGCAGGACGCAATGAACGGCTGGGATCCGACTTACGGCGCGATTTATTATTATAATCCCGCCACGGCAACGTCCGCCTGGATTTTTTCCAGAACGACTACCGTAACTATCGGCAACCACGTGTTTGCAAAATAATATAAGGAGGAAACATTATGGAAAAACAGAAAAACAACGCCGTAGAAAAGGTTGAAAACGCGGAAATCGCGAGCGAAAGCGCAAAGCCCCGCAAAAAGAGCGAAAAAAGCGGAAAATCGCCCGCAGCGAAAGCTTCCGCCAAAACCGATAAAAAGACTTCTCCGGCGACGAAAAAATCCAAAACCAAAAAGCAGAAAGCCGCCGCGGCAAAACGCAGAAAAGAAGAAAAGAAAAAACTCGCTGCGGAAGCAAAGGCTGAAAAACAGCGTAAAAAAAAAGCCGTTAAAGCCGAAAAAGAAAGAATCCGCGCGGCAAAACGCGTTGAGCTTGCGAGAATAAAAGCGCATAAAAAAGCGGAAAAAGAAAAAGCCAAAGCCGCGATTTTACGCGATAAAAACAGAAAGAAAGCGGAAGCGCGCGAAAAGAAAAGACTTCTTGCCGAAGAACGCGCAAAACGCCGCGATATGTTAAAGCGCGAAAGCAAAAAAGACAGGCAGAAGCGCATAGCCGCGGAGAAAGCGCGGATAGCGGAAGAAAAAAGAGAAGAAAAGCAGAGAAAGGCGGAGCTTAAACGGCAGAAATTTCTCGCGAAAAAAGCGAGAAAGGAAAAGAACGCGGAAAGCCGCCGCAAAAACCGCGAAAAGAACAGAGGCTTCGGCGGCTGGCTCGCTGCGGTAATCTCGCTCGGCGTGGCAACGCTGGTGCTGGCTTCGGTTCTAACGTTCACGTTTTTAATGCCTACCGCGAGCGATAATATGCTGGAATCGGCTTATCGCAGATCGTTTTACGATACGGTAGAGCAGGTAGACAATATGGATCTCAATATGTCCAAAATACTCGCGACGAGCGATACCGGCGCGATGCAGAATTACCTTATGAATCTTGCCGTAAACAGCGAGCTTGCCGAAAACGACCTGCAATCCTTGCCGTTAGAAGACGAAAGCAAGTTTTATACGGTCAAGCTTGTAAACCAGATAGGCGATTACGCCAAGTATCTGAATAAAAAGCTTATAGACGGCGAAAAGTTTACCGCCGCCGAAACGGAAAACCTGAAAAAGCTCTATAAGGCAAACCTTACTCTTAAAGAAGCGTTGCAAAAGACTATGGGCGGAATGGAAAACGATTTCTCGTTCGTTTCTATGGCGACGGGCGATAAAGGCAACGTGGTTCTCGATAACTTCAACGACCTTGAAAATCTTTCCGTAGAATATCCCGAGCTGATTTACGACGGACCGTTCTCGGACGGTGCGGACGAAAGAGAAATAAAGGGGTTGTCGGGCGAAAAAACGGACGAAGCGGGAGCGAAAGAGATATTCTCCGATATATTCGGCGCATACGGGTTAGAAAACGTTAAAAACGCAGGCACGTTAGAGGGCGCGATGAGATGCTTTAACGTTACCGCCACGGTAAACGACAGCGTGCTGTTCGCGCAGATTTCGGAAGTCGGCGGAAAGCTTATCTCGTTCTCTTATTCGGGCAGCTGCAAGGAAACGAATTTCGACGGGGATTACGTGACCGCAAAGGCTTTGGAATTCCTTGCCGCGCAGGGTTTTAACGATATGCGCCCCGTCTGGGTAAATCTCTCCGACAACGTGTATACGATTAACTTTGCCGGGTCGAAGGACGACGTTATCATTTATTCCGACCTTGTAAAAGTGAGAGTGTGCGCGGAAACGGCTGCGGTTATCGGAATGGAAGCAACTTCTTATTACACCAACCATACGGAAAGGGTGATAAATAAAGCCGCGCTTTCCGCAGAACAGGCGAGAAGCAAAGTTTCTTCTTCTATAGACGTGATAACGTGTAGAAAAGCGATTGTGCCTATAGGCGAAAAGAGCGAAAAACTCTGTTACGAATTTTCCGGCACTTACGACGGTTCTGCCTATTTCGTGTATATAGACGCGGAAACGGGCAGACAGGTAGAAATGTTCAAGGTGATTTCTTCCGACGAGGGCGAATTGCTGATGTAACTCGGTTATAAACCGAATATCGAAGAAAGAATAATCGTAAAACTAAGTGCAACACTTAGAAATTAAAAAGGGCGCGGCGCGCCCTTTTTAATTTTGTTTTATCGTTTATTTCGCGTCGGTGCTGCCTATGCCGCCTTTTCTCGGCGCGGCGCACTCGTCGTCTTCGGTTATGCCGAACGGGGTAAACACGCCCTGCGCGAAAGCCTTGCCTTTTTCTATCGTGAGCGGCTTATCTCCGCAGTTGGTCATTTTTATAAAAATATGCCCTTCGTTTTCCGCCTCGTAATAATCGGAATCTATTACGCCCACCGTGTTGTTGAGCGTGAGTCTGTATTTAAAGCCCAAAGACGAACGCGGATAAATGAGCAGCACCCAGCCGCTCGCTATTTTAACCCTTACGCCCGTTGCGACCTTTGCCGTTTCGTTCGGCGCGAGAGTGAATTCTTCGGGCGAAAAAAAGTCGTAACCCGCGCTGCCCGCGGTGGCTCTTTTGGGCAGAATTATTCCGGAATAATTATCTTCCGTTCCGCATCTTAAATATTCGGTTTTGCTTACCTTTTCGAATTTAGCTATTTTTTCCATAAAATCTCACCGATAAAATCATATCATTTTTTTTCGGAATTATCAACGATATTTTCGGGTTTGTTCCCGAATTTAAGTCCGCCCGCGGCTTTAAGCGTGCGCATTCTCTTAAAGTATAACAGAGTGAGCGGCAAAATGAGTGCGAACAAAACCGCGAGGAACGCGGGGAACAGCCCCGCGGAAAGCCTTTTCGCGATCAGTCCGAACAGCGGCGGAACGGCGAGAATGCCGAGATTGCACATCGCCATTTGCGAGCCGATAAGAGATTGAGAGGCTTCCTTGCCGAAATGCCCGGGCGTCATATAAATCAGGTTTGGGAACGACGGACCGTTGCCGAAGCCTATCATCGCGAGCGCGCCGCCCTTTACCGCAATGGGAACGGGCAAAAACAAAAGGATTATCGCCGCAAGCACAAGTCCGTAACCGATAAGCACTATGCGTTCGTTGCCGAGCTTTTTCACGATTAAACCCGAAACGAACCTGCCCGTGGTTATGCCGAGATAATAAAAAGTCAAAGCTCTTGCCGCGGCGGCAGCGGTCGCGCCTTCGGATTTTACGAGAAAGGTCGTTGCCCAGGTGTTGCAGGTGAATTCGAGTCCGCAGGTGAGAAAGAACACGAGCCAGCCCGCGCGGGCGGCAGGGATCTTAAACATCGCGGGGTAAGAAAGCGTCACGGGGGTGAAGGCTTCTTCTTCGCCCGATTGTTCTTTGACTTTCTTCCATAACGGCAGGGTAGAAAACGCCAACGCCGCGATGGCGATCTGAACGTAAAAAATAAGCCTGTAACCTTGCCGCCAGTCGCCGTTTTTAAGCGCGAAAGACATTATGAACGGCGTTATCGCAACGCCTATGCCGTAAAAGCTGTGCAGAAAGCTCACGTGAGAAGATTTATACCTTAAAGCCACGTAGTTATTGAGAGCCGCGTCTATCGCGCCCGCGCCGAATCCCGCGGGCAACGCGGAAACGCACAGCCACCATATAGAGGTTGAAAGCGAAAACCCGATAAGCGCGACAGCCGTTACGAGCGTGGAAACCGCCGTCACGAGTCCCGTGCCGAATTTGTTGATAAGCTTTGCCGAGAACAGCGAAGAAAGCGCGGTGCAGAGCGAAATTAAAACCGTTACGTAGCTCGCGTAGCTTACGGGAAGTCCCAGATCGGGGAACATCGCGGGCCACGCCGAGCCGATAGCGGAATCGGGAACGCCGAGACCTATGTATATAAAATAGATAAAAACCAGAAGTAAAGTCGCCATAACAAAAGATGTTAATTCCTTATAAAGTGATAAACAGAGTAAGGCAGGATAGCAAAATCGCGGGCAGAGCGCAACACGTTCCGTACAGCGCGAACTTGCCGAAGGAAAGCTTAACGCCTTCTCCGTTCAATATTTTCGTCCACATAATTCCCGCAAGCGCGCCGACGGGCGTTATGAACGCGCCGAGATTAGAGCCTATCACCGCCCCGTAAAGCGCGTATAAGCTTTTTCCGCCGATGATTTTTTCAAACAGCACGCTCATAGGTATATTGTTCAAAAAATTTGCCGACAGCGCGGAAAGAAACCCGAAACTCAACGCGTCCGATTTTCCGCCGCGAAGCAGGGCGTTTCCCAAAACGTCGGTAAAGCCGCACTTTTTGAGTGCGAGAACGATCACGAACATAGAAAGAACGAACGGAATAAGTTCGTAAGGCTCTTTTTTAAGCCCTTGCAGAACTCTCGCCGCGCTCTTGTCGCGGGTTAAACCGTAGACTGTGAGAAACGCCGTAAGCGCGCCCGCGCCGACGACGCAGACGAGCCACATTTCCGCGCCGATAAAGGACGATACCGACAGCGCGATTATGCAGGCGCACAGAGTGAAAAGCGAAGCCGCCGTCTGAACCTTGTCTATTCTCGTCTTTGCGTTCTCGTCCGGACCGCAGGCGATTTCGTTTTTTTCCGAAGTCGCGACCGGTCGCTTAAGCTGTTTTCCGAACAATAAAAGCAAAACGCAGAGACTGCTTACGCCCGCGACTATCGCCGGCAGCAGCATTACCTTTGCATACGCGAAAAAGTCCACGCCGTAGCTGCCCGCAAGGTAGACGTTGGTGGGATTGCCCACGATGAGCGCGACGCTCCAGGTATTCGCCGCGACGAATTCGCCCATAAGATAAGGCACGGGCGAGATTTTTGCTTTTCTCGCGAATATGCAGACGGGCGGCGTAAAAGTAAGCACGATTATGTCGTTAGAAGTAAACACGGTGAGAATCGCGACCGTCGCGTACAGTAAGAGGAAAAGCTTTATCTGCCCGCCTTTAACGTTTTTAAAAATCCTTTCCGCAACGAACGAGAAAAACCCCGCGTTGCCGAGATATACCGAAACGAGCGTTACCGAAAGGAACAGCGCGAGTATTTTTATCGGATTGACGGCGGAGTCCGCAACCATGCCGGCGACGGCTTCTTTAACGGAAACCGCGCCGAACGCCAAAAGAATCGCCGCGCCCGCCACGGAAATAAGACAGTATAAGCCGACCTTGAATTTTTTTATCGTTATATAAGGCTTTATTATAATGGATAAAGCCATCAGAGCCGCGGTTATCGCGGCGGTTATCACGGTTTTTGTCATATCGCTATTCTAACATATAAAAAAAATAAAAGCAACGAAACGCGCAACCCGTTATACAAAGTTGACAAAACGCACACAATTATATTAAAATGACATATATTTACAAAAAGCGTTGCGACAGCGCAATCGATATAAGGAGATGATTTTATGGTTATTTGCGTATTCGGCGCGGCGAGCGAAGCCGTGGATGCGATTTATAAGGAGAAATGCTATTCGCTTTGCAAAAAACTTGCGGAGCGCGGACATTCGCTTATTTACGGCGCGGGCAGCGAAGGGCTTATGGGCGCGGCGGCAAGAGGCTTTAAAGACGGCGGAGGCAAGGTACACGGCATCATACCGCACTTTTTTAAAGAAAAGAGTTTTGAGGGGATTTATTACGATTCCGATAAACTCGAATTTACCGAAACGATGGCGGAAAGAAAACAGAAAATGGAGGACGGGTGCGACGCGTTTATCGTAGTTCCCGGCGGAATCGGCACGTTTGAAGAGTTTTTTGAAGTGCTTACTTTAAAACAGCTCGGCAGACATAAAAAGGCGATAGCCGTTTACGACATAGCGGGGTATTATTCGGGACTCGACAGAATGTTCGACGGGATTATAAAGAGCAGATTCGTCAACGAAGAATGCAAAAAACTTTATAAAACGATGGTCGACGAAAAAGAGGTTATAGATTATATCGAGAATTATTCCGCGGGCGACGTTGACTGGAATCTTCTTAAAAGGAACGTTGAAAAACCCGAAAACAAGTGATTTTTTTAATAAAAAACGGAATATGGCGGCGATTTTGACGGGTTTTGACAAAAAATCGCAAAATTTTCTTTTTCCCCGTCAAACGCTTGACGAACGGTTTTTTTTCTGTTACAATCTATGCGTAAATTGAATTTTTGCCAATATAGGTTCGTATATACGGCACGAACGTCTCTACCGCACCGCCACAGGCGCGACTATTGGAACATTCTTTCTCCGGCTCGGCTTTTGCTTTTATAAAGTCTTGTCCGGTGGTCGGGATTTATTGGCAAACGGTTTGAGGGATCAATCCGTTTTTTGTTTTTTCGTTGCGGCGGAGGGGTTATGGAAATTTTAGAAAAGGAAATCGCGAAACGCGGCAGGGTTCTCCCGGGGAACGTCCTTAAAGTGGGAGACTTCGTGAATCATCAGATGGAAGCGACTTTGCTTTCTTCTATGGCAGACGAGATTTGCTCGCATTATAAAAAATACGGCGTAAATAAAGTGCTTACGGTAGAAGCTTCCGGCATCGCGCTCGCGATTCTGGTCGCGGAACGGTTCGGTTGCAAAATGGCTTTCGCCAAAAAAAGCAAAGCCCTTAACGCCGACGGAGAAACGTATTCTGCGGAATGCCGCTCTTATACCCGCCCCGACAACAATCTGATTATTCTTCCCAAAGCCTATCTCTCGGCGGCGGACAAGGTTCTTATAGTAGACGACTTTCTCGCGATAGGCAACGCCACCGACGCGCTTAGAGAAATAGTAAAGCAGTCCGGCGCGACGCTCTGCGGCATCACCGTGGCGGTAGAAAAAGGCTTTCAGGGCGGCGGCGATAAAATAAGACGGGACGGCATAGACCTGTTGTCTCTCGCAATCGTGGATGAAATGGACGCGGACAGCGGGAAAATCGTTTTTCGTAAACAATAAGCCGCAAGGCTTTTTGGAAAAAGTCATTAAACCCGAAAGGGTATGGAGGTTTTATAATGAAGAAACTTTTAACACTTTTGCTCACCGCAATGCTTGCGGTTGCGTGCTGCTTCGGCTTTACCGCTTGCGGCGAGAAATCCGACGTAAAAATCGGTCTTATCTGCCTGCACGGCGAGACTTCTACGTACGATAAGAACTTTATCGACGCGATGAAGAAAGCTTGCGAAGTTAAGGGCGCGGATCTTGTGATCAAGACCGACATTCCGGAAGACGAAAAGTGCTACGAGGCGGCTATCGACCTTGTAAGCCAGGGTTGCCAGGCCATCTTTGCCGACTCTTTCGGTCACGAGCCGCATATACTCAAAGCCGCGAAAGAAAAACCCAACGTTCAGTTCTATCACGCTACCGGCACTACGGCTCATACCGAAAACGTTGCGAATTTCCACAATGCGTTTGCCAACATTTATCAGGGCAGATACGTTGCCGGTTATGCTGCCGGTATGAAACTTGCCGAAATGGTTAAAGACAAAACCGAAACCGCATACAAAGTAGGTTACGTAGGCGCGTTCCCCTATGCGGAAGTTAAGTCCGGTTATACCTCTTGGTTCCTCGGCTTACGCGCGGCGTTCGGTAAATACGCAGAAGGCAAAACCGTTACCATGGAAGTTAAATTCACCAACTCCTGGTACAACGAAACCAGCGAAAAAGAAGCCGCAAACGCGCTCATTCAAAGCGGCTGCTTGCTTATTTCTCAACACGCAGACTCGTGGGGTGCGCCCACCGCTTGCGAAGACGCGGGTGTTCCCAACGTTTCTTATAACGGAAGCACCATTTCCAAATGCCCCAACACGTTTATCATCTCTTCCAGAATTAACTGGCAGCCCTATTACGAACTCATAATAGACGCCGTAAGAGACAGCAAAAAAGCCGTTCCCGCAGACTGGACTTCCGGCTTCGGCAGCCTTTATACCGCTAAAGAAGGTTCCGTTTGCGTAACCGAACTCGGCAACGCTGCTGCCGAAGGCACTGCGGAAGCTCTCGATAAACTCGTTTACGATATCAAATACAACGGACTTAAAGTGTTCGATTGCGATACTTTCACCGTAACCAAAACCGAGACGAAAAACGTAAACGCGACGGTTGACGAAAACGGAAAACTCCTTCAGTACAAAGCGGACGTAAACACCGATGCGGCGTTTACCGCGGATACCGAAGTTGTAAAAACAATCGAAATAAACGGAAAGAAAGTAACCTATTTTGCGGAAAGCGAATTCCGTTCCGCTCCTTATTTCGATATCGATATCGACGGAATAATCATTAAATAATAAACTAAAAACGATATGCTCCAAGGGGGAAGTTTTCCCCCTTGGAATATTGTTTTTAAAAAGCAAAACCCGACTACGGTCGGAAAAATAAACAAAACGGGTAAAAAAATGACTGAAAACATTACTGAAACGAATATCCCCGCGACCGATAACTACGCGGTGCGTTTTGATAATATCGGCAAATCGTTCGGAACGGTCGTTGCAAACAAAGGCGTATCGTTCGGCGTGAAAAAAGGCGAGATATTGTCGCTTCTCGGCGAAAACGGAAGCGGAAAGACCACTCTTATGAATATGCTTTCGGGTATATATTATCCGGACGAAGGACAGATTTTCATTAACGGCGAACCTGTAAACATCGCTTCTCCCGAAGACGCGTTCAAGTATAAAATCGGAATGGTTCACCAACATTTTAAGCTGGTAGATCTTTTTACGGGCGTAGATAATATTATTCTCGGAATAAAAGCTCCCGCATACAGCGTTAAAAAAGAAAAGGAAAGACTCGTTGAAGAAGCCGAATCGGAGAACGAGTCCGCAGAAAACGGAAAGAAAAAGGGGAAATTTTTGCTTTATGCGAAAATAGCCGCTTTGCCGTTCATAAAACTCGGCAAAAAAATCAAATTCAATCATTTATCAAAAAATCGCGGCAAAGAATTGCAGAATATCGTTGAAAAATACGGCTTTGACGTGGACTTAAACAAGAAAGTATACGATATGTCCGTTTCCGAAAAACAGACGATAGAAATCATAAAGGTTTTGTATCGCGGCGCGGATATAATCGTTTTAGACGAACCTACCGCCGTGCTTACGCCGCAGGAAATCAAAAAACTGTTCGACGTTCTCCGCAAAATGCGAGAAAACGGCAAGTCTATAATAATCATAACTCATAAACTCAACGAGGTTATGGAAATATCCGACAGAGTCGCCATTCTTCGTAAAGGCGAGTATATCGGCGCGGTCAACACCAAAGAAACCGACGAAAAACAGCTTACCGAGATGATGGTCGGCAAAAAGGTCGATTTAAAAATAGAACGCGTTAAAACCGATTTCGATAAGCCGCTTTTAGAAATCCGTGATCTGGTTATCAAAAAAGACGACGGAAGCATTGCTATCGACAACGTAAACTTTTATATCCGCGGCGGCGAAATACTCGGCGTTGCGGGCATTGCGGGTTGCGGTCAGAAAGAGCTGTGCGAAGCCGTTGCCGGTCTCAGAAAAATAGAAAACGGCTTTATTATGCACAAGGGTGAAAGCATAGTGGGGCTTCCTTCCCGCGAAATAATAGAAAAAGGCATTTCTATGAGCTTTATACCGGAAGACAGACTCGGTATGGGACTCGTTCCGTCGTTTTCTGTTACCGACAATATGATGCTTAAAACCTATAACGACGGCAAATCGCCGTTCGTGGACAGAAATTCCGCGAGAGAACGCGCCAACGCGCTGATAAAAAAGCTCGAAATAGTTACGCCGTCAAGCGAAACGCCCGTAAGAAGGCTGTCGGGCGGCAACGTTCAGAAAGTTCTGGTCGGCAGAGAAATAGAGTCTTCTCCCAACGTTATAGTTACGGCGTATCCCGTGAGAGGTCTTGACATAAACTCTTCTTACGTTATTTACGACATATTAAACGAACAGAAGAAAAAAGGCACGGGCATTCTCTTTATCGGCGAAGATTTAGACGTTATGCTCGCGCTGTGCGACAAAATTATGGTTTTGTGTCACGGCAAAAACATGGGTATCGTTCACGCGGAAAAAACCACGAAAGAACAATTAGGTCTTATGATGACGGGTTCTCTCGACCTTACCGAAACGAAAAAAGACAAGGAATTCGGCAAAGCTAAAGACAGTAACCTTACGGACGAAGAATGGCAAGCCGCCGAAACGGAAGCGGAAGCCGAAAAAGAAGCGAAGGAGAAAACGGACGATGAACGATAATATGACTACCGTCAGAGAACCGCTGTTTCATATAGTAAAAAGAAGCGGTCTCACCACCAAGCAAGCCGTGCTGATAAGAGTTTACGCCGTGCTTGCGGGACTTTTGCTTTGCGGCATAATCTGTACCGCGATTTTCAAAGTAAATCCTTTCTCGGTGTATTTCGAGTTGTTTATGGGCGCGTTCGGCACGACGGACAGAATATGGTATCTCGTCCGCGATACCGCGTTGCTTCTCGGCGTAGGACTTGCGCTTATCCCCGCGTTCAAAATGAAATTCTGGAATCTCGGCGGAAACGGACAGGTTCTTATGGGCTGTCTTGCTTCGGTCGCGTGTATGCATTATCTCGGCGGAAAAATCCCCGATATTCTCGTTAATATTTTAATGATAATAACGAGTATTGCCGCAGGCGCGCTGTGGGCGGTTATTCCCGCGATATTCAAGGCGAATTTCAAAACCAACGAATCTTTGTTTACGCTTATGATGAACTACATCGCCGCGGGTATAGTGCTTTTCTGCATCGATTCCTGGGTTAAAACCGGCTCGGGCGTTCTCGTCCCTATAAAAGAAGGCAATCTGATAACTATCGGCAACGACCACGTTCTTACTATTCTTGTCGTAGCGATTCTCACCGCGTTTATGTACGTTTACCTCAAGTTTACCAAACACGGCTACGAGCTGACCGTCGTGGGAGAGAGCGAAAATACAGCGAGATACGTCGGTATAAACGTTAAAAAGGTTATAATAAGAACGCTCGTTTTATCGGGCGCGATCTGCGGCATAATAGGGCTGCTTCTCGGCGGCTCGATCAATCACACCGTGACTTCGGAATCCGCCGCGAACAGAGGCTTTACCGGCATAATGGTTGCCTGGCTCGCCAAATTCGATCCGCTTATGATGATCGTTACGGCGTTCGGCATAACGTTCTTGTCGAGAGGTATGGGGCAGGTTCAGTCTGCGTTCGGTATAACGAACGCCGCGGTGTCCGATATTATTATAGGTCTTATCTATTTCTGCGTGATCGGTTGCGAGTTCTTTATTAACTACAGAATTATTTTCCGCGGGAAGAAAAACGGAAAAAAGGAAAGGAAATCCGTCGAAGCGGTCGAAGCGACCGTTCCGACCGAAAAAGACGGCAAAGGAGGTAAAGAATAATGACTTTTGCGGTTATGCTTGCAAGCTCTATCGGCATCGGTATGGTTTTCCTTTACGGATGCGTAGGCGAAATCATTACGGAAAAATCGGGTCACCTGAATCTCGGTATCCCCGGCATTATGTGTATGGGAACGGCGGGCGGCTGCTTCGGCGCGGCTTTGTATAAAAGCGGACTTGCTTACGGCGCGGAAGGCAACGCGTTCGTGCTTACTCTTTGCGCGCTCATATTCTGTATTCTTTTCTCCGCGCTCGGCGGACTTATATACGCGTTTTTAACCGTTACGCTCCGCTGTAATCAGAATATAACCGGTCTTGCGCTTACCACTTTCGGTTCGGGTTTCGGTCAGTATTTTATGGATAACGTGGTAAAAAAAGATTATCTCGCTTCCGCGAGCAGAACGATGAAAAACTTTTTGCCTGCCGCCTGGGGCGAATCGGCGTTCGGAAAGATATTTTTATCGCACGGGTTTTTGATTTACTTAGCGATTTTCGTCGCGATAATCGCCGCGCTCGTTTTAAGGCGGACTAAAATCGGTCTTAATCTTCGCGCCGTGGGTGAAAACCCCGCTACCGCGGACGCCGCGGGTATCAACGTCAACGCGTATAAATATTCCGCAATCATTATCGGCGCGTCGATCGCGGGTATAGGCGGACTGTGCTATATAATGAACTATATCGGCGGCACGTGGGAAAATTCAAGCACTATACAGGCTATGGGCTGGCTTTCCATCGCGCTCGTTATTTTCACGCTGTGGAAGCCCGATCTCAGCATTATCGGTTCTATTCTTTTCGGCGCGTTGTATATTTTGTCCAACTACATCAGCGTGGCGAATAACGTCAAACGACTCGTGGAGCTTCTTCCTTACGTCGTTACGGTTATCGTTCTTATCGTGACGAGCATTATCGGTAAGAAAGAAACTCAACCGCCCGCGTCGCTCGGACTCAATTATTTCAGAGAAGAAAGATAATAAAACAATACGGTATGTTTCGGGACCGAACTTAAGTTCGGTCCCGTTTAATTTAAAACGATAATAAAAAACACAGTAAAAGGGGTAAACTGCCACGAAAACGGCAAATTACGCCTGTTTTGCATAGAAAAAGACGCACGCGGCGGAGCTAAATACGCTCTTTTGCGTGTTCAAAGAAAACAACCCGCCCTTGAGCTTGCTTCTCAAGGGCGGGCGGGTTATGTTTTGGTGTACCCGACAGGAGTTGAACCTGCAACCGTC
Organism: uncultured Eubacteriales bacterium; assembly: GCA_905210545.1. GTDB lineage: Bacteria > Bacillota > Clostridia > Christensenellales > Borkfalkiaceae > UBA1259. The sequence goes on along the minus strand of CAJLXC010000034.1, from coordinate 49 downwards.
AGAATCGGAATCTGATACTCTATCCAATTGCGCTACGGGTACGTTTTCC
>CAJLXC010000033.1 GCA_905210545.1 uncultured Eubacteriales bacterium | reverse complement strand
GTCGGCGCAGTTTGCGCCGACACGCTCGTTTTTTGTTTTTTGTTTTCGCGATTCGTTATAAGGTCGTCATATCGATATGGCAAAATTCGTGAATACGGGAGAAAACGTCTTTCCGTCCCACGCGAGATTCTGCGTGATATAGCCGAGATTGTTCACTTCCGCAACGGCGGTAACCGAGCGATACGTGATAAGTCCGAATAGTCCCGTCGCGCCGTTATAATACGGGAACGCTGCGGATACGCCGTTTACGTTTGCCGCTTCGCCTTTCGGATCGCCGTTTTTATCGAATATCTGCAAATAAAAGTCTTTATCCATATAAGAAACGTCTGCTATAAGCTCGTTGCCGTCCGCCCCGTCAGTCAATTTCATTCTGCCGCCCGAAACGAATTCCGCCGTAAAGCCTGCGTCGTCTTTATTCGCGTCGTAAAGAATTTTATAATCGGTTTTTCCGAGGTCGTATACGGTATAGTTTCCGTAACCGCCGCTACCGCCCGTCTGCGAAGAATAAAACAAAAACGGTTTTTCTTTTTCAAAACGGAAAAAGTTTATTTCGGGAGAATACCCGTCCTCCGCTTTTGTTTCGTACAGAATTTTATTGCCTTGGCAAACGTATATCTTAACGTTTTGTTTATAAAGCTCTCCCTCGCCCGTCAGAACCGCCGCGGCGCGTTCTCCGTCTTTTATAAAGAACGGCTTTACGGAAATCACGTTGTTTATGCCTTCCGGCAGTTCCGGTTTTCTTTTTTTCGGTTTTGCCGCGTTTTCGTAAGAAGCGGAGCATTCTCCGCTGACTAACGTCGTCCTTTTTATAGGACTTATCGCAAAAAACACCGAAAACAGCGTTATCGCGGAGATAATCGCTATCGCTATAAATTTAATTGTTTTTTTCATAACGATAGTATACGCGGTTTTTGCGTAAATATTTACGCCGCGGAATAAACTGCGTTACTCTGCGGGTTTTTATTTTAACTTTCTTGCGCGAAACCCGAACGGAATTTGTCGGACTTAATAAGCTTGGAAAGTTCCCGACGCCGCCGTTTTTTTATTCTTCTATTCTGATACAGCTTTCCACTCCGAAAACTTCTTCTATAGAATTGATTTTTTCAAGATTTTTACGCATACAGGTTTCTTTGCAGCCGTGCGTCGTCACTATGATTTCCGCCTTGCCGTCTTCTGCGGGATTTTGCTTTACCTCTTTAAGGCTTATTCCGCTTTTCGCAAACGCGCCCGCGATTTTAGCCATCACGCCCGCTTCGTCTTTTACGGAAAGTCTTAAATAATATTCTGAAACGTAATCGGAAACGAATTCCGTTTCTTTATTGCCTTTTTCGTCGTTTTTAAAGCAAGAGTAATAATAATCCGCGTGTTTCGCGGCAAAAACTATATCGGATACCACCGCGCTGCCCGTCGGCAACGCTCCCGCGCCCCTGCCGTAAAGCATAATATCGCCCGCCGCATCTCCGACGAGTCGCACCGCGTTGAAAGAATCGTTTACGCTCGCAAGCGGATCGCAGTCTTTCACGAAAGCGGGATGAACTCTTACGTCAATCCCGTCTTTGCCGTTCTTGCCGATCGCGAGAAGCTTAAGCGCGTAACCCATGGCTTTTCCGTAAGCGATATCTTCTTTTTTAACGTCCGTTATGCCTTCTCTGTAAATATCGTTGTAGCTTATTTTCGTCTTGAAAGCGAGGCTCGCGAGAATAGAAAGCTTGTACGCCGCGTCAAACCCTTCTACGTCTGAAGAAGGATTCGCTTCCGCATAACCGAGCTTTTGCGCTTCTTTTAGAGCCGCCTCGTAAGAGCTGCCCTCGCTTGCCATTTTTGTGAGAATATAGTTGGTAGTGCCGTTTATTATGCCCTTAAACGAAGTAATCTCGTCGCCCTGCATACTTTCCTCTAAAACCCTGATTATCGGAACTCCGCCCACGCAGCTCGCCTCGAAAAACAAGCCTGCGTTCATTTTTTTCGCTTCCTCTTCAAGCTCCGACCAGCACTTGGCCAACAGTTCTTTGTTGGAAGTTACGACCGTTTTTCCGCTCATCAACGCTTTGAGAACGTAGGTTCTGGCGGGTTCTATGCCGCCTATCGATTCCGCGACGATATCCACCGCGGGATTGCTTACCACTTCTTCTATATTAGAAGCGATTACAGACTCGTCCGCGCCCATCGCCGCGGCTTTTTCTTTCGTGCGGGTAAGCACGCTTTCTATCGTTACGTCAAGATTCTGAGTTCTTTTTAAAAACTCTTTCTTTTCGGTAAGAATCCTGAACACGCCGCCGCCCACGGTGCCGAGTCCTAAAATAGCAACGCCTACTTTTTTCATACAGTCTTTACCTCCGTCTTTTTAATATGTTCCGGTCCGCCCGCGCGGATAAACCGTCTTTTACGACTTGTCCGCGTTTAGCGCGTATATCATTCTCAGTCCGTCGAGAGTCAACGTTCTGTCAACTTTATCTATGCAGGAAGCTTCTTTTGCGATTATTTCGCCCAGACCGCCCGTGGCAACGACTTTAAGCTCGTCCGTTTTAAGCTCTCTTTTTATCTTGCCGCCGATGTTTTCCACAAGTCCCGCAAAGCCGAAAATAATTCCCGCCTGCATATTGCTTTCGGTAGTCTTGGCTATCGCGCTCTTTGGCGCGCGAAGTTCTATCATAGGAAGTTGCGCTGTGTTATGCACGAGGCTTTCCAGCGCGGTTTTAACGCCCGGGGCGATCACGCCGCCCGTCAGCGCGCCGTTTTCGTCTATCACGTTGAAAGTGGTGGCAGTACCGAAGTCTATCACAACGATAGGTCCGCCGTATTTATTATATGCGGAAACGCTGTTCACTATTCTGTCCGCGCCCACTTCTTTGGGATTTTCTACCTTTACGTTAAGTCCGGTTTTTATCCCCGGTCCGACCATAAGCGGCGTTTTGCCGAAAAAGTATTCGCACATATGACATATAGTGTAATTGAGCGGCGGTATAACGGACGACAATATAATGCCGTCTATATCCGTTTTTTCTATACCCTTGTCCTTTAACAGATTAACAAGCACCGCGCCGTATTCGTCCGCAGTTCTCGAAAGTCTCGAGGAAACGCGGAACGAAGCGGCTATTCTTTCGCCGTCGAACACGCCGTATTTTATATTCGTATTGCCTACGTCTATTCCGAGTATCATATTATTCTCCCGATATTTCCTTTTATTCGTCGTCCGCGCTTTTTCCGCTCGCCTTGTCTATAACCGTTATCGCGCGGTATACCGCCGGTGCGAGCAAAAGATTGAGCGCAAGCTCTAAAAAGAAGTTGAACGTGACTATTCCCACGCAAATCCCCCACAGCGCGGATTTGCCGCCGTCTATAAATCCGTTTGCCACAAGTCCGTTTTTCATAAACAGCATACCTATAATAAATACGCCCGTATTCGTCACGGGAACGACCGCCGCCGAAACGTAAGTCGCAAGATATTTGTTTTTGTTTTCGAGCAGAGCGTAAACGATTCCGCCGAGCGCGCCCGCAAGAGCGGTTTTTAATATGCACACAAGGGTAATGCCTATAGGATATTCGGCAAACAGCACGTTGGTGAAGCCGTCCATTCCGATAACTCCCGCAAGCAGGATTATAAGCCCCGCAACCGCGCCGAGCAACGCGCCGTAAATCCACCCGAGAAGCATTCCGCTCACGATAATCGGCACAAGCACGAAGTTCAGCGTTACCGCGCCGATTTTAATCGCGCTCGCCGTAAACTGAAGCACTACGACCAAAGCCGCGAGAATCGCAAAGTACGTTATTCTTTTAGCTTTCGGCATTCCTGAAGTTTTCATAAAGCACCTCCAATCGGGTTCTCGGAAAAAGATACCCGTTGAACAAAAATAAGATTTTCCCGACGGAGTCGGACTCGCGATTAACGATATCCGCTCGAGGATTTATTATCATTTTATCACAAAAATTCCGCGTTAGCAATTATTTTAAGTCGGTTGTAACATTTTAACCCGCCAAATCTTATATTGATAATAGAACACTTCGCCGAAACAAAATCTTTACATAGGCGGAGGTCATACTTTGGAGGTTAAAATTTATGAACGGTTGCTTCGATTTTTTAAACGGCAATAACTGCTGCCTTTGGATCCTCATTATCCTTCTCATAATCTGTCTTGCCAAGAGCGGCTGCTTATCCGGTCTCTTTAACAGTTGTTACTGTCTGCCTGTGGCGTTGTTTATTCTTTGTTGCTGCTGCAAAAACGGCGGCTTCTTCGGAAACGGCTGCGGCTGCGGTTGCAAATAATCTTTACTCATTTTGAGTTACCCTGTCGGGTCGTTCCGCGCAATGACGGTATACGACAAAACGATTACCAAAGACAGGCAAACGTAAAACGCAAAAAAATCGGGGCGCGCAAAGTCGTCCCGTTTTTTTTCGTTATTAAACAATAAACTCCGCGCGTTATGCGCGTTTTTATTCTGCCGAAGAAATCTCACGAAAGATTATTCAAGACCTCTCGCCTTTCTTTTAAGGCGCATCTCGGTATTGAGCGTTTTCTTTCTTATTCTTATGTTTTTAGGCGTGATTTCAAGAAGCTCGTCGTCCGCGATGAATTCCATAGCTTCTTCCAAAGACATAAGCTTTGGCGTTTCGAGGCGCAAAGCGTCGTCCGAGCCGGAAGCTCTGGTGTTGGTAAGGTGCTTTTTTTTGCACACGTTTACCGTGATGTCTTCGTTTTTAGGCGAAACGCCGACAACCATTCCCTCGTAAACGGGCGTACCCGCGCCGATAAACAGCTGACCTCTGCCCTGCGCGTTAAACAAACCGTAAGTGACCGCTTCGCCCGTTTCAAACGCGACGAGAGAACCGGTGCTTCTTCTTTCTATTTCGCCCTTATATTCTTCGTAACCGTAGAACAGCGTATTGAACACGCCCTCTCCGCGGGTGTCCGTAAGAAACTGGCTCTTATATCCGAACAGTCCGCGCTCCGGCACTTTGAATTCGAGTCGGATTCTGCTGCCGACCGTTTCCATCTGCAAAAGCTCGCCCTTGCGCGTTCCCATACTCGAAAACACGCTGCCCGTTTTGTCTTCCGGCACGTCCACGACGAGCCGCTCCATAGGCTCTAACAGCTTGCCGTTTTCTTCTCTGAACATAACTTTAGGCGCGCCGACCTGAAATTCGTATCCGCCGCGGCGCATCGTTTCTATAAGAATGGATAGGTGCATTTCGCCCCTGCCGCAAACCCTGTAAGAATCCGCCGAATCCGTCGCTTCCACGCGGAGCGAAACGTCTTTAAGCATTTCGCGGAAAAGTCTGTCTCTCAAATGTCTTGTGGTGACGAACTTGCCTTCTTTCCCCGCGAACGGACTGTCGTTTACGGAAAAAGTCATTTCTACGGTCGGTTCCGAAATCTTGACGAACGGAACGGGTTCTACGGCTTCCGGCGTGCAGATGGTATCTCCGATAGAAACGTTTTCAAGTCCGCTCACGCAGACTATATCGCCCGCCATCGCCTTTTCTACGGGTACTCTGTTTAAGCCCTCTATCTGATAAATGCTGACGAGCTTGCCTTTAAGCTCTTTGCCTTTAACGTTATAGTTGCACGTTTCCACCTCTTCGTTGACGACGGCAACGCCGCGTTCTATTCTGCCGATACCGATACGACCTACGTATTCGTTGTAGTCGATTGACGAAACGAGCATCTGAAGCGGACCTTCGGTATCTACCTCCTGCGGCTCGAAGTGGTTTATAATCGCGTCGAACAACGGTTTTAAGTCCTTGCCTTTCTCGTTTATGCCGAGCGAAGCCGTGCCGTCCCTGCCGGAACAAAACACTATGGGACTGTCTATCTGAGAGTCGGAAGCGTTAAGGTCGAACAGCAATTCCAGAATTTCGTCCTGTACTTCGGAAAGTCTTGCGTCGGGACGGTCGATTTTGTTTACCACTATTATCAGCTTGTGATTAAGCTCCAAAGCTTTCTGCATAACGAAACGCGTCTGCGGCATAGGTCCTTCGCAAGCGTCCACGAGAACGAGAACGCCGTTCACCATTTTAAGAACGCGTTCCACTTCTCCGCCGAAATCCGCGTGTCCCGGCGTGTCTACTATATTGATTTTTACGCCGTTATAAAACACGGACGTGTTTTTTGCGAGAATAGTGATTCCGCGCTCGCGCTCGAGATCTCCGGAATCCATTACTCTGTCCATTACTTCCTGATTTTCACGGAATACGCCGCCCTGCTTTAACATTTCGTTGACGAGCGTGGTTTTGCCGTGGTCTACGTGCGCGATTATCGCTACGTTTCTTACGTCTGTTCTTTTCACTGTTTTTATCCTTTAACCGTTTATTGTCTGTTTATTCTCTCTTCAAATCCCCGTTTTCCCGTCACGGAAAAGCTTTTTATAAACGACCGTTTTTTTATACAAACGACAGCGCGATAAGCGTTTTCGCGTCGTTTATCTCTCCGTTTTTCGCCATTTTTTTTGCTTCTTCCGTATCGAACCAGCGCGACTCTATTCTTTCGTCCGCGTCGAAGTGCGTTTTGCCGTCACGTAGTCCGCTAACGCGATACAGCCTTATTATTTCGTCTGTATAGCCGGGCGACGGATAAATTTCGATAAGAAGCTCCGCTTTTTCCGCTTTCACGCCGCATTCCTCTTCAAGCTCGCGGACGGCGGTTTCTTTCGGATCTTCGCCTTTGTTTATCTTGCCCGCGGGTATCTCCCATATCGCTTTTTTATAGGCGTATCGGAATTGTTTTACGAGCAGAATTTTGCCGTCTTTTACGCAAAGCACGCAGCTCCCGCCGCTATGCTCGACTATCTCACGCACGGATCGCGCTCCGTCCGACAAGGCGATTTCGTCCTTTCTGAGGTTTAGAATTCTGCCTTTATACACGTATTCGGAAGCGAGCGTTTTTTCTTCAAAGTCCATTTATGACGTCCTTTATAAGCGATTTAACCTTTTTCTCTCTGCCGAAAAAAAGCAGTTTGTGCGTTCTTACGGCGAATTTATACGCGACGAACGCGTAATTCACGGCGTCTTTATCGTTGCTTTCGATAACGTTGGCAAGCATATCGATTATGAGAATCATTTCGTCCTTCGCTTCGTCTTTAAGCCCCGACTCTTTGACTTTGAGCTTGTCCGCAAGCAGAATTTTACGCAGTTCCGAAAGACTTTCTCCGTAAGCTTTTAAAGAAGTTTCTTTTTCTAAACGTTCTTCGCGTTCTTTCTGCTCTTTTTCGCGTTTGCGGCGTTCTTCCTCTTCCGAAAGGGCTTCTATGGGGTCTTGAATTTTGCCCTCTATCACGCTTTCGGTTATCGATTTTACGGTGTTTCTGAACGGCTTTATCATAGCGTTGACGAAAGTTGCGAACCCTGCGGAATAACTGCCGTCTTCGTAAAAATATTTTTTTATAAAATCCGAAAGCTCTATCTCTTTCGCGTCTATCGCCATAAGCACGCAGAATATGAACGCGAGAATTTCTCTCGAAGAGTCGGGCAATATAAATTCGCCCTTTTCGCTCGAAAGATATTCGCTTTTAACGAGATATTTTTTCTTTGCGTCCTCGAAATCGAAATCCGTCAGACAATTTTTGAATATCGCAAGCAACGTTTCGGACGAAGCTATCGATTTCAGCAGATTAACGATTTTTATATCCGCGACTATATACTTGCTCTCTATAAGCTCGTCCGCGCGAGCTAAAAACGTATTGAGTTCTTCGGTCTTATCCAAAGTTTATCCCTCCCGTAAAATGCCCTTGCAAGCAAGCTTTTCATTATATTGTACCTCGCCAGACCTGTCGGTCTTGCCCCTACCCGTCGGTCGGGGCGCGCTTCCGCGCTTGCTCGTACAATGTAATATAACTGCAAAATGCCCTTGCAAGCAAGCATTTTGCAGTTATATTATAGCACATATTTTTTTATTTGATAAAGTTTTTTTGTTATATATTTAGAAATATTTTGATTATTTTATTTACAAACGACTTATTTTTGTTATATAATAGTTTATACTGATAAAATAGCTTATTTTATCTTTTGCTTTGCGATTATACGAAATAAGATAAAACGGAGACGGACGTATGCAAGTAAAAGGAGATTCTTCCTTAAACAAGTTAATATTATTGTTCGTGTTCGACAAGATGGAAGTTCCTCTATCGGAAAACACGATTCTCGATATGTGTTGTTCTTCTAACAACTGGCTTGCGTATATGGATTGCCAGCCCATTTTAAATCAGCTTATCGAGTGCGGGTGGATTTATAACATCGGCGGCGAGGACGAACCCCTCTACACGATTACCACGGACGGTCGGGTTTGTCTTGCCAACTTTTTTATCAATATCCCCGCTTCTACCAGAGAAGAGATTTCTTTATTTATAAAGAACAACCGCACCAAATTCCGCAGAAAACAGGAATGCGTTGCCGACTACTTTATGAATAAAGACGGCACTTATACGGTGTATCTGAAGATAATAGAACCCGCGCAACCCGTTTTAGAGCTTAAACTCGTAGTGCCTAATCGCCAGACCGCAAAAGATATTTATAAAAAATGGGGCGAAAAAGCTCTCGATACTTATAGAAATATTTATGAAAACTTAGTCGATTAAACAGAAAAGGAGATATAAAATGCAATCATACAATACCAGAGGAACTTGTTCGAGACAGATACTTTTTGACGTGACGGAAGATAACAAAGTAAAAAACGTAAAATTCATAGGCGGCTGCCTCGGCAACCTTCAGGCGGTGGCGAGACTTGTTGACGGCAAAGATATAGACGAAGTGATAAAAACTCTCAAAGGCATAAAATGCAAAGGCAATACTTCGTGCGGGGATCAGCTCGCCCTTGCCCTTCTGGATTACAAGGACAGAAAGAACAATCCCCAACCCGAAAAAAAATATTAACTCGCTTGCGATAGCACTAAAAACCCTGCTATTTAAAAACGTTAAGCCCGAGGCTGTCAGATTTGACAGCCTCGGGCTTGTTTTAGATTTTTAAATTTTGATATCTTTTCAAACGGAAAAGATTATTTGTTGTCGTTGCCGAGCATTTCCGCTATTGAAACGCCGCCGTTGTCCGAATCTTTCCATTCGTGAAGTTCCGGTTCGGAAGATTCTTCCTGTTTATCCGCGTGTTTTTTATTTTTATCTTCTTTAGCGGGTTTTTCGACTTCGGGCAGAAGCGCTTTGATAGAAAGATTCATCTTTTCCTTTTCGGGATTGATGTCCAGAATCTTGGCTTCTACTTCCTGTCCTACCTGCAACGCGGTAACGGGATTTTCTAACCACTGGTTGGAAATCTGCGAAACGTGAACAAGTCCGTCGATACCCTTTTCAACTTCTACGAATGCGCCGAAGCTGACTATTCTCACGACCTTGCCCTTGATAACGTCTCCGATTTTATATCTTTCGAGAACGGAATCCCAAGGTTTGGGCTGGAGCTGTTTATATCCGACGGAAACTCTCTTGGTTTCCGCGTCGATTTTAAGAATCTTGAATTCGTATGTTTTGCCGAGTTCTAAAACTTCGGAGCAGTCTTTGCAACCGGTCCAGGACAAATCGGAAATATGCGCGAGGCAATCGAAGCCGTTTACCTCTATAAACGCGCCGAACGGGGCAAATCTGACGGGCGTACCCAAAACGACGTCGCCTTCCTGAACGTTATCGAAAAATTCTTTTTCTTTAGCCGCGCGGATTGCTTCGCGTTCTTCTTTTTCCGCCTGCAGAATAACGCGTTGAGAAGCTACTATCTGACGGCGCGAACCTCTCGATTCTACGTGTTCCGCTTTAAGTCTTAAAGTTTTGCCCACGTATTTTTCGAGATCTTTGACAAAGCCTAATCTGATCTGAGAAGCGGGAACGAATACTTCGTAACTGCCGTATTTGCCGACGAGACCGCCCTTGTTGGTCGCGGTGATTTCCGCCTCGAAAATTTTGCCTTCGGATATTTCTTTAATGTCGGCTTCTTCCTGCAGAACTTTCTGCATAGCCTTTTCGGAAAATCTCAGAGGGTTTTTGCCGGTAACCATAACGCGTATTTCTTCGCCTACTTTGTTTTTGTATTCTTCGGCGTTATACTCGTTGAGCATTTCCTCTTTGGGAAGCTCGAAATCGCTCTTTACGTTTTTGAGCGAAAGCGTAAGTCCGTTTTCGTTTGCAGAAGAAATTTTCGCGGTAACTACCTGACCGGGTCTGAAATCTTTGCTGGGTTTAATGTTGTCGAAAGCGGTTTCCATTTCGGATTTCACCTTTTTCTCCGTCATAACCTCTTTCGCTTCGTTGTCGGCTACGGGAGCAACAGCTTCCGCCGCAACGTTTTCTTCTTTTAAATCCTCACTCTTCACAGTCTCGGTCGTGATGATTTCTTCCGTAACATTTTCCATATTGTGGATAACCTCCTGAAACTGTTCCTCCGGCGTTGACGCCCCGAAAACAATTCCTACTTTATTAAAATTTTTTATTTTATCGTAATCGAAATCGGAAGGCTCTGTAACCCTGTATACCGTTTTGCAGCGTTCACGCATTATATCGTAAAGCTTTTCGGTGTTATTGCTGTTCGCCCCGCCGATGACGAGCGCGACTTCGCAAGAACGGGCAATCCGTTCCGCTTCCCTCTGACGCTCTGTTGTAGTATAGCAAATAGTTTTGAAAATATCAACTGTTTTTGCGGCTCTGTGAGTAAAATTTTTTATAATATCGTCAAATTTTTTTTCCGAAAAGGTCGTCTGCGCAACCACGCATATCTTATCGCCCGTCACCTTGTTTAAGCTTTCCGCGTCGGACAATATCTCCGCCGTACCTTCGCACCAGCCGTTTATTCCTTTTATTTCGGGATGCTCCGCGTTTCCGATTATTACTATTTTGTAACCTTTGGCGTAGTTTTCTTTTACTATATTATGTATTTCTTTAACGAAAGGACACGTGCAGTCGATAACGTTAAGCCCCTTTTCTTCGGCTTTTATAAACGTGCTTTCAGGCTCGCCGTGCGTTCTGATAAGAAGAGTGTCGCCCGCTTTTAATCTTGCGTCGTCTATATCGTTTATCGTAATAAGTCCCGCGGCTTTCAGCTTTTCGTTCACCGATTCGTTGTGTATTATCTCGCCGAGAACGTAATTCCCCGCGCCGCAAAGCTTTTCCGCACGGGATACGGCGCGCCTTACTCCGAAACAGAATCCGCAGTTTTTGCCTTTAAGCACGAGCATCTTCGTTCACCCGCCCGCCGTCTTTTTTACGCTTTTTCTTTTTTTTCTTTTTATCCGCGAGAAAAGCGAGAAATTCCGTCTGCGTTTCCTTCATCTTTTCCACGAGAACGGCGTTTAATTTTTTCAGGTCTTCGTCCGTGAGCCTTTTTCCGTAATACTCGGAAAAATCAAACGGCTTGCCTATAACGATATTCGTTCTCTTAAACGGTTTTGCGGGCGCAGCCACTATGCACGGAACGATGGGCGCTTTGCCCTTGACCGCAAACAAAACCGTTCCTTCTTTGAACGGCAGAAAATCAAGACTGCCCGTCTTGTTTCTCGTCCCTTCGGGAGAAATAACAAGTTTATCGCCGTTTTTTAGCGTTTTTATCGCGGTAAGCATAGTTTCCACCCCGGGATTTGCTCTGTCTACGGGGATCGCGCCGCAACCGCGGAGCAAGTTAGCGAAAAACTTGTTTTTAAAAAGCTCGATTTTCGCAGGGAAACAAATTTTGCCTTTATACGCGTGTCTTATAAAAAACGGATCCATCACGCTGAAATGATTGTACGGGATAACCGCGCCGCCTTCCGGAATGTTTTCCTTTCCGTACATTTTATAAGGATATATGCGCGTGCCTATCCACAGTATCATTTTATGAAAAAAGTTCATTTGGTTTCACCGTTTTCGCCTTGGTTCACGTAAGAAAGAACCTTGTTTACGACCTGTTCGATCGTCATATAAGAAGTATCGAGATAAACCGCGTCCGGCGCCTGAACGAGCGGCGCGAAATCTCTGTTTTTATCGTTGTAGTCGCGCTGTTCTATTTCTTTTTTAAGATCGTCGTAATCTACCTTATATCCTTTGAGAGTCAGTTCTTTGTACCTTCTGTCGGCGCGGACTTCCACGCTTGCGGTGATATAAAATTTATAATCCGCGTTGGGAAGAACGTAAGACCCTATATCCCGCCCGTCCAGCACACACGAGGTTTTGCCCGCGATTTCGCGTTGCATTTCCACCATTTTAAGCCTTACGCATTTAAGGCTCGATACGTTAGACGCCGCCATAGAAACGCGCGGCTCGCGGATTTTTTCCGAAACGTCTTCCCCGTCAAGAAACGTTCTCTGCGCTCCGTCCGCATATTTTATATCGAGATCGAGATCGGTTAAAAACGCCGAAACTCCGTCCGAGTCGAAAGTATCCACGCCGAGCGAAAGAGCTTTTAAGGCGACCGCTCTGTACATCGCGCCGGTATCGAGATAAAGAATATCCAGCCGTTTTGAAAGGGTTTTTGCTATTGTGCTTTTGCCGCTCCCCGACGGACCGTCAAGCGCGATTTTGATGTGTTTTTTCATATCAGCCTCCGTAGACAAACGCCGAGTTTTTTTCGGCTTACTTTTTAATTTTACCACTTTTTACGCGAAAATCAAACCGTTTTAAAAGCGTTTTCGCCGTTTTTAATTTACTTTAGACGGCTTTAAGCAAAAAACGCGCGTCGAAAGCGGTCGCGAAAGAGATTGCCGCGGCTTTATTCAAAAGCGCGCTTCTCCGCTGCGCTACGAAGGACTAAGCGCGTCAGGGTTGCCCGTCAAAGGCGTCCGCAATGACAATATTGAGTTTGGGATATTATTGAGATTGCCACAGGGTTATTCAACCCCTCGCAATGACAATATTGAGTTTGCGGTGATTTCTTTTTATCATTCCGAGGAAAGACGGTAAAGATAATGCGCCAACAACGACGCCGCGATGTTTTCAGGCGTTCTTTCCCGCGATAAAGCCCGTGGCAAAAGCGGTCTGAAGATTGAACCCGCCCGTGAAACAATCGACGTCAAGCACCTCTCCCGCAAAAAACAAGCCTGTTATTATCTTGCTTTCCATCGTTTTAGGGTTTATTTCTTTAACGTTCACGCCGCCCGCGGTTATTATCGCCTCGGAAAGCGGTCTTAATTCACGCGGCAGAAGCTCCACGTTTTTAAAAACGGAAACGAGCTTTCTTCGTTCTTCTCTCGTCAACTCTCCGCACTTCTTGTCGGGATGAATTTTTGCGCGTTTCAATATAAACGGAACGAGCGAAGACGGCGCGAGCGACCGCGCGACCGTTTTTATTTCTTTGCCCTTTGCCGAATCTATCTCGCGTATCAGTCTGTTGTCGAGCGTTTTTTCGTCGAGCGCGGGCTTTAAATCGAGAACGAGCTTCACTTTTTTCAAATCGAGTTCGTTAAGCAGACACGAACAGGACAAAACGATAGGTCCCGAAATCCCGTAATGAGTGAAAAGCATTTCTCCGAAATCTTCGTATACGGTTTTTCCGTCGGACACGGCTTTTATAGACACGTTTTTGAGCGATAATCCCTGCAAATCGTAAATATCGTTGTCTTTAAGCTCTATTCCGACGAGAGAAGCTCTCGGCTTGACGATCGTATGCCCTGCGGCTTTTGCGAAAACGTAACCGTCGCCCGTACTGCCGGTAAGCGGATACGACATTCCCCCCGTACAAACCACAACGGAATCGCAACGTTCCGTTCCTTTGTCGGTTTTTACGGCGGTTACTTTTCCGTCTTTCGTTATAATCGCTTTTACTTCCGTATCGAGCCGAACGGAAACCCCCGTTTCGCGCATGACTTTTTCAAGCGTTTTCGTTACGTCGCTCGCTTTGTCAGACGCGGGAAAAACTCTGTTTCCGCGTTCGGTTTTAAGCCTTAATCCGTTTTCTTCAAAAAAGTCCTTGACGGCTTGCGGCGGAAACGCGTTTATCGCACCGTATAAAAATTTCGGATTGTTTACGACGAAATCGAAAAACTCGCGCGCGGAAACGTCGTTCGTCAGATTACACCTGCCTTTTCCCGTTATGTAGATTTTCTTGCCGAGCTTTTCGTTTTTTTCGAGAAGCAAAACGTCGTTTCCGTTCTTCGCCGCGAAAATCGCCGCAATCATCCCGGCTGCACCTCCGCCGGCGATTATCACCTTATGCACGAGAGTATCTCCTTATTCCGAATATCGGCAAGCTTATTAAAATCGGTTCTGTCGTATAAGAGCGGAGTTACCGAAACAAATCCCGCGTTCACGAGCGCGATGTCCGTATCGGCGTTCTCTTTAGCCGACACGTCCGTTTCGCTTCTGAGTTCGTAAACGCCGTCTCCCGTCGGAACGTATTCGTCTTTATATATGCAGCTGCCGAGTCGGGAAAATCTTACGCCTCTCACCGATTTGTCCGTATCGGGAAAATTAACGTTCCACACGTTTTTTTCGTCCGACTCCGAAAGCAACGCGCCGACGATTTTTTTCGCGTATTCCGCATAAGATTCAAAGTCGCTTTCGCCGTGCGAAAAGGCGGAAAAAGCGAACGCTCGGACGCCTAAAAAAGCGGCCTCGAAAGCGGCAGCGACCGTTCCCGAATACAGAACGTCCGAGCCGAAATTATGACCCTTGTTTATGCCGGAAAGCACCGCATCCGGAGCAAAATCTTTTAATATATGAAAGGACGCTTTTACGCAATCCGCGGGAGAACCGGAGGTTGCAAACGCCTTGCAAAACGGCAGCTCGTACTGCAAAAATTTTATGGGCGAACCTAAAGTCAAAGAGTGCGAAACGCCCGATCTGTTTCCGTCGGGCGCGACGACAAGCACTTCGTGTCCGACAGAAAACGCTTTTGCCAAAGCCATTATTCCGTTGCTTTCTATTCCGTCGTCGTTTGTTATGAGTATTTTCATTTTTTATATCTTTTCTCTTTCGTATTATGTTTGACAGACTATTTTATCAGGCATAATCAAACCTTGTTTTACTTTATTTTTTCTTGCTTTTTCGATTCTTTTACGTTTGACTTCTTCTTTCTGAAAAAGCTCTCTATCTTTTCGCCTTTTTTATAAATCAAAACGGTGAAAAACACGGTTATCGCAAACAAAAGAACCCATAAAAGTATTCCCCACCAGGTGTCGAACGGTATTATGCTGTTGTTCATCGAATACGACGAAACGAACACGGAGATCACTCTCGTTATAAAAATCATAATCACGAAATACCAACCGCTCATATTGGTTATCCCCGCGACGAAACACAGCAGGTCGTCCGGGAAAAACGGGAACAAAAACATAAAAGTAAGCACCACTCTGTCTTTGCCTTTAACGGTATTAAGACCCTTTTTGAGATCTTCTTTCCCGACCAGCCAGCTCGCCACTTTATATCCGAAAACGCGACCTATAAAGAACGCCGCGAGCGAACCGGCGATTATGCCGATGCAGCTGTACACCGCGCCGCGGAAAGGTCCGAAAAGAAGGACGCCCGCACCTACCGTTATGAACGCGGGAATCGGCAGAACAACAACCTGCAAAAATTGCAGAAGTATAAACATCGCGATTGCGAAATTACCGAACGATTCTATATATTTTCTGAACTCGTCCACGCTCCTTATTTTATCGAAGAATCCGAAAACCTTAAGAAGATATAAAAGGAGCAGAACGCAAAAAACGAGTATCACGACAATGTAGAGAATTTTATAAATAAACACCTTGTTCAGTCTGAAAAAAATTATCGTAAGCACGGTAAGCACCGTTATCGTGCCGACCGCAAGCGCGGTGATTATTCCCGAATATTCCGCGAAAAAGCCTTCGGAAAAAGTCCCCGCGTAAAGCACGGCAAAAACGATCCCCGCGCAACCTAAAAGGGAAATTATTATAATATTCAAAATCTCTTTAAAAAGTTCGATTCCCGTTTTACCCATAATAATATTATATTACCGTCCGCGAAAGTTATCCTGCTTTAACGCGATTTTCAGGACTTTTTATATTGTTTTACGGCAAGTTCGTCGCAACGATTGTTATAAGCGTTGTCGGAATGACCTTTAACCTTTATAAAAGTTATTTTATGCCGCGCAACAAGCTCGTACAAACGTTGCCACAAGTCGGGATTTTTTACCGCCTTTTTGGCGGCAGTCTTCCACCCGTTGTTGCGCCAGCTTTCAAGCCAACCTTCGTTCATCGCGCCGATAACGTATTGAGAGTCGCTGTAAACTTCTACCTCGCACGGTTCTTTAAGCGCCTCTAACCCCTTTATCACGGCGGTAAGCTCCATTCTGTTGTTGGTGGTATTCTCTTCTCCGCCGCAAATCTCTTTTTCGAGTCCCTTATAAATGAGAATAGCCGCGTAGCCTCCGTCGCCCGGGTTGCCGCTGCACGCCCCGTCGGTATACAAAGTCACTTTCTTCATAATCAAAGGTTTTCAAGCTCTTCCGCGCGTTTAACGCAAGCGTCTACCGCGTTTTGCGTAAGTTCGCCGAGCTTGCCGTTTTCGTATACGTTTATCGCTTCTATAGTCGTTCCGCCCTTACTGCAAACGGCGGTTATAAGCTCGTCCAGGCTTTTATCGGAATTATCGAGAACCATTTTGCCCGCGCCTATCATCGTGTTGGTTGCAAAGTTCTTTGCGGTTTCGTAATCGAGTCCGTTTTTAACGCCCGCTTCTATAATCCCTTTTAAGAACAAATAAAAATACGCGGGAGAGCTGCCGCTTATACCGGTTACGGCGTTAAGTTTGCTCTCGTCAAGAACGGCAACCTTCGCAAACGACGAAAACAAGTTCTTTACGAAAGCCGCGTCCTTTTCGTCATCGTAGTCGGATAAATCCATTCCGACCGCGCCCGAACCTACCGAACACGGAGTATTAGGCATACATCTCGCAACCTTTGCCCCGCAGAACACCGCTTTGATTTTTTCTTTCTTTACGCCCGCCATAATGGAAATCAGTTTCTTGCAAGGCGAATTTTCCGCATCGGCTTTAAGCTCCGCAAAATTTTGCGGCTTAACGGCAAACAGAACGAATTCCGATTCGTTAAAAACCGTTTTCGCATCGGTGACGAACACGCCCCTTTTAGCGATTCGGTTTTTTGCTTCTTCGTTTTTATCTGTTACCGCGATATCGCTTGCCGACAAAAAGCCGGAAGAAATCGCTCCGCCGATTATCGCCGTAGACATAAACCCTGCGCCTATAACGCCCAACTTAAATTTCTTTGTCATTTTAACCTCATTTTGATTGACTATTTTTTTAATTTAGTATATAATCTTACTGTTTCTTAGGGGAGTGGCTCAATTGGTAGAGCAGCGGTCTCCAAAACCGCCGGTTGCGTGTTCGAGTCGCGTCTCCCCTGCCATTACCCCATTTTCACAATATATTGTGTTTATGGGGTTATTTTTATGCCTATATATTGTGGTTTGCCACAAAGTTGC
>CAJLXC010000032.1 GCA_905210545.1 uncultured Eubacteriales bacterium | reverse complement strand
AGAGAACGTACTTCCGGAACTGAAATTCAGTGACTATTTGATGGCGATTGCGCAGTATGACTCTAATGCATCCGCTTATACTTATGACCATATCAATCAGTTTGCTTATATCCGTGAAAACCTTGCAGGTGGTGCAGAGGATCCATTTGAGGTATGGTATTATCTTGAAAAAGAGCGCTATGAAAGTGGAAATACAGAAGATGCAGGACATTACAAGAATATTCTTCTTGATGATGTAAATGCGACCGGCTATGCAATCAATCAGCATGGAAAAGTATCTCCTACTCATGTACAGGTGTTTGGAAATGCAACAGATGATGCGTATAGTTTAGAAGAGTATATGGAACATTTTAATAAATACTACAACGGATTAAAAGCAAGAATGAAACCTGAATTTTTGCTTACTCCTTTTTCGTTTATAGGGGTAATTTTTTTCAGAAGCAATTTGAAAAACTATGTTTTTTTGCAAATAAAACTCGATAAGGAAGATAGCGAATGAGAGTACCTTTTTCTCCTCCGGATATATCCGAGCTTGAAATAAATGAAGTAGCAGATGCTTTGCGTTCCGGTTGGATTACGACCGGTCCGAGGACAAAGCAGCTTGAAAAAGAAATTGCCGAATGGATAGGCGTAAATAAATGCGTATGCCTTAATTCGCAGACGGCTTGCGCGGAAATGGCGTTACATATTCTCGGCGTCGGTGCGGGCGATGAAGTAATCGTCCCTGCGTATACCTACACGGCTTCGGCTTCCGTTGTTTGTCACGTCGGCGCAACGTTGAAACTCATCGATTCGCAAGAAGATAGTCTTGAAATGGACTACGACGCACTTGAAAAGGCGATTACGGATAAAACAAAAGTGATTATTCCCGTAGATCTCGGCGGCGTGCCTTGCGATTACGACCGTATTTTTGAAATCGTTGAGAAAAAGAAGTCTTTATTCAAGCCGTCGAATGAGATTCAGAAAGCAATCGGCAGAATAGCTGTTTGTGCGGATACGGCGCACGCGTTCGGTGCAAAATGGCGCGGAAAAATGGTCGGTTCAATCGCCGATTTTTCGAGTTTCAGTTTTCACGCCGTAAAGAATTTTACCACGGCGGAAGGCGGCGCGCTTACTTGGAAAACGATTGACGGAATCAGCGATGAAGACATTTATCATAAATTGCAACTTTTGAGTTTGCATGGTCAATCAAAAGACGCGCTTGCAAAAACAAAGCTTGGTGCGTGGGAATATGATATTGTCGGCACATGGTATAAGTGTAATATGACGGACGTCGTTGCGGCAATCGGGTTGAAGCAATTTGAGAGATACCCAGGAATGTTAAAACGGCGCAGAAGAATTATCGAGCGTTATGACGCGGCGTTGAAGCCGCTCGGAGTAAAGGTGTTGCCGCATTATACAAGTGAACACGAATCTTCGGGACATTTGTATATAACGGAAATACCGAACATTACGTACGAACAGCGCAGCGAAATCATTACGAAAATGGCGGAACGTGAAATTGCTTGCAACGTGCATTATAAGCCGCTTCCTATGCACACAGCATATGAGGAACTCGGATTCGATATTAAGGATTATCCGAATGCCTATAACCATTTTGCGCACGAAATTACGTTGCCGTTGCATACTTGTTTGACTGAGGAACAGGTACAATATGTAATCGATAATTTCGTGGATATTCTGCGGGAGAACATCTGATGCTGATTTGCAAATGGGAAAAGCTACCGCCTGAAATGCAGACGGACGAAGTACGGGAATATTACGATATTTTGCGTAAAAAGAATTTTTCGTTGTTCTGGAAGCGCGTTTTCGATATTTTCGTTTCAGCTTTAATGTTGATTGTATTATCGCCGCTGTTTCTGATTCTTGCGATTGCGATAAAAATCGACAGCAAAGGTCCGGTGTTTTATCGGCAAGAGCGGGTTACGCAATACGGAAAACATTTCAGAATATTCAAATTCCGTTCGATGGTAGTTGATGCCGATAAGGGTTTGCAGGTTACCGTTGACCACGATTCTCGTGTAACCAAAGTCGGCAGATTCATTCGTAAATGTCGTCTTGACGAGGTTTGTCAACTGATTGATATTTTTCGTGGAACGATGACTTTTGTTGGTACACGTCCCGAAGTGCTGAAATATGTTTCAGAGTATACGCCCGAAATGATGGCAACGCTTTTATTGCCTGCCGGCGTTACAAGTCTTGCAAGTATTTATTATAAAGATGAAGCAGAGCTTCTGAACGGGACAGAAGATACCGATAAGGTTTATATCGAAAAGATACTGCCTGCCAAAATGTATTACAATCTGAAAGCGATTGAAAAGTTTGGGTTTTGGCGGGATATCAGATAACAAAGCGCGACCAACTCGAAAGCATTTTAACAAAGACGTTCAAAGAAATAGAAGACGTTGCCGACGTGTCGCAGATGACGAATTCTCAACTTAAAAAGATAGTGCAGAAAATCGAAGTGGATAAAGACGGAAACGTTGATATTTACCTTAAATTATTCGGGGAATTAGGACTTGACGAGAGCGTTCTATTAGTAAACGACCGTACATAAAGACGTTACCGAACGGCTCGCGTTTATCGATTCCGTATTGCATAAAAAAGTGAAAAAAGCGTTGAACGTAAACCTTGCAGAACGGCATTTAAGAGGCGGCGAAGCGACGCGGCTTAAATATCTCAACGCAAAAAAAATGTAGTTACGTAGCTTTGCAGAAAGCGAAAAAAAAACCTGCGGATTGCAGGTTTTTTAGTAAGAGATGCTTCAAGCAGGCGCGATTTATTCGCGCCTGCTTGAAAAATTTTACGCGTTGCGTTTGCACCTTTTTAAGGCTTTGACGGCGGCGATTATTTCCTGCCATAATAGCGGCAACAGCGAGCATATCGCGGTAATCAGCCATTCGTAACCGGAAAGATTTGCGGTATTGAATATCATTTGCAGCGCGGGGATTTCGATCACAGCAAACTGTAGCGCGATTCCGACGAAGAACGCCGCAAACATCATAACGTTGCCGCTCGCGAATACCGAGAAAGCAGATTTTTCCGTGTTCCGCATGGCAAACATATGAAAGAGTTCTCCGAACGCGAGCGTTGTGAAAGCCATAGTCTGCGCCTGATGCAAAACGTTCGGATTGGATTCCGAAAGCGCTTTTATCGCGGAAAACGAGTATGCGCCGTTGAAAGCGAACGCCGCAAAATAGGCGATGAGAACGGAGACGGTAAGTATTGCGCCGCGCGCTATTATAAGCCGCATACCGCCGTGCGCGAAAATGCTTTCTTCGGGGTTGCGCGGTTTTTCGTCGAGAACGTCTTTGCTCGTTTTATCCATACCGAGCGCGATTGCGGGCAGACTGTCGGTGATAAGATTTATCCACAACAGGTGAATGGCGATAAGGGGAGTGGGCAGCCCTATGCAGATAATAAGAAACATCGCCAGAACTTCTGCAATATTGCTCGATATAAGAAAGTAAATTGTTTTTTTGATGTTTGCGAAAATGCCGCGCCCTTCTTCTACCGCTTTTTCTATAGAAGCGAAGTTGTCGTCGGTGAGAACCATATCCGCCGCCCCTTTGGCAACGTCCGTACCGGTGATTCCCATCGCGATTCCTATGTCCGCGGCTTTAAGGCTCGGGGCGTCGTTCACGCCGTCGCCCGTCATTGCGCAGATATTGCCGTTCGCCTTGAAAGCTTTTACTATGCGAACCTTGTTTTCGGGCGAAACGCGCGCGAAAACTCTCACGGTTTTGCAGGCGTCGGAAAGCGTTTCGTCGCTCATCGCGTCTACTTCCGCGCCCGTTCTGCACTGCGATTTTTCTTCGCAGATTCCGAGTTCTTTTGCAATCGCAAACGCGGTGTCTTTATGGTCGCCCGTAATCATAACGGTCACAATTCCCGCGCGTTTGAATTTGGCGACCGCGCCTTTCGCTTCTGGTCTGGCAGGGTCTACCATTGCGGTTAAACCTACAAACGTCAGATCGTTTTCGTCGGGGACGGGGGTATCCTTGACCGCTAACGCGAGAACTCGCAACGCCCTGTCGGAAAAATCCGCGTTAGCCTTGTAAATACGGGCAACATCTTCTTCTGTGAGCGCGCGTCTTTTTCCGTTTGCGATAATATGCGAGCATCTCGACAAGACAGAATCTATCGCGCCTTTGGTAAAGCCCGTCGATTTGCCGTTTTCGGAGTGTATCGTGGTCATCATTTTGCGAACGCTGTCAAACGGCAGCTCGTCCGTTCGCGGAGAATCGCTTTCCAGCGCGGCTTTTTTCATTCCGAAATCTCCCGCGAAATTGACGAGCGCGATTTCCGTAGGATCGCCGTAAACGCCTTCGTCAACGGTCGCGTTGCTGCACAGACACATTCCTTTTGCCAGAAGCTTAAGTTCCGCGCTTCTTGCCGTCGCGAAATCTTTTTTTGCGAAAATTTCGTCGTTTGCGTAAGCTTCTACTACGGTCATTTTGTTCTGCGTGAGAGTACCCGTTTTGTCCGAACATACGACCGACACCGCGCCGAGCGTTTCTACCGAAGGAAGCTTTCTGACTATCGTGTTGGCTTTTACCATTTTCTGCACGCCGAGCGCAAGCACTATCGTGACGACGGCGGGCAATCCTTCCGGAATGGCTGCAACCGCAAGCGAAATCGCGGAGAGCAGCGTTTCTATATATGCTTCCGCAACAGAACCCTTTCCGTCGGCAAAAATCCACGCTATATCCGCTACAAGCACTGCGGCAACTATCGCGAGCGTGATGATGCCGAGCGTTTTAGACAGTTTTGCAAGCACTTTTTGCAGGGGAGTAAGTTCTTCTTTTTCTTCGCTGAGGGCAGAAGCGATTTTTCCTATTTCGGTTTCCATTCCGATTCCTACGACCACGCCCGAACCTCTTCCGTAAGTAACGGGGGTGGACATATACGCGCAGTTGGTTCTGTCGGCAACGCTCACGCTTTCCGAAAAAGTTACGCCCGCGTCCTTTTCTGCCTGCACGGATTCGCCGGTAAGACTCGATTCGTCGGTTTTTAGATTATAGGATTCCAGAAGGCGCAGATCCGCGCCGATAGTGTCGCCTTCTTCGAGAATTACTATATCACCGTAAACGAGATCCTCCGACTTGATTTTGCGGCGTTTGCCGTCGCGGATAACCGTGGATTCGGGACCTGACAGTTTTTTAAGCGCGTCTAAAGAAGATTGCGCTTTCATTTCCTGTACCGTGCCTATTATTGCGTTGAGAATAACCACAATCGTTATTATGATAACGTCCGGCCAGTCGCCGACCTTAAAAAAGTCGAAAGCGTTGCCTTGCCTTATCCATTTTATCGTTTCGTAAAGCGATACCGCCGCGGTAAGGAGAATCGCGGCGAACAAAACGAATATCATCGCGTCGTTAAACTGCGAAAAAAAGATTTTATACCAGGGTTCTTTTGGTTTTTCGGCAATTTTGTTTTTGCCGTTTTCTTCAAGCCGTTTTTGCGCTTCTCGTTCGGTAAGTCCCTTTTCGGGATCTGTTGCGAGAAGAGAACAGAGTTTTTCTTTCTTAATCGTTTCGACTTTATTCGGTTTTTCCATTTAAATATAACGCTCCTTTAGTTTTTTGCGTTCGCGAGTATTATTGACGTAAAAAAAGCCTCGCACACGTATGCGAGGCTGAAAATTACGAAATACCCGACCTTCGCATAGCAAGAGTTATGCTCAAGTCTCGCGTTTCAAAGCAAGCCAGTGCGACCTGAACGGTCAAGACGGGATTGTTGACTTGCTACACAATAATTTTGTGCACGTTACTCCCTTAAGACAGACGAAATTTTGTCTGCGATTAAAAGATATCACGAATAAACTTTTATGTCAAGCGTTTTTTTGTCGTTAATTACGGGCTTTTATCGAAAAACCCGTTTATAATGGTTGCAATAAAAACAATTCTGTTGTAGAATGTAGCGGAAAAGAACGGAATATGGCTGAGGAAACAGAAATGAAAGAAAAAAGATATACCAACAAAGATTTGCAAAGCGAGCAATTGAAAACGATAAAATTGTTTTACGAAAGGGGAATTCTTTCTAAAGAACAATACGAATACGAAGTGGGTGTATTAACTTCTAAAATCAACGTCGACGACGGTCGCGACGGCAATTTCTGAAAAAAATTATAAATTTACGAAAAAAGACGTAAAAACCGTTGACATAACGAAAAAAATAGTGTATATTGAAGAAAAAATCAAATAGAGGCGCGTCCGATATGATAAACGTCGGCAGGGATTTAGCCGACGCGGTAAAGGAGAGGACGCCGAAGAGAGAATTTTATCCCGAAAAATTCTTGTCTGGGTGCAAGGTTAATAGTCTTGTAACTGTCGCGGAAGAAATTCCGCGTTGAGCTATTGAATATTAAGACAGATGGATCCTTTAAGTCGCGATATTTGATAGTATCGCGATTTTTTTTGTAAAAAAATTTTATAAAGAAAGGAGAAAACAAAAAATGAAAAGGTTATTTACAGTTATGGCAGCCGCCTTGATGGCGGTAACGGCTCTGTTCTCGCTTGCCGCTTGCGGCTCTTCTGCCGTCGGCGCAAAAGATTACGACGACGTAAAAGCCGCCGGCAAAATAGTCGTCGGAATGGAATGCGCTTACGCGCCTTATAACTGGTCTCAGACTTCAGCCAACGAATATACCGTTAAAATAGCAGACGGAATGTATGCGGACGGATACGACGTTCAGATTGCGAAAAAAATCGCGGAAGATCTCGGCGTAACGCTTGAAATCAAACCTCTCGAATGGGACGGACTTATTCCTGCGCTCAACGCAAAAAGCATCGACCTCGTTATTGCTGGTATGAGCCCGACGGACGACAGAAGGCTGTCTATAGATTTTTCCGATACATACCTTGACAGTAATCTCGTTATGGTCGTGAGAAAAGACGGTAAATACGCAAACGCTACGCAGATTTCCGATTTTTCGGGAGCGAGAATCACGGGTCAGCTTAACACGTTCCACTACGACGTAATAGATCAGATTCAGGGCGTAAACAAACAAAACGCGCTCGAAAACTTCGCTGCGCTGACTACTGCGCTCAGATCGGGAACGATTGACGGTTACGTGTGCGAAAGACCGGGCGGAAAAGGCGCTGCCGCTGCCGACTCCAACTTTACTTATATCGAGTTCGGCGAAGGAAAGGGCTTTACCTACGATCCTGCAGAAGCTTCTATCGCGGTAGGATTGAGAAAAGGCAGCTCTCTTACCGAAAAGGTAAACGCAACCATAGCAAAGCTTTCCACCGACGATAAAGAAGCCCTTATGGCGGCGGCGATTTCCCGTCAACCCGTTTCGCAGGAAAGCTGATAAAACGATAAAAAGAGAAATTAAGAATGAGTACGTTTGACTGGATAATTAAATTGCTCGGAGAGTACTGGGCATTGTTCCTTAAAGGAACGGGCTACACGCTTATTATGTCGATTGTCGGCACGCTTATCGGTTTCATAATCGGTATAGGCGTAGCAATCGTGCGCACCATACCCGTAAAGACAAGCGCAAACGGTTTTCAGAAAGCCGCAATGAAAGTTGTAAATTTTATTCTTTCCGCTTACGTTGAGATAATAAGGGGTACGCCGATGCTCGTGCAGGCACTTCTTCTTCATTACGGATTTTTATCTAAAATGGATAAGCCGCTTTTATCGGCGTTTATAATCATATCCTTAAATACCGGCGCGTATATGGCGGAAATCGTCCGTGGCGGAATAATTTCCATCGATAAAGGTCAGTTCGAAGGTTCGCAGGCGATAGGAATGACTCATTTTCAGACGATGTTCCACGTTGTTTTGCCTCAGGCGGTGAGAAACATAATGCCTTCTATCGGTAACGAATTCGTCGTGAACATCAAAGACAGTTCTATTTTGTCCGTAATTTCCATAACAGAGCTTATGTTTATGGCTAAAAGCGCGGGCGGTTCGTATTTCCAGTTTATTCCCGCATATCTGATATGCGCCGTGATATACTTTATTCTTACTTTCACGGTTACCCGTCTTTTAAGAATTCTCGAAAAGAAGATGGACGGCAACAAAAATTACACCGTGTTTGGTTCGCAGTCGGATCCGGAAGCCGAGATTCATATAAAGGAGAACTGATATGGAAAACGTTTTAAGCATCGTGAATCTTCAAAAATCATTCGGCGATCACGAAGTGTTAAAGGATATTTCTTTCGACGTTCACCGCGGCGACGTTATTTCGGTAATAGGTCCGTCGGGCAGCGGCAAAAGCACTATGCTTCGTTGCATCAACCTCTTAGAAGAGCCGGGCGGCGGTAAAATTCTTTATCACGGCACGGATATCACGGATAAATCCGTAAAACTCACGGAATACCGCGCGAAGGTCGGAATGGTTTTTCAGTCGTTCAATCTGTTCAATAATATGACCGCGCTCAATAACTGCGTAAAACCGCAGACGATAGTGCTCGGCAGGAAAAAAGACGAAGCGACCGCTATAGCCAAGGAATATTTGCAAAAGGTCGGTATGGGCGCGTATATCAACGCAAAACCCTCGCAGTTATCGGGCGGGCAAAAGCAGAGAATAGCTATCGCGAGAGCGCTTTCCATGAATCCCGAAGTAGTGCTTTTCGACGAGCCGACTTCCGCGCTCGATCCCGAAATGGTGGGCGAAGTTCTTTCCGTTATGCGCGATCTCGCAAAAAGCGGACTTACGATGATAGTCGTAACGCACGAAATGTCTTTTGCGAAAGACGTTTCGAGCAGGGTTATATTTATGGACGGCGGCGTAATAGTAGAAGACGGTAATCCTGAAAAGATTTTCAACGCTCCCGAAATGCCGAGAACCAAAGAGTTTTTGGCAAGAATACTCGGCGAAAACGGCGAGCAAAGTTAAAACATATAATAATAACGAATAAGGAGAACGATTATGTCCGAAAAAAATCCCGTAGTGACCTTTACGATGCAAGACGGAAAAACGATAAAATGCGAGCTTTATCCAAAGGTTGCGCCAAATACGGTCAACAACTTTTTGTCGCTCGTAAAAAAAGGTTTTTACAACGGGCTTACGTTTCACAGAATAATTCCCGGGTTTATGATTCAGGGCGGTTGTCCCGAAGGCACGGGAACGGGCGGCCCCGGATATTCTGTCAAAGGCGAATTCCGTTCTAACGGTTTCGACAACAAATTAAAGCACGAAAGGGGCGTTATATCTATGGCAAGATCTATGTTTCCCGATTCGGCTGGCTCGCAGTTTTTCATTATGCACGAAGACGCGCCGCATTTGGACGGGCAATACGCCGCTTTCGGAAAGGTAACCGAGGGCATGGATACCGTAGATTATATCGCGGGAGTTAAAACGGGTTACGCGGACAGACCGATAGAGCCTGTGGTCATAAAAGAAGCTTCCGCGGAAACGTTCGGAGTCGATTATCCCGAACCCGAAAAAGCATAATGCGAATTAAAGAGAAAAAGCAAACGCCTCAGCGTTTGCTTTTTTCTTCGCCGTTTAAGAATTGAATTTTTTTCTGAAGCGCACGGGAGATACGCCCGTGCGCTTTTTAAATAATCTCGAAAAGTAGTTGTAATCGGAAAAGCCGGTTTTTTCCGCGATTTCGGTGAGAGAAAAAGTGTTTTCGATAAGAAGCTCTTTCGCTTTGGAAACGCGCGTTTCGAGCAGAAAGTCTATGATGGAGCTGTCGGTGTCCTTTTTGAATACTCCGTCGCAATACGTGGGGGAATATCCTACGGCTTCGCATATTTCGCGCAAGGAAAGCTTGTTTTTATAGTTTTTCTGACGAATGCGATAACGCCGTTGGTTATTTCGTTATATTTTGCGTTATCCGGTGTTACAAAATTCAAGCTCCCGTCTGCCGCGATTCTGCGGCAGACAGGAGCTTTTTTATCACGAAAATTAACCGCGGCGGGGCGAAAAATTATAAAACGCGGCTTTTTATTTTTGTCCCGAAACGGAAACGTTTATTTCGTGTTTCATAACTGAAAAAAAGTTGTCTTTATATCTCGCATAGTGTTTATAACGTCGCTGAAAGAGCTTGCGCTTCAAAAACAAAAAATCACAACCTGAGGTTTTTTCCGCTTCTATAAGTTTGTTTATATGCGTCGTAAAAAACTCGGTGGCTTTTTCTTTGACCGCGTCGGGAAGCGGCACGTTTTTAGAATAGGTCACGTCGGATTTTTCCGCGTTCTGATCGACTATTCTACAGTATACGTCGAGATCGATTTTTACGTTAAGGCTTTCTTCGTTCGCGTCCACGATTATTTTGGGGTTGCACCTGAAAACGGTTATGAGAAAGTTTTTCGTTTCGCCGTTCGTCGTCACGTCCTTAAGTTCTATCGTCGTGCCTTTAAACGTGTCCGTAAGCGCGCTCAGCGCGAGCGTTTCTTTTTCGTTCAGCTCGCCCGCCTTAACCCCTTCGTAAAACAACGCGGTAGAACGTGCGTTAAAAAGCGTGCTGCCGTCCGAGTTTGTTCCGCCCGACCCCGCGCCGCCGCCCGAAGACGAACCGCCCGAACCTCCGGAAGAACCTCCGCCGCTCCCGCTGCCCGAGCCGGTGTCGGGCGTGGCTGCCGTTTCCTGCTTATTGAGCTTTACGAGCGGCATATAAGAAGAGCGGCTTTCCGAATAATAATCTATGCAGAAGTTTTTTATATCCGTTTCCGCAACGTCGCTGTCAAAGCCGGGGTTTTTAAGAAGTATTTTTTGCAGCGCGAAAGAAGAGATGTTGTCGAGCGGGGTGGAAACTTCTAAAAGCTCTTTCCCTTTTTTATCGGTCGTAACGACCAGCGCGGAATCCTGAACTCTTAACGTTTTGGAAAAATAATCGAGGACTTTAAATACGTTGCTGTGCGTAAGTTCTTCGCCTATGATAAGAACGTTGCAAAACTGCAGGTTAGGAAACCACCCCGATTTGTCGCCGATATCTTTTATCGCCGCGCCTATGGTGCCGCCCGTACCCGAAATCTGCGCTTTTTTGTTTTCGGAGTTTTTGTCGGTGGCTTCGGGAACTGCTATCTGTGCGGTGGCTTCGTAGCCGTCCTCGGCGGAGTCTATGGCGATTGCCGTTATAATCGCGGTTTTTTCTATATCGATAAGACCGAAGTCGTTAGAAAAGAAAAACACGAAAACGAAAAACAACGCCGCGATAATGAGTTTGGTTTTAACGTATTTCATTTAATTTCAGCTCCTTGCGTTTTAATTCTTTAACCGAAAGCGCGGAAACGACGAGCGGAAAAACGTTTCCGAAGAAAACGAAAACGTACCCGCCGAAACTTTTCATAAATTCTTCCGTACTCGCTTTGTATTCTTTAAGTCCGATGAGCGCGGCGCTGTAAACCGCAAACATAATCGCGGAAACGAGATGTTTTTTTCTTATCGGGACGATTCTGTTTAACAGTCTGCTTGCAAAATATAAGGGCATGGCGGCGGATAACGCCGCGGACAAAAGCAGAAAGAAAATCGCGAAGTAATCGAATCGCCCCATGTTGTTTATCACGGTCGAATACTTGGACATTTCGGTAAGCGCGTACCGCTGACGGAACGCTATAGAAGAAAACGAACCGTAAAAAATTATTACGAAAACAAGAACGGATATGGCGGCGATGAGATACGAAACGAGGATTTTTGCGGTGTCTCCTTTTTTGTGTTCGTAATTTCCGATAAAAAAGAGAAAATAAGCCGCGTCGCCAAACCAGTTCAGCGAATAAAACGTGCCTTTGGCTATACGTCCTGCAGGGGTAGTACCTATGGGCAGCAACATTTCGAATTTAACGCTCGGCAACGCTATCGTGAACATCAGAACGTAAGCCGAAACCGCAAGCAGCCACACCACGTCGGAAATTCTGCCGATTATTCTCAATTTTTTCTGTGCAAAGTAAAAAGCGAGCAGCATAAACGGCATAAAATTAAGAATGGACGGCAAGGTTACGTAAAGAGTAAGCTCCACGTAATCGCGCTGCTCGGATATCGGCACGTAAGCTTTCATAAGCAGATACGCCGCGTAGAACGCGTAAATTATTTTCGAGCCGACCTTTCCGAACGAGCTTTCGCACAGCCCGAAAAAATCGGTTCGGGAACGTTTGCACGCCGTAACCGTAACGGCAAGCGTGAAAAAATCGAGCAGAACGTTAATCGCACAACAAATCCATTCGTCGCGCGCGGCAACGACGGCGATGACGCTCGGCATCATAAAAAATTTTATCGCGGGCGTAAAAGTTATAAAAAACAAGCATATCTGCCGCGTTTTCAAAGCGGGTTTTATCATTTTTCGTCCTCCTTTTTAAGGCGTATTTCGTTGGCGTTTTTAATGGACAGCGGGCGCATGTTCTGCTCCGCGAAAAAACCTTTGTATATACCGTCTTTAAGGTCTTTTACGATAAGCGGCGAAAACGGCGCGGCGAGCGGGGTGGAAAAGTTTTCGAACGACGTGATATAAATAAGAAACGCCGCGGAAAGCAAAATAAGTCCGTACCCTCCGAAAGCACCGCCTATAACGAGGAATAAAAGCCGTATCACGGAAAAAGACTGTTCGAGTTCCGGCACGGTGTAAAGGCAGATTCCGGAAAGGGCTATAATCATAAGCGCGGGCGCGGAAATGATTCCGGCGGTAACCGCCGTTTCGCCGAGAACCAGACCGCCGACGATAGAAACGACCATTCCCACGTATTTGGGCATTCTCACGCTGGCTTCGTTCAGTATTTCGAATATAAGCAGCGTAAAGAACATTTCGTAAGAAGGCGAAAGCGGTATTCCTTTTATGCTGTTTACGATAGTGAGCAGAAACGAAAGGGGAATGAGTTGCAGGTGAAAAAGTTCCGCCGCAACGAAAAACGCGGGCAGAAGTATAGAAATACACACCGCAAAAAGCCGTATCAGCCGCGCGAGAGTCGCCGAATAAGAAGAACTGTAATAGTCGCCGGGACTTTGAAAATCTTCTATTAAAAGGTAAGGCACGGTGAGAGCGATGGGCGAGCCGTCAACGAGAACAGCCACGCGCCCTTCTAATATTCTCGCCGCTAAAATATCGGGTTTTTCGGTGTTTCCGACTTGTTTAAAGACGGAAGTCTTATGCCCGCCGAGAAATTTCGCGACGTAAGAAGAGTCGAGTATCGCGTCTATATCGATACCCGTTATTTTTTCTTTTATTTCTTTAACGAGCTTTTTGTCGGCTATTCCGTTTATATAGCAAAGCGAAATCTGCGTTTGCGAATATTTGCCCGCTTTAAGCTCTTCCACGATAAGCTCTGGCGTTTTTAATTTTCTCCTCAAAAGGCTTATGTTCACGGGCAGACTTTCCACAAACCCTTCTCTCGGACCTTTAATTACGGTAGAAGTGGGCGGCTCGGCGATAGACCGCTTTTCGAATTTGGTAAGTCCCAGCGTAAACGCGCGGCTTGTTCCGTCCACGATAAGCGCCGCGCTGCCCGAGGCTATCTGAAAAGCCACGTCCTTAATATCGTCGGCTTTCTTTTTGTCGGGGCTTAAAATCGCGTTTAATATCCGCTCCTCGTCGGGTTTGCCGCAAAGGTCTTTAAGCGGGGAAACGACAAGCTCGCCGAGAGAGCGTTTGTCCACGAGGTCGTTCGCGAAAATCAAGGTGGCGTCCGATTCGCCCGCTTTAACGCTTAAAAAACAAACGTCGTCCGATTTTAGAAGCTTTTTCAGCGTATCGAGATTTTTCTGATAAGAACCTTTATAATTCATAAAAATTAGTATTTTATTAAAAATGAAAATTATACGGAAAGAACGGGGGCTAATCGCGCCCCCGTTCTTTCCGTTATTCGATTGTGTTTGAATTTTTAACAAGCGCCGCCACGCTTCGGGCGATTTCTTTCGCGTCTTTTTCCGAAATTATCGCAGAAGACCTGCTTGTCAGCAGTCGTTCTACGGTTTCGGCAAGAGCTTCTTCGTCCTGCGTTTTCGCGGCGGAAACGATGGCTTCGGCTATCTCCGCTTTTCTTTCGCCGTCGATAAAGCCTTCTATAAGCTCCGCAACGAAGTCCGTCACGTCCTTCGTCGTTACTCTGCCTTCCGCGATTTTTACGACGAACGCCGCAACGGCTGTTGCGAGCGAGCCGCAGATAATTCCCGTGTAAACGGCGTTCGCGTCGAAAACGAACGCTTTTTTTACGAAAAGCATATCCGCGGTTGTTTCGAGAATAATCGCAGAGATTGTCGGTATCACGTCTTTCACTCCGCGCGAGAGCTTGTCTTTTGCGATAAAATTCAAAAGGACTTCCGCCGCGGCGGAAATAACGGTTACCGCAAGCGCGATCCATCCGTATTCGGAAAAAAATTCGACTATACCGTTCATATCAGTACCTGCCTTTTAAAAGAAGGTATCTACGCGCACGGTTTTTTGTTCTCTTTCGGTCAGCCTTCCGTAAAACGGGTTTATTGCCGATATATAAAAACGCGTTATTTTCGATTACCTCCTTTTCGTTATTTTCCCAAACGCCGCGTATATGATATACCGAAAATCAAAAATGTCAATAGGTTTAAGACGGCAAAAACGGAAAAAAAGGACGTGCCGTAAGTGATAGCGCGGGATTTCCGTTCATAAATTATATAAATCGACTATAAAGGAAGTAATTTATATGTTTCTGGACGCATTATTTTATCTTTTGGGAAAGCTTACGTTTTTTGCCGGAACGGTTTTGTCGGGCAGTTCGTTCCCGAAGCCTCTTTCTCAGGAAGAAGAGCGGCAGGCTATCGCGGAAATGAAAGCCGGCAGCAAAGAAGCCCGCGACAAGCTTATCACGCACAATATGCGGCTCGTGGCGCACGTGGTAAAAAAGTATAACGGCGCAGCCGAAACGGACGATCTTATTTCCGTGGGGTCAATAGGGCTTATAAAGGCGGTAAACACTTATAAAGACGATAAAGGCACGGTGCTTGCGACCTTTGCCGCGCGCTGTATAGAGAACGAAATTCTTATGCTGCTCCGTTCTAACAAAAAACGCAAAAACGACGTATATCTGTCCGACACGATAGGCAGCGACAAGGACGGCAACGAACTGACGCTTATGGATTTGCTGTACGAAAAAGAAGATTCGGTTTTTAAAGAAGTGGATAAGGGTATAGAGCGCGAGAAGTTTTTGCAGTTTATAAAAAACGAGCTTACCGAACGCGAGTATACCGTACTGTGTTTAAGATACGGTCTTAAAGGGGACAAAAACTACGCGCAGAGAGAGGTTGCCAAATTTCTGCGCATTTCCCGCTCGTATATTTCGAGAATAGAAAAGAAAGCCGTAGAAAAGCTTAAAGCGGCGGTAAAGGAAGGGCGGCTCGAGCGATAAAGCCCAAAAACTTTCTCTTTGCGCGGCGAAATTTTTTTTGTTTTGATTGCTAAATTAACGGAAGTGTGGTATCATAATAAAAAAACCGACGAGGCGCGTAATGACCGAGAATAAAATAGGCGTCGTTGCAATGGTCGTTTCAGATTACGACGCGGCGGAACACGTAAACGCCGTTCTGCACGACTTCCGCGATTATATCATAGGCAGAATGGGTTTACCTTACAGAGAAAAAAAGGTGAACGTGATAAGCGTTGTTTTAGACGCCCCGCAGGAAACTTTAAACGCTCTTTCGGGCAAGCTGGGTATGATAGAGGGCGTAACGGGCAAGCTCGTCACGCACGGCTCGGCAAAATGAAAAAAATCGGGTTCGGCGGCGGGTTCGTTTTCATAAGCGGCTCAACGGGCGGAATAGGCAAAGCTTTTTGTCGGTTGTTCGCGGAGCGCGGCGACAAATTGTTTTTAACCGGCAGGAGCGAAGAAAAACTGGCGGCTCTTAAAGAAGAACTCGAAAAAAAATACGGCGCGCGTTGCGAGTCTTTCGCGGCGGATCTTACGGATATAAATTCGATAAACGCTATGCTTTTCTATGCGGACGAAAAGGGAATACGTTTTTCCGGCGTGATAAACGTCGCGGGGGTCGATATTCAGAAAGCGTTTCTCGACTACACGCCCGAAAAGCTGTTGTTTCAGATACGCGTCAATGCGGAAGCGACTCTTTATTTGACGCACGCTTTGCTTAAAAGAAAGGCGGAGGGTAAAGCGCGGGTTATAACGATAAGCAGTATGTCGGGCGCGTCTCCTATGCCGTATTTCGCGGTGTATTCCGCAACGAAAGCGATGCTTACGAATTTTTTTACCGCGCTGCATTACGAGCTGATAAAAGACGGCGTAAACGTGACGGCGGTTCTGCCCGGCGGCGTGTATACAAGACCTGACGTGTGTGCGGACATAAAAGGACAAGGCTTGTGGGGCAAGCTTTCCGCAAAGACTCCCGATTACGTGGCGAAAAAAAGCGTCAAGGCTTCCGACAAAAACAAAATAAAGTGCATTCCGGGATTTTTCAATCGTTTTCTTTATTTTCTGATGAAGCTCGTTCCCAAGCGGATTGTTTTGAAATTTATAGCGAACAGATGGAAAAAACAGACGAAAGACGCGTTCTGATTTCCGACGGATTTTCGGAAAAGATCGAAGACGATATAAAAACGATTTATAAAAAATAAACACCAAGGCGGTAAAACATGAGTCTGGCTGATAAAATTTTTATAGAAAACTGCAACGACATAATAGAAAACGGCGTGTGGGACACGGATTATCCCGTAAGACCTAAGTGGCTTGACGGAACGCCCGCGCACACGGTAAAAAAATTCTGTATAGTCAACAGATACGATTTAAGAAAAGAATTCCCCATTCTCACGCTTCGCCGCACGGCATTCAAGTCCGCCGTGGACGAAATTCTTTGGATATGGCAAAAAAAGTCCAACAACGTTCACGATTTAAACTCTCATATCTGGGACAGCTGGGCGGACGAAACGGGTTCTATAGGCAAGGCATACGGCTATCAGCTCGGCGTTAAGCACGTTTATCCGGAAGGAGAATTCGATCAGGTCGACAGGGTGCTTTACGATCTTAAAAACAACCCGCATTCGCGCAGAATAATGACTAATATTTATACTTTTGCGGATCTTCACGAAATGCATCTTTATCCCTGCGCGTATTCTATGACGTTCAACGTGTCGGGCGATACGCTTAACGGAATACTCAATCAGAGAAGCAACGACGTAGCCGTCGCCAACAACTGGAACGTGGTTCAGTATTCGGTGCTTTTAATGATGCTCGCACAGGTTTCGGGTTTAAAAGTCGGGGAGCTTGTTCACGTCATCGCGGACGCGCACATTTACGACAGGCATATACCCGTCGTAAAAAAGATGCTTGAAAATCCGCAGTTCGACGCGCCTAAACTCGTGATGAATCCTGACGTAAAAGATTTTTATAAATTCACGGTAGACGATTTTAAGCTGGAAAATTATCAGTTTAATAAATTAGAAGAAAAATTCGAGGTGGCGATTTAATGAAAGCTATAGTTGCCGTCGATAAAAAATGGGGTATAGGCAAACGCAACGGACTTTTGTTCGAGCTGCCTGCCGATATGAAATTTTTCCGCGAAACGACTTCCGGCAAGGTCGTGGTTATGGGTTCTAACACGCTTAAATCCTTTCCCGGCGGAAAACCGCTTAAAAACAGAATCAACGTGGTGCTGTATACCGAAGGGGAAAAACGCGACGATTGCATAGTCGTCGGCAGTATGGACGAGCTTAAATCGGAGCTTAAAAAATACGAGAAAGAGGACGTTTTCGTCATAGGCGGCGCAATGTTTTATAAAACGATGCTGCCGTATTGTTCGGAAGTTCTCGTTACGAAAGTAGACGCGGACGGCGAGGCGGAGGTTTTTTACGAAAATCTCGATAAAAAACCCGAATGGAAATGCGTTTACGAGTCGGAGGAAACGGAAACGAACGGCTACAAAATAAAATTCACCACGTATATGAATACTAAAGTGCAGGAATTTTAATCGGATAATAAACGCGGTCGGGCGAAATCGCCCGACC
>CAJLXC010000031.1 GCA_905210545.1 uncultured Eubacteriales bacterium | reverse complement strand
CCGCTGCCGTCGTAGCCGCTCGCAACGCCGTCTACCTTATAAATACCCGTTCCCCACACGTTGGCTTCGTTGGTAACGGCAACGTCCTTGGGGGCGTAGTAATACTCGGAAACCTCCGCGCTTTTTACGCCGCGGATTTTTGAAATTTTTTCGAGATATTTAACGTCCGTTTTTATTGCTACCGCGTTAATCACGGTATCGTAAGCGTATCTGAACGCATACGGGATTTTAGCGGCTTTAAGTCTTTTAAGAAAAGTCTGCTGCTCGGCGGCGATTTTTTCTTTTTTCTTTTCCGCCGCGGAAGAACCGATATAACCGGTTACGTCGTCGGACGAATCGATTATTCCGTCGCCCTCTAAAGTAACTATCACGTAATGCTCGCCGACGACGCCGCTCTGCGCCGTTCCGTTTTTATAATCGGCTTTAAACGCGGAAGAAGTATCCGCAAGCTGCAGATTGTTTACTTCCGTCAAAGAGAGTTCCGAAGAAACGGAAGGGGAGCTTCCCTGATTTTTTTTGTCGCCGTATGAATTTATTACGGAAAAAACGGGCGTCAACGCGAACGAAGCGCACATCAACGCGCTTATCGCGCACAATAATATTTTTTTCTTTATTCTGTTCATATCAACCTTCGTTTTCGTAAATCGTAATCGTTAATTTTCTTCGCCTTGGTCGTAAAGGTGGCACGCAACCCTGTGTCCTTTGGAATACTCTTTGAACACGGGCGCTTTCACCTTGCATATTTCCATGCATTTGCCGCAGCGGGTGTGGAATTTACAGCCGGACGGCGGATTTGCGGGAGACGGTATATCGCCTTTTAAGATAATCCTGTTGTTTTTCACGTCAGGATCGGGTACGGGCACGGCGGAAAACAACGCCTGCGTGTACGGGTGCATGGGATTTGCGAAAATATCCTCTTTCGCGCCGTATTCCACCATAGAACCGAGATACATAACGCCTACTTCGTCGCTTATATGTTCCACGACGGAAAGATCGTGCGAAATAAAGATATAAGCAAGCCCGTCTTTAGTTTGCAGCTCTTTAAGCAAATTTATTATCTGCGCCTGAATGGAAACGTCCAGCGCGGAAACGGGCTCGTCGCAAATTACGAGTTCCGGCTTTAACGCCAAAGCCCGCGCTATACATATTCTTTGTCTTTGTCCGCCGGAAAATTCGTGGGGATAGCGTTCGTAATACTGAACCTGAAGCCCGCACTTTTTCATTATTTCGAGAACGTAGTCTTTAAGCTCCGATTTAGGAACGATTTTATGTTCCGCTACCGCTTCTCCGATTATTTCGCCTACGCGAAGTCTGGGAGAAAGGCTCGAATACGGATCCTGAAATATCATCTGTATTCTGGGACGGATTTTACGAAGCTCGGAATTTTTCATTTTTCCGAGATCCTTGCCGTCGAACAGCACTTCTCCGTCGGTTACGGAATGCAGTCTTAAAACAGTCCTGCCCATAGTGGTTTTTCCGCAGCCGGACTCTCCGACTATACCGACGGTACAGCCTTTTTTAACGCCGAACGTAACGTCGTCTACCGCTTTTACGAACTGCGTGGGCTTGCCGAAAAAGTCGGTAGCCACGGGGAAGTATTTTTTAAGGTGCTTTACCTTTAAAAGATAATCGCCCTCGTCTATCGCCCTGTCAAGCTCCGCGCGTTCTTCGGAAAATTCCGAGTCTTCGTCGGGCGTTCCCGAAAAAAGATTTATCGTTTCTTCGGAGAATTCGGTCAGTTCGACCTTTTCGGAAACGGTTTGTTCCGTTTCGATCGGTTGTTTTTTTATTTTTGCCATATTTTATTCTTCCGCTTCGGATTTATCGGTATATCTGTAACAGGCGACGCCGTGCGTGGGCGAAACCTTTACGAACGCGGGGTATTTGCCGCCGCATTTTTCGGTGCACATATTGCACCGTTCTCTGAAATAGCAATAGTCGGGCATATTGACGGGGTTGGGGACCTGTCCCGGAATGCAATAAAGCTCGTCTACCTTTTTGCCGACGACGGGCTTGCTTTTCTGCAAGCCGATCGTGTACGGGTGCAACGGGTTTTTGAAAATTTCCCGCACGGTGCCCTGTTCCACGACCTTGCCCGCATACATAACGTAAACGTAATCCGCCATTTCCGCGATAACGCCCAGATCGTGCGTGATAAGCATTATAGAGCCTTTCATTTTTTTACGCACGTCTCTCAAAAGGTCTAATATCTGCGCCTGAATGGTAACGTCGAGCGCGGTGGTGGGTTCGTCCGCAACGATAAGTCGCGGATTGCAAGCGAGAGCCATGGCAATCATAACTCTTTGCCGCATACCGCCGGATATTTCGTGCGGATAAGAAGAGTATACTCTGTCGGGCATCGCGATGCCGACAAGCTCCAGCATTTCGAGACTTCTTCTTTTGGCTTCCTGCTTGCTTGCGCCTTTAACGTGTAAAAGGGTTACTTCGTCCAGCTGATTGCCTATCGTGAACACGGGATTAAGCGACGTCATCGGCTCCTGAAATATCATAGCGATTTGTCTGCCGCGTATTCTCGACATTTCTTTTATAGGCATTTTGGCTATATCGAAGACTTTCTCTTCCATTTCGTATTTCAGAACGCCCGCTTCGTCCCTGTCCTGAACGGGAACGAGCTTTACGTTGCCTTCCGCGTCGAGAACGGGTTCGCCCTTTTTATCGAGGAGCGGTTCGGTAACGACTTTAACGCCGCCGTTGCCGTCCGACTCCGTCTTATAAACGGGTATGGGATTGCCGCTTGCGTCCTTTTTGTATTCGGAAGACTTAAAGCGGATTTCTCCGGAAACGATTTGCCCCTGCGGTCCTTGAATAAGCTGCATAAGCGACAAGCTCGTGACGGATTTGCCGCAGCCGGATTCTCCGACGATGCCTACGACCGAGCCTTCCGGAATAGAGAACGAAACGCCGTTCACCGCTTTGGTTACGCCCGCGTCGGTGAAAAAGTAGGTGTGGAGATCATCGAATTCCACTATATTGTGCGGATCCTTGAGCGTTGCGGTATATTCGCTCTCGGCAACGTTTTTGCGTTTTTTCTTTTTTTCGAGCGCGCGGATCATACGCTTGTTTTCGCGCGCTATTTCACGGGATTCTTTGCCCGTAAGGTAATGAGATTTCTTATTGTTCTTTTCGTTATCGCTCATACTCTCACCTATCTTTTCATTTTGGGATCGAACGCGTCTCTTAATCCGTCGCCCACGAAGTTGAACGAAAGCACGGCGAGAACGATACATATACCGACGGGTACCCATTGATTAGGATACATACCCCAGTAAGAGACCTGTTTAGTCAGTACGTTTATCATATTGCCCCAGGTCGCGAACTCCGCGGGAAGCCCCAGCCCCAGATAACCGAGAGTTGCTTCCGTAAGGATTATGCTGCCGAGACCGAGCGTCATAGAAACGATAAGCTGAGGCAGAACGTTGGGCAAAAGGTGCTTAAAAATCTTTCTTTTAACCGAAAGACCGGTACATTCCGCAGCCATCATATATTCCTGCTCGCGCAGAAAGAGTATCTGACCTCTGACCATTCGCGCTACGCCCGCCCAGCCGATTAACGTAAGCAAAGCCATCATAATATAAAGCTTGGGCATATCGGCAACGCCGTTGGCGTCTAACATAAAGCTTATGATAAGCATTATAGGCAGCGTAGGTATACAGTTAAAAATATCCACGATACGCATTATAAGCTGATCTACCCACTTGCCGAAATATCCCGCAAGTCCGCCGAGCAACACGCCGAGCAGCGTTTCTAAAATAACGACGACGAAGCCGAGCGTAAGCGAAACGCGCCCGCCGTACATAAGTCTCGAAAACACGTCGTAACCGTTGTTATCCGTGCCGAACCAGTGGTTTTTGGAAGGATAGCTGTCCTGATTGAGTTTTTCGCTTCTTTCGCGCGAATATTCGTAAGTAAGATATTTTTCGCCGTTCTCGTCAACGTATTCGAACGGTTTGTTTATATCCTGCCACGGACCGGGCGTGGTATCGACTTCGTCCTGCCCCCATACGAACGGGCAAACGTATCTGAACACGGGTCCGATAAACGAGAACGCGAACAGAAAAATAAGCGTGCAAAGTCCGATGACGGACAGTTTAGAACGGAAAAACCGTTTAAGCACGAGTCTGCCGGGCGAAAGGAGCTTTACTCTGTCTTCGAGCCGTTCCATATCGGAGAAGTCGCCGCTGTGTTCGTCTTCTTCTATGATTTCGGAAACGATTTTTTCTTGCTGATCCATAAGACTTCTCCTTATTTGGTGATTTTAACTCGCGGATCGACTACCGCGTACATAAGGTCGGCAAGCAGCGTTCCCAAAACCGTGAGGATTGCAAGGAACATATTGTAACCCATTATAAAAGGAATATCTCCCGCTTTAAGCGCGTCGTAAGCTTTAAGACCGATACCGGGGATAGAAAAAATCTGTTCGGTAATCATCGCGCCGCTGAAAAGTCCGGGGATTGTCCCCGCGAGAAGCGTTACGAGCGGAATAAGCGTGTTTCTGAACGCGTGTTTATAAATAACCTTGCTTTCCGGCAAGCCTTTGGCGCGCGCCGTTCTTATGTAGTCGGCGTTAAGCACGTCTAAGGTGTTGGCTCTCGTATAACGCATAAGCGAGCCTACGGAAAGGAAAACCATTATAAATATCGGCAGAATAAGGTGCCAGACCTTATCCATAAACCGCGTAAAGCCGCTCGCCGTAGAAGGCAGCGTGCTTTGCAGCCCGTTTACCGGAACCCAGCCGAGCTGAACGGAGAAAAGCT
The DNA here is from genome assembly GCA_905210545.1 of uncultured Eubacteriales bacterium. GTDB lineage: Bacteria > Bacillota > Clostridia > Christensenellales > Borkfalkiaceae > UBA1259. The sequence goes on along the minus strand of CAJLXC010000031.1, from coordinate 14,730 downwards.
GTATACAGATAGCGGCGAAGAAGAACGTAGGCAGCGCCGTGCCTATCATGGCAAGCACGCTGCTCGTGTAATCGACAACGCCGTTCTGATTGACCGCGGCTTTGACTCCGAGCGGAATGGCAATGAGAAACTCTATGATAAGCGCGACGAACGCGATACCGAAAGAGATTCCCATATTTTCGAAAATAACGTTTGCGACCTTGTCTTCGTATTTGAACGAGTGACCGAGATCTCCGCGCAGAACGTTGCCTATCCACATAAAATAACCTTTGACTATTCCGCCGAAAGAGTTATCTTTAAGCCCGTATAATTCGAGCATTCTGTCTACTTCTTCCTGCTTGATCGTTCCGTCGAGCAGCTGCGCGCGATACTTATCCTCAATAAAGTTTACGGGCATAAGCTTAACGAGCGAGTATATTATCATCGACACCCCTAAAAGGATAAGGATAGCGAGAAGTATTCTTTTGACTATATATTTGAACATTAACGGTGCTCCGTTTTATTTGGTATAACCGACTTCCCAGATGCGCGAGAACAAGCCGTCGTACGCGGTGGGATTCTGATTCAGCGTAGAAGAATCTATTTTTTCTCCGTTATAAACGGTTAAGTCGTTTCTCTGATAGGTGGGCATTTCTACGGCAAGCTCCATAACCTTATCGAGAGCTTTTCTGTAAACCTGCGCTCTTGTGCCGTTCTTGGAATTATCTATCGACTGACGACCTTTGTCTATGAGTTTGGAAAGCTCGTCTATTACCTTCCATTCATAACTGTATTTGCTCTTATCCTTCTTTATCGCGTTATACCCCCAGTTGAGCGTGCTGCCCGCGGTGGAATCTTTGTGATAAACCTGATACATATCGGGGTCGATGGTAGATGACCACGCCGCCGCCCATACCGAAAGCTGACCGCTTGCGAGTTTTTTGAGCGCGAACGCGTCCGTTTTTACGTCTATATCGAAACCTACGCTTTCAAGCACTCTTTCCGCTTGCTTAAACATCTGCCATGCGGGGTGATCGTCCGTTTCGCCCGCGACCGTAAAGGTGATTTGCTTTAGCGCGTTGCCGTCGGCGTCTTTAACGACTTTGCCTTCGCCGTTTACTTCGTAACCGTGATCTTCGAGCATCTGCACAATATCTTTGCCCGTTTCGTCAAAAGCGTAATCCACGAAATATTCTTCATCGTCGGTAAAACTGAAAGAAGTCGTTTTATCTGCCGGATATGCCCAGGACTGTGTGGACATCGGGCGATAAATAAGCTCGCAAAGCCCGCCTTTATAATAGCCCTGACTTATCGTTTTGGTATCCATAGCCTTGATGATGGCTCTTCTCATCCACACGTCGGGGATTTCCGCGGCGTTGATACCCACGTAACCGTAACCGTTGGTGAGAACCCTTTCCGATTTAAGGAAAGCATATTTGTTGAGTTCGTTGGTCGTGTTGCTGGTTGCGGACGGCGAGCCGACGTCTATTTCTTTGGTGGCGAGCGAATCCACGAGCAGGTTGGAGTTTACGACCTTGTACTGGAAGTATTTGACCTTTGCGTTCTGAATCGTTCCGCCGTTTTCTACGCCGTCAAGCAAATCGAAATAGGTGTTTCTTTCGTAATAAATACGGTTGCTGTTTCTGAACTCGTTTCTCGCAGGATACGCTTTGCCGCCGAGATCGCCCGTCGCGTTGGTCGCTTTGTAAACGCCCGCGCCTACGGGAACGCCGAGTTTTTCGCTCGCTTTAAGAACGTCGTTCATAAAATCCGTGCTGTTGAACACTACGCCGAAGTTGTTGTTTACGTTCCATTCGGAATCGCTGCCCGCGCCTTCGTAAGAATAATAGTGCAGGGGCGCGACGGTGAACGCAAAGTTCCAGATCGCCTTGGGGTCTATTTTATTGACGAGAATGGAAAGCTGATCGTATTCGCCGTCTAAAGAATAGGTTTTTTTGTCCTTTTCGTTGCGGAAAGAAGTTACTTTAGAATACGTAACGCCGCTTATGCTTTTCGTAACGTTGCTTTGTTCGTTGCTCTTGATTATTTTGGAACGCTCGTCCGCGAGCATTTCGGTATACAAGTCGGAAGTGGTTGCGCTGCCGATAACGGTATATTTGAATTTATCATAGTTATAATCTATCGTGCCGTCTGCTCTTTCTTCCCCGACGGTCGCGCTGAAAACGTAAGCGATCGCGCCTTGCTTTTTGGCGTTGGCTTTTTTCTCAGCTTCGGTCGCGCCTTCGCAGCTCTGCCAGTTTTCGGCAACGTAGTTTGCCATATATTCGGTAACGGCGTCAAAATCGAGAATAAATCTGCCCTTCTCGTCTTTCATATCGCCGCCGCCGGTTTTTTGTTTTCTCTTTACGATGCCGTACATATAGAAATACGCCTGCCAGAATTCTCCGTCGTCATAAGCGTATTCTTTCTGACTCTCGGTAAAGGAAGACTGCGCCGAACCGTAGTCGTTTTCTATCTCTACTCTGTATCTGGGCAAAAAGTACTTTAAGTCTTTTGCGATTTCTTCGGCATAAGCGTCCGCATTGTTATCGTATTGCGCTTTCTGCTCGGGAGTTAAATTTTCGTATTTTCCGCCCGCCTGCGACAAAAGATATTGATTGTTGAGCCAGTTATAAATTCTGTCCTGACGGTTGTTGGCGTTTATCATAGCCTGCTCTTCGATTTCGTAGCTGGCGTTTTCGTCCGCGGACTGTGTTCTGTATTGTTTAAGCCCGACTATATCGGTAGAATACAGAGTCGCGCTGCCCGTATAAGCAGGATCGAGATAAACGTAAAGGTTAAATAAAATATCTTTTATGGTGAGATCTGCTCCGTCGGAGAACTTTATTCCCTTTTTGATAAGGAAGTCGTATCTCGTGTATTTCGCTTTTTCGGCGGATTTGACCTCGCCGGTTTTGTCGTCTGCGAGATAAGTTATATCGAGATCTTTAACGACGCACGCTTCGTCGTCGCCGTAAGCGTAGTTTGTTCCCTTTGAAGTAAGCATGCCTATCTGCGTCATACCGGTGATTTCGGTGTCATACGCCGCGGTAGAAAAGAACGGGCTAAAAACGCCGTCCGCGCCGTCTATACCGAAAACGAGCGGTTGAGTCTGTTCTTTTTCGGAAGGGACGTAAGCGTCGCCGCCGGGCGTAGGCGCGGGAGGGTTGTCTTTGCCGCCGCACCCTGCAAACGCCGTTGCGGCAAAGGTAGCCGCCATAATTACGGAAACTAATTTTTTCTTCATATTCTGCTCCTTATATGATTATTCTTTATTATTTAGAGACCACTCTTATATCTCTGTCGGCTTCGGGAACGGAAAATTCGCCGTCGCCGATAATTTTGCCGAAAACGCCCGCGTAGCCGTTTTGCCCCGCGACGAATTCTGCCTGAGTGCTGATTACGAGTTGACAATTCTTAAACGAAAGTCCGTAAAATCTGCTCATATCGCCGCTCACCGTGCCTGCGATAAATCCGACCGAATAAGACCGGACCCCGAGCAGGTTGAGCTTGGCGTTCACGACGCAGTTTTCAAACTTAACGTCGTAAATGCAGCCGTTATCTTTAAAGAAGAACGCGCCGGCAGAGCCTGTGGCTTCGTCTATAGTGTTGTTCTGCGTAGTATATTCAAAGTTTTTGATAGTATGTCCGTTGCCGAAAAACTTACCCCTGAACTTAAACGCGCCGTTAAAAAGTCCGCGGCGGACGAGAACGCCGTTCTCGTATCTGCCGAAATCTATATCCGCGTCTAACACGTAGTTGCTTGCGCCGCCTATTGCGGACAACTCGCTTTTTTCGGTAACGATTGTCCAGATTCCGTCGAGCCATTCCGCGTAAACGGTTACTTCGGTATGCTCGTCGTCTAAAACGATTTTTTCCCAGTCGGAATCATAAATACGGTTGCCGTCTTTATCCTTGTAATAATAAAAGGTGTGTCCGTGCCATTCGGGATCGATGCCGGGCTTAGAAACGGAACCCGCCTCCGAATAGTTTTCGTTCACGACGTCGGCAACGCCCGCGGCTCTTGCCGCTTCGCCCACGTCAACGGTGAACTTGTAGTTTTTGGACCAGACCGCAACCAGATAAATAACGCTGTCGTCGCCGCCGCTTCTGCCCGCGGAGAAATCGAAAATCTCTTCTTCGAGAACGAAATTTCCGTTTTCGTCTTTAAGGGGCAAGCCGTCTTCTCCGACCTTGGCGATATGCCAGCCGGAAACGTGCGCGCCGGAAACGATAGGCTCGGGGAACTTGCTGCTGCCGGGCTTCATTACGGGCGTGTTCGGCTTGTACCTGAAAGTACGCACCGTTGCGCCGTTAGCTCCGGGAAAGACACCCTCGCCGCCCGCCTTGTCGTTGGCGTAATACACGACGGTAGCCGTGTAGCCTTCTTTAAGCGGATCGAATTTATTATTGCAACCCGCAGCCAGTGCCGCGCAGAGTAAACATAACGCCGCCAGCGCGGGTATTATTTTCCGTTTTAATTTTTTCATTTAACCACCGTAAATCGAGTAATGGTTTTATCGTTATTTAAGCCACAACCTTGCGAGTAAAAACATAATCGCAAACGCCGCGAGAACACATAAAAACATAGGCAAAGCCGCAAGAAACTGCCCCCAAACGAGTTTTTTATACTCTTCTTTGTCGGGCTTGATAAACGAGCCGCTTTTATTCTCCGCGTTTTCTGCGTTTTTAACTTTTTTTCGGGAGTGGCGTTTTCTCACGCCGGAGTTCCAGGGCATCCATTCGGACGACATGTCGGAAACCGTCCTGTCGTCGTCGATAAAATCACGGCGTTTGTTTTTATCGTCCATAAAAAGCCCCCTTTCTAAAACGGCGTATATTCCCCCGCGATAAAGCGAGGGAATATCTCCGTAATAGTTCTGTTTCGTCTTAAAAAAGACGATTGTATTTTAAAAGTCGCGTCCGCGCCTTTTAAGCCTTTTCCGCAACGGTCATCTTGCCGGTCGTGTCGAGCTTCGCAACGTAAGTCTTGCCGTCGATTTTGAACGTAATTTCGCTTGCAGAAGCCGAGAAAGAAGCTTTCGCGGTTTTTCCGTTATACGAAACGCTGATATAACGTTCGCTATAATCGGGTTCTCCGTCGTCGTCGGTAGAAGTCGCAACGAGCTTGGTTTCGATAAGCGTGTTGCCTTCGCCGTCCTTGAACGTTCCGATAAGTTTAGTAACCGAGTCGCTTTCTTTAATAACCACGTATTTGTAATACTCATCGGACACGGGGTTGAGGTAAACTCTGACCGCAGCGTTAAACGGATATTTAAAGGTACTTGCAACATACGTTCCGTCGTCGCTGAGCGTTCCTTCGGATTTATACCAGTCATTATAAACTATATCATATTTAGCTTTACCGTTTTCGACACTCTTAAACGTAATGGTTACTTCGAAATGTTGATTAGACCAACTTGAATCCATATTATAGAAATACATTCCTGTAGAAACGAACTTCATTGCCGCGGCGGGAACAACGTCTACCTTGAATTCCGCCTTGCCGTCTTTAATTTCGAACGAGAATATAACCTTATCGTCGCCGGAAGCGATTTCAAACGACTTTTTGGCGAAGTCGGGTACGAAAGCTACGGCTTCCGCGCCGTTATAGGAAATCTTATAGGAGAACGCGCCGTTTTCGTGCGTTCCGCTAATCACGAAAGTTTTATCGCCTACGGTGTATTCGCCCGCGAGCGCATATTGTGCTTCGCTGTAAAGAGCGAATCCGTCGCTTTCTTTAAGGAGATATGCGGTAACGGTCTTGTTTTTCTCTATCACGCCTGTGAGCTTATATCCGCCGTTTATCTTCTCTACGGTAGCAACGTTGAGTTCACCGTCATAAGAAGAGGAGAAATCGAAATATGCCTTAACCGTAGCTTTGCCGTCTTTAAAGCCGTCGTATTTTACGATAAGCGTAACGTCTTTTACTTCGGACTTTTCTGCGCCGTTTAGTTTAAGTCCAGCTATCTCTTCGTTTTCGGGAAGAACGTCTTTAGAAACGGTCTTGTCTTCTACGTTATAAGCAAAGCTGCCGTCTTCCGTTACGAATACGAGCGTGCTTGCTTCGTATACGTATTGAGCAAACTTAAGTGTTTTACCGTCGTAAGAAGAGTTTTCTGCGTCTATGATTACGGCATAATCGTAGTTGGAAACGAACTCTCTGCCGATTTCAAACTTGAATCTGAAATCTTTTCCGTCGATTTTTACGGTATAAGCGTCGTCGTTTTCGTCGTATTCGCCGTTATAGAAGAATTCGTATTCGTTTTCGGTGAATACTCTCATTCCGATAAGAGTGTCGTAATTTTCGCTGAGAAGCGTTTTATAATTTACGTTATTATAGGTGAAGGTCATCATCTTTGCGGTAGAACCTAAATCTTCAAACGCCGCTTCAACGACTTCTCCGTTGAATTTAACAACGATAACGCTTTCTCCGTCTTCGTTTACGACCGCTTCCATAGTGACGGTTTTGCCGTTAAGCACGTAATTGCGACCGGTATATCTATAAGTCCACGCTTGGTAAATCAAAAGATCCGCGTATTCGTTGTTTATAGCTTCTACGTAATATTCAACGCCGTCAAGAACGGCAACCCACTTATTAGCCACTACGTTTACGTCTATCACGTCGTTTCCGTAAGTCGCTTTAAGAACAGCCGCTTTTTCGTTGCTGTCGGGCTTGTTGCCTACGTTAATGCTTACGGTGAAGTCTTTGCCGTTTACTTTGCCGGAGCCGACCACATTTAACACTTTTTCTTCAATCGCGATATAGGGCAGGCTTCCCGCGGTAGCCGCGTCCGTATTAGTCAAAAGATATGCCGTCTGATAAGAGTTAAAGCTCGTTTTAACGGCAACTTTTCCGTCATATACGGTCATTCCGCTGAGAGAAACGTCTTTTCCGTCAAACGCATTGAACGCTATATCCACGTATCCGGAAGAAGTAAGAACGGAATAGTTTCCGAAATAGTCGGCTAAATCGAAGTTAAGAACTTTTTCGTAAACTTCGCCCTGATAGGTAACGGTAACCTTGCCGTCTTTTTGAACGAACGTTGCTTCTTTGCCGGAAGCTACGTTGATGGTCGCGCTCGTTGCGTCCATCGACTTGAACGTATATTCGTCGTTTTTAGAACCGTTGTCGTAGCAAACCAGGTCTCCGTCGAAATAGAAGACCTTATCTCCGTTTCTGTATAAGCCTTTGTAGATATAATACGCTATCGGATAGTAATCTACGTCGAGCTTTTCCGCGCCGTTGTAAATAAAGTTTGCCTGCAGGTTGTTTTTATAAGTGTATAATTTATATACGTGGTTATATCCGTTTACCTTTACGACAAACCGAATATCGGAGTAACGATCGTTTACAGTAGAAGGAATGTATTCTACGCCGTTAAACATAAACTTGCCGTCTACGGTAATGGTAAACGTATCTTCGGAAGTGACCGAAGGTTTATAATCTATACCGACAATCGTACTATAAATCGAAGGAACGTAAGCAAGATCGTTCACTTTTACGGAAAGTCTGCTGTAGAATACCACGTTGCAAGTTACGCCGTCTTTGTTGCCCGTTGTTTTAAGAACCGTTCTGCCGTTATTGTTGCCGTCGTCTACAAAAGAGAATTGCGCGTTAGTGAGTTTAACGCCGTCTACGAGAACGCCCGAAGCGGCGAGCTTGACTTTGCTTTCTCCTCTCACGAATTCCTGATCGAATTTAAATCCGTTTTCCAGGTTATAAACGTCATCCGCAAGGTAAATCGTTCCGTCTACGGTAACGTAACGCTTATCTTCGCTGACTATGGTATGAGAATTTTCTCCGTCGCTTATTACGATGGTAAGCTTGTTTCCTTCATAAGAAAGAACGTAAGCCGTATAATCTTTGCCGCCGAACGTGAACGTACCTGCTTTACCGTAAGGCAAACTATACGCAAGAGCAGATCCGTCCGCCGCGTAATATTGTCCGCCGGAACCCCAGCTACTCTTTTTATTTATGAGTTTTTCTACCTTTTTAAAGGTCTTGCCGTTGGCGGTAGCTGTTCCGTCCTGATTGAAAGTGATTGCCGCATATTCGTTTCCGTCCGCAAGAACGAGCTTTGCCACGAGCTTTGTTCCGTCTTTTTCAAGTTTAAGAGCGTTTTTACCCGTTACGCCGAAATCAAAGGTCTTGCTTTCGGAAGAAGTTTTTCCGTCGGGTATAAAGTTAGATCGCACATCAAAATAACTCGAATACTCGTTAAAAGAGAATTTTTCGGTCGTTACGAGTCCGCTCTCTCCTACGAGATAATATATACCGGTATAGTTGAGATACTCTTTCGGGAAATAAACGCTTGCCGAATAAGAAGTACCCGCAAATTTGTAAAAACCGTTTTCAGCGGTGAGATCTTTGCCTTTATTTTCGGTATCGAGAGTAATTTTTAACGTTGCCTTGCCGGAATATAACACGGCGTACATACCCGCGTTTACTCCGTTATAACTCGCGGTCAATTTGTCTTTATCGATTTTAAGAACGTTGCCGTCTTTATCGACGAATTCGCCGCTGAAAAGCTTTCCTTTAAGCTCGTCTACGTCTGCCTTTTTAGCAAGATCGTAATATTCGTCATAAGAAGAGTCGCCTATAAGTCCGAGGTTAGAGGCTAATTTATATTTATAAATTCTTAAATTTTTATAAGAAGAGCTGTATTCTGCGTACACGCCGTCAGCCGCAACGAATTTTGCGTCGGTCGCGGAAGTCGCGTTGTCGGCAAACTGAATAGAAACGGGTTTTTCCGTAGATTTGCCGTTTGCTTTTACGGAAAGGACGGCTTTGCCGTTTGCTTCGTCAAACACGAGAGAAAGCTCTTCGGTAAGGAGAGAATACGTATCGTCAAAATACGTTTCTATATCGCCTTTCGTAATGAACTTGAAGGTTTCTTCTGCCTTAACTACCGTGAGAATATCGCCGCTGACCGCGATTTCAGATATACCGGAGCCGCTTTCGAGCGTAAAGGACGCTTTGCCGCCTTCTATATCGTATACTATATCGTATTTAACGCTTTCTCCGTCGAACGCGAAAGTACCTTTAAAGCCGTCATTTGCGTCTTTTGTGAAAGTAGCGGATTTAAGCGCGCCGTTATTCGCGGTAAACCATTTGTCGAGAGTAACGTCCGCAACGACTTCCCAGGAAAGGCTGTAGTCTTCTATAATATAGTTTTTGTTTTCGCCTTTGAATTTTACCGTAGCGGTATATTTGCCCTTTTTGTTTGCGGTGGTTTCGCCCTCGAAAGAGTCTATTTCTATACCTTCGGGCAAGCCTTTTACGGTTGCGTCCAAAGATATTTCTTCGCCCTCGTAGAATTTAACGAGATTGCTCCATTCGAGTTTAGAAGGATCTACTTTCTGTTTCGCAATAACGATTTTAGCCGAAAGAGTAAGATCGTTGTGGTTTTTGAGCGAAATCTTCGCTTCGGCAAAATACGTGCCTGCGTCTACGGCTTCTTCTACCTTTTTACCCGTGGCGTCTTCGCCTTCGTAAATCGTCCACAGAACGGTCGCGCTTTCGGGTATTCCGGTAACGTCGGGGTATATCGCCTCTCCGGTATAGGCAACGCTCTTGTCCGCAATAGCTGCGTCCGTAAGATCAAGATTTTTGACCGTTACTTTAAGCGTAACCGTTTTGCCGCTCGCAGAAACCGTAACGTCGTACGTTCCTGCATTCGACAGTTTGCTCAGGTCGTCCGCATTAAGCATTGCTTCTTTGAGAGCGACTTTTTCCGTTTTGCCGTCGGAATACTTTATGGTGATTTCGTAGTCGTCGAGTTTAAGGCTTTCCCCCGCGAAAAATTCCGCGGTAGTCTTATTCAGCTCTATACTTTCAACGGTTACTTCTTTATCGCCGCAGCCGATTGCCGCAATCGCGATTGTTATAACCATTATCGCCGCAAGTATGCCTGTCAATAACTTTTTGAGCTTCATAATGTTACATCTCCTTTTCTTTTTTATCTTACCCCGTTTTGGGATTTGATTCTTTTCGTATATTGTTTATTATTCTTTATCGTTAAGCAAATTATTTATCGCCCGAGCGTTGCTTCAGCCGATTTTTTTAAGCTGCGAATAATCTATCTCGACTTTTTCAGAATCGCTTGCGCCGCCCGTAACAACGCCGCCGTCTTTAACGATTATCAGCTTGTCGGGGTAGCCTTCTTTGGGTCTTACGGAGAACAAGCCGTTGCCGTCTTTGTCTGTCGCGATTAAATATTCCACTTCTCCGTCCGTATTAAGCACGGACACAAAACCCGCCACCGTGGGCGTTTCTCTTACAGTAAGGGTTACTTCGCCTTTAGCGTTATACGAAGCTTCGTATTCCGTAAAAGAAACGTTGCCGTAAATATCGACTTTTATTTCAAAGCGTTTGTTACCGAAATCGTCTGAAACGGTAAGCACGGTATCGTCGTGATTAGTATATATTCCCGCAAGCGTGCCGTACCACTGCGCGTATTCGTACTCGTCGGAATAAGATGACAACGTAGAAAAATCATACAAAATCCAGTATTTTACTTCTTCGCCCTCGAAAACGATATTGCCGTCTTTGTCCACTTCCTTGACCTTTCTGCCCGTAAACTGCAATTCGTAATAATTAGACTTCGCACTCGGGAAGGTATTGTAGTCGTCGTAAGTGCCGAAGTACACGTCGTCAAAATCGTCGTCGTGCTCGTCGCGTATATACATATTGCCAAAACCGTCCGCTTTGACCGTGTAATAATACAAAGTAGTGCCGTAAAAATCTTCTACCGCGGCGAGAGTCATGTCTTCCGAATCGTCGTATCTCGTGAATTTTCTGTCTCCTATCTTAAACGAGCCGCGCTTTGCGTATATCTCTGCGGTTTTATCTCCGTCGGGATATTCCATAACGAATTCGCCTTCGCCCGTATAGCCTTTTATCTGTCCGCAATAATCGATACCGCCCGTTTCGCCGTATTCGCGGTAATAAGCGAACGACGGCGCGTTTTTACCGTTAGGCGCATACAGATACATATTGATAACGTTCTTTATCGTCGGATCGGTAAACAACAGATATCTCCAGTCGTCTCTGTTCAGATCTTCATACCCGCTTTCGGTATAAGGCTTTTGAGGAAGAGCGGGGTTTATCGCCGTTATCTCGCCGTAAGCGTATCTGTACCAGTCGTTGTTGTAAGTTACGTTAACGAATTCGTAAGAATCGCCGCCGACGGTGACTTTTATAAGCATATATTCGCCGCCCGAAACCATCTCGAACACCGCCGTTCCGGCAAGCGAAGAATCGAGTTTGCCGTCAAGGCTTATATCCGCGAAAGAAAGAGTATAACCGACTTCTCCGAATTTACGCGAAGAATCTTCTATAACGGTTGCGGCGGTATAGGTTTTGTCGCCTATTTTTATTTTTGCGCCGCCCAGCCCGTCTACGTAAAACTCGTTGGAGTCGTTATAGCCGCTGTTTATTTCAAATTTAAGATAATTTTCTACTTTTTTACAAAGCGCGTCGGAAGAATCTTCGTAGCTTTTGGTTTTCTTCTGCAAATACGTGTCTTTTTGAATTACGTTGAAATTTTTGTCGTAATACGTTATCGTAAACTCGCCTTTCACCGAAGTATCGAGATCGGAATAATATGTTCCTTCGGGATCGTCAATCCACTTAACGTCGTTCACGCCGCCGGCTAATCTCCTAACGGTGCCAAGCATTACCAAACCGAAGCGATTGACGGAAATGATATAACTATTGACCTTGGTTTTGTCGCCGTAATCGCAGACTATGCTTCTGTCGAGAAGTCTCGGCAACAAATATGTCGCGCCGTTATGCTCGAACGGCAATTCCGTTACGGTGAAATACAAATCGACCATAGTGCCGTCGAATTCCGTAAACTGCGGGTGCCAGAGTTTTATCACGCGCTGATTAGCGTATAATTTTTTGCTGTGTCTGCCCTCGTACTGACCGGGAGCAAGGCGGGTATATTCCTCTTCGGATAAAACCTTGTACATCATCGGGAAAAACTCGCCGCAGGTCTTGCCGTAAGTCATTTCTCCGAAGTTGCCGTAGTCAAAGTTTTTCATAAACGCCTGTCCTTCGTCGGTAACGTACACGATACCGCCGTCGGTAAAGCGAAACATAGTGGTTATTTCACCCTTTTTGCCCCAGTATGCGGGAGCGAGCGAGTTTTTGGCAACGTGAATATAGTCGCCGTATTGAGTGAACGAGGATTTGTAATCATTCTCCGCCGCAGACGGAACGATCATCTGAAATCCCGTGAATTTCATATTATAAGAATTGCTCTCTTCGTCGTAAGAAAGTTCGTTGCAGAACGCCTCTTTGCCGAGAAGCGGCGCGTCTTCGCCCGTAAACACTACCTGAGAAAGCCCCGCACAGCTCGCAAAAGCTTTGGTTTTTATTTCTTTTATCCCCGTTCCGAATTTGATATCGAGAACGCCCTGATTTGCATAAAACGCCGTTTCGCCTATCGTTTCGAGCGAATCGGGAAAAACGAGCGTGGGTATGCTTATGCAGAAGAAAAACGCGCCGTCGCCTATCGTTTTAAGATTTTTGCCGAGCGACAGGTTGTCTATCGCCGCACAATAATAAAACGCGTTTTTGCCTATGTTCTCTATATCGTCGAGAGAAGGAATTTTTACCAGATTGTTAAACGGATAAGAATATTCGATAAGCGTAGCGGGTTCGTATTTTTCGCCGTAAGGATAAATCTTTTTTACTTCCGTTTCGGTATTCCCCGTGTAAGAAGCAAACGCGCGCTCCCCTATAGTCTTTACGTAAGAAAGCCAGTTAAAGCAAATATAAGAGCTTGTATCGGACGCTTTGCCGAGCGAAAGACAATTTTCAAACGCGGATTTGCCGACAGCCGTCAGCGACTGCGGATAATCGAGCGCGACGTTTTCGAGCGAATACGCCGAATAAAACGCGCCTTCGCTTATTTCGGTGATTTCCGAATTTATGCGGACCGTGGTAAGAGCTTCCGGGAAAAGTTGATTTTCGAGATGCAGGTCGCCCATATATAAAGACTTGCCGTCCGTATACGCCGCAAACGAATAAGTATTATCTTTATAATTTTCCGCGCCGAAAACGTAAGCCATAAAGGATTTGGAAGTTTTTGAGCCGCCTATAAACGGAACGGTAAGCGTTTCGAGATTTTTGCACCCCGAAAACGCGCCTTTGCCTATTTTTTCGTAAGTGGCAGGCACGTATACCGAAACGATTTTTTCGTTATCCTTAAACGCGTTTTCCGCGATTCTCGTTGCGCCGTAAGGCAGAACGAGCTGCGTTTTTTTGCCCTTATAAGCTTTTACTTCGCCGTCTTCTATAACGTAGTCGGCAACGTCCTTTATTTCATATTTAACGAAAAGCGTTGCGGTTTCGCCTTTGGCGGCGAGATTTTTAACCGAGCCGCCCGCGAGAACGGTCGCTTCTCCGTCGGAACTGTCGGAATACGCCGCCACGATCGTGCCGTCGGGCGCGATGTCGGGCAAGACTTCGTTCACGCCGCGACGAAGAGCTACGGAAACAACTCCTTTTTCGCCGTAATCGAGATTAAGCGTGTAATATTGATAGTTTTGTTTATAATAAAGCGTTACGTCGGACTCGGGAACGACAACCCCCTCGTATTTCCGGGTATACGACGAGTCGAGCCAGTACCCTTCGAAATCTCTGTCTTCAGCAGTAACGACAGGCAACGCGTCGCCGGATTTAGCGACGAATACGGTCTTCTCTATGCTTTCGCTCACGAGAGTAACGTTTACGCTGCCTTTATCGCACGAAAAGAGCGTCGCCGTGCCGCACGCAAGCGCCACAACGACGAGAATCGTTCCCGCGATTTTTTTAAGTAGTTTTTTCACGGCGAGACCCTCACATAAAGAAGTTTTCTATAAGCAGCAGCAGGATTATCCCCGGAATACCGAGAATGCCGGCAACAATGGCACTTATCCAGCCGACACTGAGGGACAGCCCGATAAATCCGCCAAGGAAATTGAATATAAACAGCATAACAAAGCCCAGAAGCGCGTTCAGCAGCAGCTTGAGCGCCCATTTAATAGGCGTTGCGAAGATCTTTATAACAAGCCATATAAGCAATACGGCAATAACAACGGTCAATATGGTATGTAACGGGTCCATCTATCCTCCTAAAGCATAAGATTTTTTACATTGACAACGGCGCTGTTGTATCGTGATTTAAGCGCATTTATCTCATAAATGCACGCATCCATCATATCACAATCTGTCGTATTGTCAAATGCGGCGTATGCGCGCCTGAGTTGCATGCGTATATCGGCGACCTCGGCAAGGCGGCGCGAGTATTCGGCTTTGAGTCGTTTTTCTTCCTTTTTTGTCATTCTGTAAGTCTCCTTATCGTGAGCAATTATCTTCCGTATAATAAGTATATTCAATTTCAAAGTCTTTTAAACGGCAAAAATTACCGCGATTATTTAGCTATGCCCGTCATATAATATGATCAGACGAAACATCCGGGACAGAGGTCTGAAAGACACGTCGGATGAAATGCCGAAGCTTATTGCGCAGGCGATAAGAACGCATTGAATTTCGTCGAGCCGGAAAAGCCGAAAGGCATTTCATCCGACGGCGGAGGCAGATGTAAAATCATTTGCCTCCGTTTTGCTTTTTCTTGATTTTTTTTGAGCTATGTTATATACTATATAATCTGAAAATGTGTGCAATTTTACGCAAGATGTTGTATTTGAGAGGAATTTTAAATGAGTAAGTCCACCGCAGAATACGGTAATGAAAGT
>CAJLXC010000030.1 GCA_905210545.1 uncultured Eubacteriales bacterium | reverse complement strand
GGAGTTTTCAGGGTAACGGGGTGCAGGGGAATAGGGGCGGACTCGGAAAACAGTCCCTTTCCCTTGCAAAGAAAGGTATTTCTTGCGAGTTGCGGCTGAGATTGCCACGGCTTTTTCAAAGCGCGCTTCTCCGCTGTCGCTACGAAGGACTAAGCCCGTCGGGGCAGTCCGTCAAAGGCGTCCGCAATGACATAAAGTGCTACCATAGTTCTCTCTGTCATTCCGATAACAGGCGGCAGGCAAAGACAGAAAATAAACAAAAGATTAACGAGCTTTCTTGTAGTCTCTGTTTTCATTTTAAAAATTTTTCAAAAAAATTAAAAAATTTTCGGAAAAACTCTTGACAAATTTTCTTTATTGCATATAATATGTGTTAGCAATTGAAAGAAGAGAGTGCTAACACTTAATGCTTTAGGTTGCTAAATAAAATAAAAAAATAAATGAAAGGAGACGGAATATTATGAAAAACTATATGGAAAAAAGAAACGACAGAAACAACGAAGGTTGGGGACTTAATTTTTGGGAAGATCCGTTTGAAGGGTTTTTCAAACCCGTTATGTATGCGGACAAACGCGGTTCTATGAGGACGGATATAAAAGAAACCGAAAACGGATACGAACTTGCGGTCGATATGCCGGGTTTTGAAAAGAAAGACATAAGCGTTACGCTTAAAGACGGGTATCTCACGGTAGAAGCGAAGCGCGACGAAAAAGAAGAGAACGGCAAGAATTATTTAAGGCGCGAAAGAAGCTTTTCCTGCTCGCGTTCTTACTACGTCGGCGACGCGATAAGCGAAGAAGACGTTAAAGCAAAATACGATAACGGCGTGCTTAACGTGAACGTACCCAAAAAGCAGGAGAAAGAGATTCACAGCGGCAATATAGCCGTGGAATAACTGAACTGCGGCGAGTTTTGCGGCAGGGTTATTTAGCCCCGCCGCAAATCTTTTAAAAGGAGAATCGTTGCGGAAATAAACTTGTAATCCGTTGACAAATTCTTCTTTTTCTTTTATATTATTATTTAGAAACAAGATTATTTAGAAACAAGGCGAAAGACAAGACCGAAAGGTTTAAGGAGAATAAAATGAAAGAATTTAAAACAGAATCTAAAAGAGTGCTTGATTTAATGATCAACTCTATTTATACTAATAAAGAAATATTTTTGCGCGAGCTGATTTCCAACGCGTCCGACGCGATCGATAAGCTCAAATTTATTTCGCTCACCGATACGAGTGTAAATCCGGACTTTAAAATCACGCTCACGCCCGATAAAGATGCCGGAACGCTGACGATAGAAGACAACGGCATCGGTATGACCGACAAGGATATGGAAAAAAATCTCGGCACGATAGCGGAGAGCGGCACGCTCGCCTTTAAAAAGGAGAACGAGGACAAAGAAAACGAGCTTATCGGGCAGTTCGGCGTGGGCTTTTATTCCGCGTTTATGGTTGCGGATAAGGTAGAAGTCTATTCCAAAGCGTACGGCAGCGACAAGGCATATAAATGGGAAAGCTGCGGCGCGGACGGTTATGAGATAACCGAAACGGAAAAAGACGGAACGGGCAGCAAAGTCGTGCTTACCTTAAAGAAAGACACCGAAGATTTCAAATATTCGGAGTTTCTCGACGAGTACAGACTTAAACATCTCGTAAAGCAGTATTCCGATTATATCCGTTATCCCGTTCAGATGCTCTGCACGCATTCGGAGAGAAAAGAAGGTTCGCCCGACGACAAGCCCGAGTACGAAGACGTTAAAAAGCTCGATACGCTTAACAGTATGATTCCTTTGTGGAAAAAACCCAAGTCGGAAGTCACCAAAGAGAATCTTAACGAGTTTTATAAAAACGAATTTCACGACTGGAACGATCCGCTTAAAGGCGTTTACGCCAAGATAGAGGGCGCGGTTACTTACGACACGCTTTTGTTCTTCCCGTCCAAAGCGCCGTTCGATTATTATTCCAAAGATTATAAAAAAGGCTTGAAGCTCTACTCCAACGGCGTTATGATTATGGAGAAGTGCGAAGAGCTTCTGCCCGATTATTTCGGATTCGTCAGGGGCGTGGTCGATTCCTCCGACCTGTCGCTTAACATTTCGCGTGAAATTCTGCAACAGGACAGACAGGTTAAAGCCATCGCGAACAGCATAGAAAAGAAAATTTCTTCCGAACTTAAGAAGATGCTCGAAGAAGAAAGAGAAACCTACGAAAAACTGTTTGCGGAATTCGGGCTTGCCATCAAGTTCGGCGTTTACGCGGGCTTCGGAATGAACAAAGACAAGCTTAAAGATTTGCTGATGTTCTATTCGTCGAGAAAAGAAAAGCTCGTTACGCTTAAAGAATACGTAGAAGGTATGGCGGAAGGTCAGACGGATATTTATTACGCTTCCGGAGAAAGCTACGAGAAGATCGCAAAGCTCCCGCAGATAGAGAAAGCGAAAGAGAAAGGCTACGAAATTCTGTTCTTCAAAGACGGCGTGGACGAGTTCGTCGCGAAAATCCTTATGGATTACGACGGCAAGAAGTTCAAATCCGTATCCGAAGCGGACTTCTCGCTCGACAGCGAGACGGAAAAAGAAGAGCTTAAAGAAAAGAACGAGAAATACAAGGATATGCTTGCCGAGCTGAAAACGGATCTCGGCGATAAGGTAAAGGAAGTCAGACTTACTTCTAATTTAAAAACCTATCCCGTTTGCCTTATTTCCGGCGGCGACGTTTCCATAGAAATGGAAAAGGTATTAAACTCTATGCCCAACGCGGACGGAAAAATAAAAGCAGACAAGATTCTCGAAATAAGCGCGTCGCATAAAATTCTCGACAAGCTTTTAAGCCTTTTCGAATCGGATAAAGAAACGCTCAAAAAATACGCGTCGGTTTTATACGAACAGGCGAGAATATTAGAAGGGCTTCCCATTGACGACGTTACGGGCTTTGTGACCGCGCTCGGCGATATAATTTAACAAAACGCTTAATGTGTTAAAAAAAATGACGATAAGTCGCGAATTTTCAATATCGATTAAAGGTTCGCGACTTATAATTTTAAATAAAGAAAAAAGCACTTCCCGCAAAAATCCGCATATTAAAAACGGGATAAAAGGAGAGACTATGGCAAAACCCGAAGAAACCTGCGCGTTGCAACTTAAAAATATAGTTAAAACTTACGGTTCGGGCGATTACGAGGTTCGCGCGCTCAAAGGCGTGAATCTGGGCTTCCGCAAAAACGAATTCGTTTCTATTTTAGGTCCGTCGGGCTGCGGCAAAACAACGCTCCTTAATATTATCGGCGGGCTTGACCGGTATACCGAAGGCGACCTTATCATAGACGGCAAGTCAACCAAAAATTATTGCGACAAAGACTGGGACGCTTACAGAAACAACTGCATAGGCTTCGTTTTCCAGAGCTATAACCTTATTCCGCATCAGACGGTGCTTGCAAACGTAGAGCTTGCGCCGGAGCTTTCGGGCATACCTAAAAAGCAAAGGAAGGAACGCGCTGAAAAAATTCTCGAGCGAGTGGGGCTTAAAGGGCAGGAAAACAAAAAGCCGAACCAGCTGTCGGGCGGGCAGATGCAGAGAGTTGCCATTGCCCGCGCACTCGTAAACGATCCCGAAATCATTCTCGCGGACGAGCCTACCGGCGCGCTCGATACCGAAACCAGCGTGCAGGTTATGGAACTTTTAAAAGAAGTCGCAAAAGACAGGCTCGTTATTATGGTGACTCATAATCCGGAACTTGCGGAACGCTATTCCACCCGTATAATAAGACTTTTAGACGGCGAAAAAATAGCCGATTCCGACCCGTTTGACAAGGAAGCCGTTGCGGAAAGCCGGGTTATGCGCAAGCCTAAAATGGGTTTTAAAACGGCGTTTTCGCTGTCGCTTAAAAACCTTATTTCCAAAAAAGCCAGAACGATTCTCACTTCGGTCGCGGGGAGCATAGGTATAATCGGCGTCGCGCTGGTGCTTGCGCTGTCAAACGGCTTTAATGCCTATATGTCGCGTATGCAGACGGATACGCTTTCTACTTATCCGCTTACCGTTTCCGAAAACTCCGTCGATTTGTCGTCTTTTTCGGAAGTGTACGAAGAAGACGCGAAAGAAAAATTTCCCGCGCTCGACAATGTTTTCGTAAAGACCGCGTTTATAAAGCTTACGGGAATGCTCAAAACAAACAATCTTTCGGACGAGTCCGAAAACGGCTTCGTACATTATCTCAAAAATCTCGATAAGTCGTTATATTATTCCGCGTCTTACGATTACGGGTTCGATATGAACGACTATTTTTACGCGGACATAAAGCTTAACGGCAATAAAGTCTTTACTTCGATAGATTCTATCGTCAGCACGATAGAGGCTTCTTTCGAGAACAGATTGCAGTCGGCTATGGGGCTTAATACGGGATTCGTGCGGCAGTATATCCCGACTATCGCGGAAATGCCCGACAGGGATTTGATTTCCGAGCAATACGACGTGTTGTACGGCGAACTTCCCGAATTCAGCGCGGAAAACGCGAACAAAATCGTCCTCGTGGTGGATTCTTACAACGAGATTCCCGATATAACGCTTATGCTGTTAGGTTACATATCCGGCGAATACGACGCGGCAAAGAACACGTTCGGGTTCGGCAGTATGGACGGGGCTTCCGCCGCGCCGAAAAGCTTTTCCGTTGCAGATATGCTCGGCAAAAAGTTCTATCTCGCCAAAAACGATCTGATGTTCGGAAAAATCGGAAATTCGTTCTGGGCGAATAGGGTAGACGAATCCGCCGCGGGACTCGAAAAGCTCGAAATCGCGGGGATAATCAGACAGAAAAAGAACGTCAGAGGCATTCTTAAAACGGGGCTGGCGTATTCTCCGCGCCTTACCGAAAAGGTTATCGCGTTAAACGAAAACAGCGAGATTGCCAAAGCCTGCAGGGAAAGCTCCGACGGTACGACGGAAGTTTATCTCGGATTAAAAAACAGCGGAGGATTCCTAACGGAAACCCTCACGACGCGCGCCGTCGCGGGGATAAGCACGCCGTCTAAAATAAGCGTTTACGCCAAAGATTTTGAAAGCAAAGAAAAAATCAAGGAGTATATAGACGAATGGAATGCCGATAAAGAAACCACCGACGAAAATTATATAGCCTATTCCGATATGATGAGTATGATGTTCGGTATGCTTAACACGATGGTAGACGCGGTGACTTACGTTCTCGTAGCGTTCACGTCTATATCGCTTATCGTGTCCAGCGTGATGATAGGCATAATCACTTATATTTCCGTTGTGGAAAGAACTAAAGAAATAGGCGTTCTGCGCGCGCTTGGCGCGTCTAAACGAGAAATAAAAAGCGTTTTCAATGCAGAAACCTTCCTTATAGGCTTGTTTTCCGGCGCGATAGGCGTGGCGGTGACTTATTTGCTGTCTGTACCGATAAACGTTATTATAAAATCGCTCGTGCCGGAAGTCGGTTCGATTGCTTCGCTTAATCCGTTTGCGGCAATCGCGCTTATCGGCGTGAGTGTTCTTCTTACGCTGGTTGCGGGACTGATACCCGCGGGTGCGGCGGCAAAAAAAGACCCCGTCGTTGCGCTGAGAACGGAATAACATTAAAGAAAAAACGGCAGGTACTGTTTATGCCTAAAAAAGCAACGTTATGTTTCGTTAAACATAAAGACAATATATTGATGATAAACCGCGTTAAACCGCCGTTTATGGGGTTATGGAACGCCGTGGGCGGACACCTCGAAGCGGGCGAAACTTTAGAAGAGTGCGCCAAACGCGAAATTAAAGAAGAAAGCGGAATAGTCGTGCAAAGCGTTAAACTGATATCCGAATTTACCTGGAATTACGACGACGAAACGGGTTACGTCTTTTTGTCCGAATTGCCGGAGGACTTCGACGAATCGCGTTTTCCTTTCAAAACGGACGAGGGAGTCGTGGATTTTATGCCGATAAGCCGCATTGTCGATCCGAGAAACGCAGGCGTGATAGAAGATTTAAGGATTTTTATCAAAGACATAGAACGCGGCGAATATCACGATTATCATCTTGTTTACGACGGCAACAGGCTTGCCGAAGCGGAAATAAAAAAGAAAAACTTCTGACTTTAAGAGAAAAATCCCCCGACAAAACCGAGGGATTTTTACGTTGAAAAAAATATTTGAAAATATTTAAAAAAGATGTGATAAATCTCTTGACAAAGCCGTACAATAAGTGTAAAATTATGTCAAAGTTAGCAGTTAGAGGTTTAGAGTGCTAACAGAAAACAAAGGCGCGTGCCAGACTTAAACCTACGCCGGAAGAAGGGAAAAAATGAAACTTTCAGACAGAAAGAAAAAAATTTTACAGTACGTCGTGGACGATTATATATCCACGGCGCAACCCGTGTCTTCTAAAAGCATAACGGAAAAGTATATGCAGGGGATCAGTTCTGCTACCGTAAGGAGCGAGCTTGCGGGGCTTGAAGAGATGGGCTATTTATCTCAGTTGCACACTTCGAGCGGCAGAGTTCCTTCTACCGAAGCGTATAAGCTTTACGTAACGGAGCTGATGGATAAGGCAAAGCTGTCGGGTAAAGAAATCGGCGCGATAAAAAACGCGTTCAAAGACCATTCCGACAATCTTGAAACGGTAGTGCAGAACACGGTTAAAGTCATAAGCGAACTTACGGATTACACTTCCGTGGCGGTGGCGAATCACAGCGGAAAAGAAAAAATATTAAAACTCGATATTTTCCGTCATAAGCCTAATCAGGCGTTGCTTTTAATCGTTACGGAAACTAATCTTATAAGGGATAAGTTTATAAGCATTCCCGAAACGATGCCTGACGGGCAGATAGAAGAAGCTTCGCGGCTTATTTCAAAACTTTTCGTCGGCAAAGAATTAGGAGAAGTCAATTCCATGTCGGACGCCGTGAAAGAAGAATTCGCGGGGTATCGCGATATTTTCGAGAGCGTGATGAACGCGATAGAAGATTATGTGGAAAACGACCGCGCGAACGTAGTTATGGAAGGCGAAGGAAAAATCCTGAATCACCCCGAATATAACAACGATTCCGAAAAAATGAAAAACTTTTTGTCGGTCGTGACGAGCAAAGACAGACTTGCCGAGCTTTTGTCGGAGAACAACGACAATATAGAAATAAACATAAAAATCGGCGGAGAGGACGACGCGAGTATGCCGAGCGACTGTTCGCTGGTGACGGC
Source organism: uncultured Eubacteriales bacterium (assembly GCA_905210545.1). Lineage (GTDB taxonomy): Bacteria > Bacillota > Clostridia > Christensenellales > Borkfalkiaceae > UBA1259. The sequence continues at coordinate 12,410 of CAJLXC010000030.1, read as the reverse complement.
GACGTATTCCGCAAGCGGCGTTAAAATAGGTACTTACGGCGTGATAGGACCTCTTCGTATGGATTATCAGAAAGTCGTTTCCGTGTTAGAGGGCGTGGGCAGAATATTAGAAGATATGATAAACAAAAAGTAGCGCAAAAGCGCGAAACGTTATAAAAATCATTAAAATTATAAGGACGAAAAAATGAGCGAAAAAGAACGTAAAAAAGTCGAACCCGCAGAAAACGCGGAAGAAACGATACAGGAAGAAGCGATTCCCGAAACGGAAGAACCCGTTGTAGAAGAAGCTTTGCCCGAAACGCCCGAAAAAAGCGAGGCGGAACGGGAGACGGAAGAACTCAAAAAACAGGTTGCCGAGTATAAGGATAAATGGCTCAGAAACGTTGCGGAGTTCGACAATTATAAAAAGCGTAACGCCAGACTCTGGCAGGAAGCTTTCAACGAAGGCATTTCCAGCGTGGTGGTAAAAATTCTGCCGGTCGGAGATAATCTCGACAGAGCTTTGGACTTGGGTCTTGACGAAAAAACGCAGGAAGGCATAAAGGCGATAAAGCGCAAGTACGACGAAACGCTTAAGGGAATGGATATAGAAGAAATCGATCCCGCGGGCGAGCCGTTCGACCCCAACGTTGCGGAAGCGGTGATGCAGGTAGAGAAAGGCGAAGGCGATACGAGCGACACGGTAAAGCAGGTGTTTGAAAAAGGATACAGGCTTAAAGACAAGGTAATACGCTATGCGAAAGTGAGCGTTATAAAATAAAAAAGGCAAAAACGCGTTGCGGATATTTCCGCAACGGAACACGAAAAAATACATTATAAAAATATATAAGGAGAAAAGAATTATGAAAACAATCGGTATTGATTTAGGAACGACAAACTCGTGCGTAGCCGTTATGGAAAACGGCGAACCCGTTGTAATAGCAAACGCAGAAGGCTCAAGAACGACCCCGTCCGTAGTGGCGTTCAATAAAGACGGCGAAAGACTCGTAGGTCAGGTGGCGAAACGTCAGGCGGTATCCAACCCCGACAGAACCGTTTCTTCCATCAAACGTCATATGGGCGAAAATTATAAAGTGGAAATCGACGGCAAAGGCTATACCCCGCAGGAAATTTCCGCTATGATTCTTACCAAGCTCAAAAAGGACGCGGAAGCTTATCTCGGCGGCGAAGTAAAAGACGCGGTAATCACTTGCCCTGCGTATTTTACCGACAGTCAGAGACAGGCAACGAAAGACGCGGGCAAAATCGCGGGACTCAACGTTTTGCGTATCATAAACGAACCTACCGCGGCGGCTCTCGCTTACGGACTCGATAAAGAAGGTAAAACGCAGAAAGTCATTATTTACGACCTCGGCGGCGGAACGTTCGACGTTTCCGTTATGGAAATAGGCGACGGAGTGTTCGAAGTTCTCGCGACCAACGGTAACTGCAAGCTCGGCGGCGACGACTTCGATAAAAGAGTAATGGATTACCTCGTTTCCGAATTCAAGGCGAAAGAGGGTATCGATCTTTCGGGCGACAAGCTCGCAATGCAAAGACTTAAAGAAGCCGCGGAAAAAGCGAAGATAGAGCTTTCAGGCATGAGCAGCACCAACGTTAACCTGCCTTTCATCACCGCAGACGCAACGGGTCCCAAGCATCTCGACATCAACCTTACCAAACAGAAATTCGACGCGTTGACGTCCGATTTGGTAGAAGCGACGGTAGAACCGATGACCAAAGCGATGAACGACGCGAAACTTTCTTATTCCGACATCGATAAGGTTATATTAGTCGGCGGCTCGACGAGAATTCCCGCGGTTATCGACAAAGTAAGACAGCTCACCGGCAAAGAACCGTTCAAGGGCATCAACCCCGACGAATGCGTGGCGATAGGCGCGGCTATTCAGGGCGGCGTGCTTTCCGGCGAAGTGAAAGACGTTCTTCTTCTCGACGTAACGCCGTTGTCTTTGGGTATAGAAACTCTCGGCGGCGTATGCACCAAGCTTATAGAAAGAAATACCACTATCCCCGTCAAGAAGTCGCAGGTGTTCTCCACCGCCGCGGATAATCAGACTCAGGTAGATATTCATATTCTGCAGGGCGAAAGAGAATTCGCAAAAGACAACAAGACGCTCGGTCGTTTCGAGCTGACGGGCATTGCTCCCGCGCCGCGCGGAATACCGCAGATAGAAGTTACCTTCGATATAGACGCAAACGGCATAGTCAACGTTTCCGCTAAAGACCTCGGAACGGGCAAGAGCCAGAACATCACGATTACTTCTTCTACAAACCTTTCCGAAGCGGATATCGATAAAGCCGTGAACGAAGCGAAACAGTACGAAGAAGAGGATAAAAAACGTAAAGAATCGGTAGATTCCCACAATAAGCTCGACGGAATGATCTTCACCGTGGAAAAATCCATCAAGGATCTCGGAGATAAACTTTCCGAAGAAGACAAGGCAAAGCTCGAAAGCGAAATCAAAACCGCCAAGACCGAACTCGAATCCAACGACAAAGACAGAATGGATAAAGCGTTCGAAGCCCTCTCTTCCGTATCGCAGGAAGTTTTTGCCAAAGTATATCAGCAGGCTAATCCGAACGGCGGCGCAAACCCCGATCAGGGCGCAGACGGCACCGAATTCCATCAGGGCGGAGATCAGCAATAACGCTTATCGTAATATAACTTAACTATTAAAAATCACGCTGAAAGGCACGAATCGTGCCTTTCAGTTTGTGCTAAAACAGGAAAATTTTATGGCAAAAGATTACTATTCGATTTTAGGCGTTGACAAAAACGCCTCGTCGGACGATATTAAAAAAGCGTACAGGGTTCTCGTTAAAAAATATCACCCCGACCTTCACCCCGGCGATAAAGAAGCCGCGGAGAAGTTTAAGGAAATCAACGAAGCCAACGAAGTTCTGTCCGACGATAAAAAGAGAAAACAATACGATTTCGAACGCGAGCATCCCGGAATGGGCGGCTTTGGCGGCGGAAACGGCGCGGGCGGATTTTCCGGGTTTTCGGGCTTTTCGGGCGGCGGGTTCGAGGATATTTTCGGAGATATATTCGGCGGCTTCGGCGGCGGAGGAAGCGGCAGAAAAACGCAGACCAAAACCAAAGGCGACGACGTAACGTTAGAAGTTTCGCTGTCTTTTCTCGACGCGGCAAAAGGCTGTTCGAGAGAAGTCGTGTATTCGAGAAATCAACCTTGTTCTTCCTGCAAAGGCACGGGCGCGAAGGGCGGCACGGCTTATCAGACATGCCCCAAGTGCGGCGGCACGGGACAGGTACAGTATAGCACGTCCAACGGATTTTTCCGTTCGGTATCCGTTCGCCCCTGCGACGAGTGCAAAGGCACGGGCAAAAAGATTATAGAAGCCTGCCCCGATTGCAAAGGAAAGGGCTATACCAAAGTTTCCACCAAGGTTACGCTTACCATACCCGCGGGCGCGGATACGGGCAGTTATTTAAGAAAGCCGGGCTTTGGAGAAGCGTCTAAAAACGGCGGCGAAGCGGGCGACCTTATCGTTGTTATCAAGGTCGAGCCGAGCAAGCTGTTCAGACGTAAAAACTTCGACCTTTACGTAAACGTGCCTATAAGCGTGACGACCGCCGCGCTCGGCGGAACGGTTAAAGTGCCGCTTATCGACGATATTATGGAGTATACGATACCCGAAGGAACTCAGAGCGGCAAAATCTTTTTCGTGCGCGGCAAAGGCATAAAAACCAACCGCGGCACGGGCGACCTTTATATAGAAGTCACGGTAGAAATTCCCACCAAGCTTACCAAAGCGCAGAAGCAGGCGTTTACGGATTTGCAGTCGCAGATAGACGTTAAACAATGCTCCGGAATGAAACAATACAGAGAGAATATGTCCGCTATGTACGGTACCGATCCGTATTAAGGATAAATATTAAATTATGACTAAATACATCGAACTCACCATTCACACGACGCACGACGGCGGCGACCTGGTCGCGGATATTCTTTCCGAATATACCGAAGAGGGCGTTGCGATAAGCGATATAGAAGACGTTATCGACCTTGAAAAGAAAGGCAAAACGTGGGATTACGCAGACGAGGATCTTTATAAAAAAGATAAAACCGTTCTCGTGAAAGCGTATTTTAAATCGGAAAACGCCGCGGCTCGTACGGGCGAGATAGAAAAAAGACTTATCGAACTGAAAAAAAACAGTCCGTTCGATTTAGGCTCGCTCGAAGCGTATAAAAGAGAAATAGACGGCGACCTCTGGCGCGAACAGTGGAAAGAACATTTCAAACCCATACATATAGGCAGAATAGTCGTCGTTCCCGAATGGATTAAATACGATAAAAAGCCAAAAGAAGAAACGGTTATAATAGGCTCTAATATGGCGTTCGGCACGGGCGAACACGAAACGACGTCTATGTGCGTGGAGTTTTTAGAAAAATACGTCAACGAAAACGACGTCGTTTTAGACGTGGGTTGCGGCAGCGGAATTTTAGGCATTGCGGCGAGCAAGCTCGGCGCGAAAAAGGTCGTGATGACCGATATCGACGAATGCGCATACGAAGCAAGCCTTAAAAATTGCGAGCTGAACGGCGTTAAAAACGCGGAGGTTCTGCTTAAAAACCTTCTGGACGACAACACGGTCAAGGGCGACGTTATAGTGTGCAACATTATGGCGGAAGCGCTTATCGCGTTTGCTCCGTTCATCGGCGGAAACCTTACAGGCGGCGGCACGATTATTTTAAGCGGTATTCTTACCGACAGAACGGATAAGGTTATCGAAGCGTATAAAAAAGCGGGGTTTATTCCGGCGGATAAAAAAGTCCGCGGAGAATGGGCGGCACTCGTCTTTAAGGGAACGGTAAGCTTATGAAGGCGGTTGTGTTTACGCTCGGCTGCAAGGTCAACGGTTGCGAAAGCGAAGCGTTGATCGCCGGGCTTACGGAGCGCGGGTACGAGGTTTCGGATAAGCTCGAAAAGGCGGACGTGTATATCGTCAACACCTGTGCCGTTACCGCGGAAGCGGAGAAAAAATCACGGCAGACCGCAAGCCGCATAACGAAATTAAACCCCGAGGCGAAGATTATTTTTACAGGCTGCGCCGCCGAGAAAAATCCCGAAAGTTTTAAAATTAAATCGGATAAATATCTCGTTACGGGCGTGTTCGGCAAAAATAAGATACTCGAATTTTTAGACGCTTCGGGAGAAATGATTTTTCCGCACGATAAGGTTTTTGAAGAGCTTACTCCCATAAAAACGCTTAAAAAACGCGCGTTTATAAAAGTGCAGGACGGTTGCGACAACTTCTGTTCGTATTGCATTATACCTTATTTAAGGGGAAGAAGCAGAAGCAGAGATCCCGAAAAAATCAAAGAAGAGATAATCGCGGCGGGCGCGAAAGAAGCCGTCATAACCGGCATCGACTTATCCGATTACGAATATCGGGGGCTTTCGCTTGCGGGCTTGCTCGAAAAGCTGAAAGACGTTAAAACGCGTATACGGCTCGGCTCGCTCGAAGCAAGGGTGATAACCGAAGAGTTTTTGAACGCGTGTAAAAATCTATACGATTTTGCGCCGCATTTTCATTTGTCGCTGCAATCGGGTTCGGACGCTGTGCTGAAAAAAATGAACAGGCACTACACCGCGCGGGAATTTCTCGAAAAGACGGAGCTTGTCAGAAAATTTTTCCCCGACGCGGGTATCACTACCGACGTGATAGCGGGTTTCCCGACGGAAACGGAAGAAGATTTTTCCGCTACGCTCTCGCTGATAGAAAAAGCGGGGTTTACGGATATTCATCCTTTTATTTACAGTCCGAGAAGCGGCACGGCGGCTTATAAAATGAAAGATTTGCCCTACGCCGTTAAAAAACGAAGACTTGACAAGCTGCTTGAAATAAAAGAAAAAATAAAATCCGATTTCGTTAAAAGAGAAACGGGAAAAATTCTTTCTTTTTTGCCGGAAGAAGAAAAAGACGGTTATACCGCGGGGTATACGGGCAACTATTTAAGGCTTTACGTAAAAGGCTGTAATTGCGAAGGTTCGTCTGTCTGTGCGCGGGTTATAAAAGGCTACGCGGACGGCGCGATCGCAGAATTAGTATAATTTATATATAAGGAGATTTTTATGAAAGATTGTTTGTTTTGCAAGATAATCGCGGGCGAAATTCCTTCTGCCAAGGTGTACGAAGACGACGATATGATTATCATCAAAGACATCGAACCGAAGGCGAAAAACCACTTTTTGTGCATTCCCAAAAGTCACTTTAAGCTTCTTGCGGATATGACCGAAGAACAGAGCGAAATATTAAAACGCTGTTTTAAAAAGATTCCCGCGCTTAAAAAGGAACTCGGATTAGAGGGCGGTTACAGACTCGTTATCAATCAGGGCGACGACGCAGGGCAAAGCGTGTTCCATTTGCATATCCATATACTTTCGGGGCAGAAAATGGGCTGGACGCCCGCTTAATTGCGCGAAGTATTACTAAAAACGAGAAAAACCCGTGCGGTTTTTCTTTTTTTTTCGTCAAAAAGATTGACATATTGCATTTAAAAGTTTAAAATAAATCTATTATATTTTCTTTATAAAGGAAAAAGACGTTATGGAAAAAACTAAAAAGAGAAACGGATTCGCAAGCGGCATAGGCTTTATTCTCGCCGCCGCGGGATCCGCGGTAGGATTAGGCAATCTCTGGAGCTTCCCGTATAAAACGAGCGCGAACGGCGGCGCGGCTTTCGTGTTCGTTTATATATTAAGCGTTATCGTCATCGGAAGCATAGTTATGTGCGCGGAGATTTATCTCGGCAAACGCGCTCAGGCAAACCCCGTCTCCGCTTATAAAAAAGCGAACAAAGGTCTCGGCTGGTTAGGACTTTTCGCCATAATCATTCCGCTTCTCATTACCTGTTACTATTCTATTCTCGGCGGTTATACCGTCAAGTTCACTATGAATTCGTTTAACAAGAATTCGGAAATTCTCTCGTCGTTCGCGGGCAATATCGGCGAAGTTATTCTTTACACCGCCGTATTTATCATTCTCGCGCTCGTCGTGGTTATGGCGGGGGTTAAGGGCGGTATAGAAAAAGCAAGCAAAGTGCTTATGCCCGCGCTTTTTATCCTTCTCGTCGCGGTCGTGGTGTACTGCCTCTGTCTCGGAAAAGGCGTCAACGACGGTCTTTCGTATTATCTTAAACCCGACTTTACACAGTTAGGCTTTAAAGGTATCCTTGCCGCTATGAGTCAGGCGTTCTTCTCGCTTTCGCTCGGTATGGGTATTATGGTTTCTTACGGCTCTTACGCCGGCAAGAACATAAAAGTAGGGCAGTCCGTCATTATGATCTGCATCTTCGACACGCTCGTGGCGTTGCTTGCGGGACTTGCGGTCTTCCCCGCGATTTATCACTACAAAGCCGTCAATCCCGAAGCTAATCTCAGCACCGGCGGTATTATGCTTTTGTTCTCGTCGTTGCCCCTCGTGTTCGACAACCTCGGCGCGCTCGGTCATATTGTGTCGTTCTTCTTCTTCGGAATGGTCGTTATCGCGGCTCTCACTTCCGTTATTTCGCTTTTAGAAGTGGTTACGCAATTCGTTATTCAGAAGTTCAAAGTGCACAGAAAGAAAGCTATTTTAATCGTCGCGCTCATCTGCTTTGCGATTTCCGTACCCATCAGCATTTCGCTCGGGTTCGCCATTACCGGTAAAGACGCCATGACGCTTTGCGGTCAGAACTGGCTCGACTTTATCGATATGGTGACAAACACCGTGCTTATGCCGGTCTGCGCGTTCGGTTCGTGCCTTGCTATCGGCTGGTTTATAGACGGCAAGTTTACATCCAACCCGATGAAAACTTTCAGAACGCTCGAAGGCGACGGTCTCAATCTCGGCAAATTCGGCAAAATATTCGCCGTTATGGTTAAATACGTTACGCCCGTTCTTATACTCGTCGTGGAAGTTTTCGGCGTCAAGGACATCATTTTCCCGGGAGGAACGTTCAGCGCGAACGGACTCGGTATCGTTATAACCGCTTACGCTCTCCTCGCGGTATCCGCAATCGTGTATTTCACGGTGTTTAAAAACAGAGAAACGGGTTGCAACGCAGACGAAATCGACATCGCGATCGCCGCAAGTCTGGACGAAGATAAAGACGAAGACGAAATCGAAGAACAAGCGTAAAAATACTTTCCCGAAATCATTGACAAATCGGGAAATATAGAGTATACTATAACAGCATACGGTTCGGGAAAGGCTTTCGGGTTTTGCCGTTGCCGTATGGTTTAAGGAATAAACGCCGTCAGGGCAAAGGAAGTGTGAAAAAGAATGAGTACTGTAAGAGTCGGTGAAAACGAGAATCTCGACAGCGCGTTGCGCCGTTTTAAGAGAAAATGCTCTCGCGACGGAATTATCGGCGATCTCCGTAAAAAAGAGTTCTACGAAAGCCCTTCCATCAAACGCAAAAAGAAGTCCGAAGCGGCAAGAAAAAGAAGCATAAAAGGATAAGTAAAACAACCTACCGAGAAATCGGTAGGTTTTCCTTTTAGTTGCGGAAATAATCGACTTGTGTCGAAAAATAAATATAAACGTAAAATTATGGGGGATAAAATTATGGAAGATCAAAAAACGTTCAAACAATATTGCAAAGAAGCCAAAAAACGCCTTAAAAACGGGTTCTGGCAGGATTATCGCGTAAAACTCGAACAGGAACTTCAACGCGCGAAAGAAGCGGGCGTTTCGGAATCGAAGGTTAAAGACTATTACGCGTATAAGGTTTCCGGCGAGATAAAACGCACGGACGAAAGCGAAGAAGAGTTTTACGCCAAGGTCAAAAAGATTCTCGATACCGAGGGCGAAATTTCGGATGCGATCGGCAGACTTACGGATAAAGAATATTTCGCTACGCTTTCTTACGACGAAAAGCAGAGATACAGTCTGGAATTATCCGAACGATACTTAAAAGCCGTCGAAAGATATAACAGAGAGAACGTTTTGAGCTTTGCGCGTTGACTTTTATATAATACGATGATATAATTGTCCGTAAGGAGGGATTTTTATGAAATTTGAAGAATTTAAAAATCTCGTACTCGAAAGACAGTCTTGCAGAAAGTTTTCGGACAGAAAACCCGAAATTCGGGATTTAGAAGACGTTCTCCGCACGGCTTTATTTTCTCCGTCCGCGTGCAACAGCCAACCCTGGAAGATTTATTGCGTTGCCGACCAAAATAAAGTAAAAGACGTCGCCATCGCGTTGCAGGACGGGGGAGCTAACGCGTTCGTTTCGGAGGTAAAGGCGTTTTTCGTTATTGCCGAAAAGAACGCCGTTCTTAAACCGTTTGCAAAAGAGAAATTCGGCGCGGCGCATTTCGTAAAGTACGATATAGGGCAGTTGTCGGCGTATATTACGCTTGCGGCAAAAGCCAAAGGCTTGGATACTTGCATAATCGGTTGGGTAAACGCCGAAAAGCTTAAAGCCGCTGTCGGACTTGCTCCGGACGAAGAAAGCAATATCGTCATCGCCGTCGGCTACGGCGATTGCCCGCTCAGGAAAAAGACGCGCAAGAGCTTTGAAGAGTCCGTCGAGTTTATCTGACGCGGTTATAAGTCTATTCGAATTAAAAGCGGGCAAAGCAGAAACGTGCGGCGCGAAGAGCGGTTCGGGCGGCGCGGAACGGGCAGATGATTAACTTTCCGCCGCGGTCGCCTCGTTAAATCCCAGGCTTATAAGCAACGCGAGATTGACTTTTTTCATTGCGGGCGGGGATAGTTCTCCTATGCGTTCTTTCAGCCTGCGCTTGTCAAGCGTGCGTATCTGTTCGAGCAATATCACGGAATCTTTAACCAACCCGAATTCGTTTGCGCCGATTTCTATGTGCGTCGGCAGTTTGGCTTTAGAGAGCTTGCTCGTTACCGCCGCGGCTATTATCGTCGGACTGTATTTGTTGCCCGTATCGTTTTGTACTATCAGAATGGGTCTTATTCCGCCCTGTTCGCTGCCGACCACGGGACTGAGATCGGCATAGTATAGTTCTCCTCTCTTTATCATATCAGGTCTCCGATGCGTCAAGTAGTTCCCGTTATCAGTATATGTAAATTACGTGATTTTGGGTTACTTGTGACCGTATAATACCCGATTGAATAATTTTTTATACGCAAAATTTTAAAAGTATTCCAGCCTGTTTGACAGTTCGTCTTATTTATAGTAAAATAATACGTGCAACGATAAATAAAGCTTTTGCCGTCGGGCAAAAGCTTTAATCCGTTCGGATTTTATTGTATAAGTCACAAATAGTCGTATATGTTTACGCTTCCGTAGTTAAATGGATATAACATACCCATTATCAGGGTTTGCTATTCCTAATATGAACCCTTGAACACGGGGCAAAACTATACAAAAACCGCTCAAAATCGTGCGTTTTGGCGATACCACAGAATGCAAAATAAAATTTGGTGACCTAAATGGTGACCACGGCGAAAAAGTTTGCCAAAGTGGGTATTGCTATATCCTGTGAAATTTAATATATCTTTCCGTAGTTAAATGGATATAACGGCGCCCTCCTAAGGGAACGCTATATCCAGAACGAAATGCAAAATATTCCAAGTTTTTAACGAAAAAGCACTCAAAAACGCTCGTTTTTCGACTTTGAAAAATTCGAGGTATAAATGGAAGTATAAATTTTTTATACTCGCAATAACGTTTATTTTGCAAATTAAAATTTAATAAAAATGTCCTCATAGTTAAACGGATATAATAAGCCCCTCCTAAGGGCTAGTTCGGGGTTCGATTCCCTGTGGGGACGCCAAAGACCACTAAATATTGTGGTCTTTTTCTTTATTTTTACTATATTTTGTGGTTGGTTTTGATATTAAATCTTGTTTACATTTATACCTAATTTATACTTCAAAAAATCGTTGAAAGCCTTTTATTTACTGACTTTTTTACGTTTTAATCTTTTTATTCTGTAGTTAGTTTTCTTGAAGTATTCGGCTATAACGGATTCAATTTGATTATAATTGATAATCCATCTATTTCCATAGTGATAGGTAAAGACTCGTTTATCGTTCAAAAATCGTTCAACAGTATGCTTATCTATTATTTGTCCGAAACGTCTATGCTTGTTATTCCATAACCGAACGCATTGTCTTATGTTCCTCATTTGGGGTAATTCGTAATGCTTGCCTATTTTACGAGGATTTATTTTGTCCATAAACGGCTTAATTTCAATTAACCAAGCCTTCTCGTGAATTTCTGTATAAATGTCGTTATCAAGGCAAAATTTACGGCAATTTGGTCGTCGTATTATTGTTTTATGGTCTTCGGCAAAAAACATACGTTGTAAGTCACCCGATGTAACAAATCTTTTCATTTTCGTTTCCCCCAAAAGAAAGCGTAAAGCTCGTCCATATTGACGAGCCAAGCACTTCCATATTTAAGTTGAGTTAGTTTTCCTGTTTTGATTAGATGCCTAATCATATTGTAAGTGACGTTAAAATCAGCGTCTTTTTCTTTAATTTCTTTTACTGCATCATTGATATATCGTAAACGTGGTATATACATAAATCCTCCATATAAGTTAAAAGACCGAGATTAACTCCCGGTCTTTCTTAAAATAGTTTATCTAATGCGTCAATTACTTTTTCTTGCGTGTCTGGTAATATATACAAATAAATATATGTACTCTCACGAAGGGATACGGCTTTTTTTCGATAAAAATTAAATCATTTTCTAATCAAAAAAAGTATAAAAAAAGTATAAATTTCAAATAAAAGTTGTTGCAAAACACGAAAGAAATTTGAAATTTTGAATAAAAACGCTTAAAATAGACGCAAAATAATGCACAAAATGCACGTTTTTTAACGTTTTTAACATCAAAAAAGATACTTTTACAACCTCGCAAAACTCCTAAGGGTTAATTTGAGGTTCGATTCCTCATACTCACGCCAACTTTTGACCACTTTCGGGTGGTCAATTTTTTTTGCTTTGAACTTTATTTGCATTTATACGTCTACAAAATTCGCTCCAATACGGGCATTCCGTTTTACCTATTTTCTTTAAGTGTGGTTCAGTGTATTAAATAAAATGGAATGGGCTGTTAATTATTATAACGATAATTGTATTAGGCACAACATAAAGTATTTGATTACTTATGAAGATTTGAAAGAATGTGGCGTAAATGTAAGCAATATACACATTGTCCCAAATTTGGGCGGGAATTGTAAACTTTAATAGAAAAACTTATAGGGTGGGGCTTTGTGTCCTGCCCTTATTTTTATAATAAAAAAGAGCGTAAAAATTGTTCGTTTTACGCTTAAATTGGGTCACCATCTGCTAACAAATCCGAACTTTTTCGTTCGGGTTTGTTTTTTATTAAGTCGGGCTAAAAACCGAATTGTATATAATTGAACGGAATTAAATAAAATTATATCCGAACAGGCGAGCCGACGG
>CAJLXC010000029.1 GCA_905210545.1 uncultured Eubacteriales bacterium | reverse complement strand
CCCGTTACCCTGAAAACTCCTCATATCCCCCTGCCCCCTTATTCTTTAAGGGGGATTTCTTCCTGCAGAGCATAAAACAACGCCGCGTCGTGAATAACCCGACGCGGCGTTATCGTTAAATATTATTTATCTTTTTTTATAGGAAGTATGCAAAAGCTCGTGTTTCAAGCGGCTATCCATATCGTCTAAAATCTTTTTGACGGAAACGTTTTCGTCGGAAGCGCGTTTTGCTTCTATTTCGTCCGCCTTATAAATGCCTTCCGCGCGGAGAGTTCTGCCGCAAAGTTCCGTTCTCGGTTGTCCGCCGCCGTTGATACAGCCGGAAGGACAAGCCATAACCTCTACGAAGTCATAAGCCGCTTCTCCGTTTTTGATTTTTTCGATAAGTCTGCTCGCGTTGGCAAGACCGCTGACGACCGCGATTTTAACGTCTTTGCCCGCAATCTTAACGGTCGCTTCTTTGACGCCCGCAAGACCTCTCACGCCCGTATAAGCGATTTCTTTAAGAGATTTATCTTTTGCCGCAAATCTCAGGACAGCTTCCGTAACGCCGCCGGTCACGCCGAATATCACGCCCGCGCCGGTATACTCTTCAAACGGATTATCCACGGCAACGCTTTCCGCTTCCGCAAAGTTTATGCCTGCGGTTTTTATCATAGAAATGATTTCCTGAGTGGAAAGAACGTAATCGACCGCCTGCGAACCGTCTTTTGCGACAAATTCTTCGCGTTTGGCTTCGAATTTTTTGGCGGTGCAAGGCATTATCGCCACGTGAACGTGCTTCTTTTCGCCTTTATATTGATTTTTAACGACCGCCGCAAACATTTCCATAGGCGATTTGCAGGAAGAAACGTTTGATAAAAGCTCCGGATATTTCTGTTCCGCAAACTTAACCCACGCAGGGCAGCAGGACGTGAACAAAGGCAGCTTGCCGCCGTTATTCAGTCTGTCGAGAAACTCTGCCGCCTCTTCGAAAATAGTCATATCCGCGCCGAGTGAAGTATCGTATACCTTATCGAAGCCGAGAGCCTTGAGCGCGAAAACGAGTTTGCCCATAAGCGGCTCGCCTTCTTTAAGCCCGAGTTCTTTGCCGAGCGCGACTCTGACCGCGGGTGCGACCTGAACGGATACCTCCGTATTGCCGTCCGCAAGCGCGTTCCAGACCGCCTCCGCATCGCTTTTTACGACGATCGCGCCGACGGGACAAACCGCCGCGCATTGACCGCAACCCACGCAGGGCGAATTTGCGATCTCGCCGTCGAACGCGGTAACGATTTTCATTTTGGAACTTCTGAATCCGTAATCTATCGCGCCGACGTTCTGCACTTCGTTACACATTCTCACGCACTTGCCGCAGAGTATGCACTTTGCGGGATCGCGGACGATAGAATAAGAAGAAGCGTCTTTTTCGGCTTGAATATAGTTATTAGGAAATCTCACGTCCGTAAGGTTATAGCGGAGCGCGAATTCCTGCAATTTGCAGTTGTTGTTTTTGGGGCAGACCGTGCAATCTCTGCAATGACTTGCAAGAAGCAGTTCAAGCACCATTTTTCTGTATTTTCTGAGTCGCGGCGTGTTGGTTTTTATAACCATGCCGTCGCGAGGCTGCGCCGAGCAGGACGCGTCTATCCCGCCGCGCTCGTTCTCGAACACGCACATTCTGCACGCGCCGTAAATGGAAAGTTCGGGATCGTAGCAGAACGCGGGTATATCGACGCCCGCTTTTCTCGCCACTTCGAGAATATTGCGTTCTCCGTTGATTTCGACGGTTTTGCCGTCTATCGTCATAAATTTCTTATCCATTCCAACTCTCCTTTATCGCGCCGAACGGACAAGCGTCCAGACACGTTCCGCACTTGATGCATTTTGATTGATCGATGGCGAACGTCTGTTTGATTTCGCCGGATATAGCCAGAACGGGGCAGTGGCGCGCGCACTTGCTGCAGCCTTTGCAGAGTTCGGGATCGATTTTGATCGTTTTAAGTTTCTGACACGCGTTCGCGGGGCAGTGTTTTTCGTAGATATGCGCCTTGTATTCGTCTTCGAAATACTTGATCGTGGAAAGTACCGGACCCGCAGCGGTTTTGCCGAGTCCGCAAAGAGCCATTGCGGATATGGATTCGCCAAGTTCTTTAAGCATTTCTATATCGCCGTCTTCGCCTCTGCCTTCTACTATTCTGTTAAGAATTTCGAGCATTCTCTTCGTTCCTTCTCTGCACGGAACACATTTCCCGCACGACTCGTGCTGGGTGAAGTTCATAAAGAAACGCGCTACTTCTACCATACAGGTATGATCGTCCATAACGACAAGTCCGCCGGAACCGATTATCGCGCCGACTTTTTTTAGCGAGTCGAAATCGAGCGGAAGGTCTAAATGTTCTTCCGTAAGACAGCCGCCGGACGGACCGCCGATTTGCACGGCTTTGAACTTTTTGCCGTCGCGCACGCCGCCGCCGATATCGAAAATAACCTCTCTCAAAGTCGTACCCATAGGCACTTCTATAAGTCCCGCGTTTTTGATGTTGCCGGTTAAAGCGAACGTTTTAGTGCCGGAGGAGTTTTCCGTTCCGATGGATTTATACCACTCCGCGCCCTTGTTTATTATGAGCGACACGTTGGCGAACGTTTCTACGTTGTTAAGCACGGTGGGCTTATCGAACAAGCCGTGTTCTACCGTGCGGGGCGGCTTGGTTCTCGGCATACCGCGTTTACCTTCTATAGAAGCGGTAAGAGCCGATCCTTCGCCGCAGACGAACGCGCCCGCGCCCTTGTTGATATGTAAGCAAAAGCTTTTGCCCGAGCCGAGAATATTCTCGCCCATTATGCCGAGTTCCGTAGCCTGACTTATCGCAAGATTAAGACGGGCGACCGCTTTTGGATATTCCGCGCGAACGTAAATATATCCGTTTTTCGCGCCGCAGGCAATACCCGCGATAATCATACCCTCTATCATTCTGTGGGGATCGTCTTCCATAACGGATCTGTCCATAAACGCCCCGGGGTCGCCCTCGTCGCCGTTGCAGACGACGTATTTTTCTTCGCACTTCTGCGCCGCGACCTGACTCCACTTTTTGCCCGCGGGGAATCCGCCGCCGCCCCTGCCGCGAAGTCCGGAATCGGTTATTTCTTTAACCACTTCTTCCGAAGTCATTTCGAACAGGACTTTTTCAAGCGCGGTATAGCCGCCGAGCGCGATATATTCTTCTATAGAAGAAGCGTCTATCTTGTCGCAGTTGTCGAGAACGAGGCGGGTCTGCGATTTGTAGAAAGGCACTTCTTTCTGTTCGCGATAAACCACGCCGTTTTCCGTGAACGCGAGTCTGTCCACGCATTCGCCGCGAAGAACGGTTTTTTCGATAATGTCTTCGCAATCGTCTTCTCCGACTTTAACGTAAAGCCAGCCTTGCGGTTCTATTCTGACCAGCGGACCGACCTCGCAAAAGCCGTGACAGCCGCTCTCTTTAAGGCGAACGCCGTCGCCGTGCGGCTCTTTCTGCAATTCGAGCGAGAAATTCACGCCCTTTTCACTCATCAGTTCTTCTAACCTTTTGTGTACCTTAAGCGCGCCCTTAGAAACGCAACCCGCGCCCGCGCACACGATGATTCTTTGTTTTTCCGCATTATACGCCGCGGCGAGCCTGCCGCGGAGCGCGATAAGTTCTTCTCTCGATTTAAGCATTATTTATCCCCCTGTAACGATATGACGAGCGCGATGGCTTTGTCGGGGTTCATCGACGGATAAATCTCGTCGTTGACCATTACCGCGGGTGCGGAAGAACACGCGCCGAGACACGACACGGTTTCTACCGTAAAGTTGCCGTCGTCCGTGGTTTTTTTCTCCGCGGAAAGACCGAGTTCTTTTCTTAAAGCCTCTAAAATAGGTACGGAGTGGCGGACGTGGCACGCAGTGCCGTCGCACACCTTGATAACGTATTTACCTTTCTTTTCGAGCGAAAAATTCTCGTAAAACGTGGCTACGCCGTAAATTTTGGCTTCGCTTACGCCGAGCTTTGCCGACAGATAAGGAAAAATCTCCGCGGGAAGGTAACGATACGCTTCCTGCGCGCGCTGAAGTATCGCGATGAGCGAGCTTTCTTTTGCTCCGAACTCGGCTATCGCCTTGTCGAGCACGATATAATCTATTGTATCCTGCATATTATCTCCGTAGTGTTATTTATTAAGATATTCGTCTATGGCTTTTGCCGCGGTCTTGCCCGCGCCCATCGCAAGAATAACCGTCGCCGCGCCCGTAACCGCGTCCCCGCCGGCGTATACCGCCGTAACGGAGGTCTTGCCGTTTTCGTCGGTGATGATACCGCCGTGATTGTTTACTTCTAACCCTTCCGTCGTGGATTTGATGAGCGGGTTAGGCGAAGTGCCAAGAGCCATAATGACAACGTCCGCTTCTATATCGAATTCGCTGCCTTCGATGACCACGGGACGCGCTCTGCCGGAAGCGTCGGGTTCGGAAAGCTGCATTTTGACGCAGGTAACGGAATTTACCCAGCGTTTTTCGTCGCCGTTGATTTTAACGGGGTTTGTAAGCAGCGTAAACACGATTCCCTCTTCCATAGCGTGTTCGACCTCTTCCTTTCTTGCGGGAAGCTCGTTAAGCGTTCTTCTGTAAACGATATGTACGTCCGCGCCGAGTCTTTTCGCGCAACGCGCGGCGTCCATAGCGACGTTTCCGCCGCCGACTACCACCACCTTTTTGCCGCGTTTTATCGGCGTGGAGGAATCTTCTTTATAAGCCTTCATCAGGTTGATACGCGTTAAGAATTCGTTCGCGGAATACACGCCGTTAAGGTTTTCGCCTTCTATATTCATAAATTTGGGAAGTCCCGCGCCCGAGCCTACGAACACCGCTTTAAAGCCGTATTCCGAGATTAGCTCGTTTATAGAAAGAACTTTGCCGATAACCATATCCGTTTCTACCTTAACGCCGAGAGCTTTAAGGGATTCTATTTCTTTGGCGACTATACTCTTGGGAAGTCTGAATTCGGGGATTCCGTAAGAGAGAACGCCGCCCGCTAAATGCAACGCTTCGAAAACGGTGACGTCGTAGCCTTTCTTCGCGAGATCGCCCGCGCACGTAAGTCCTGCGGGACCGCTGCCGATAACCGCGACCTTTTTGCCGTTGGAAACGGGCTTTTCGGCAAGCTTATCGGAATGCGCGTTGTGATAGTCGGCAACGAATCTCTCTAATCTGCCGATACCTACGGGTTCTCCTTTTATTCCGCGGATACAATGCTTTTCGCATTGTGTTTCCTGCGGGCAGACTCTGCCGCACACCGCGGGGAGAGAAGACGTTTGAGCGATAATCTCATATGCGCCTTCGTAATCTTTTTCTTTGACCTTCCCGATAAAATCGGGAATATTTACCATAACGGGACAACCGGAAACGCAAGGTTTGTTTTTGCAATGCAGACATCTTTCCGCTTCCGAAAGGGCGTCTTCTTCGGTATATCCCAAAGCGACTTCCTTAAAATTTTTGTTTCTTTCTTCCGCACTCTGAACGGGCATCGGATTTTTTTTGAGCGACATATTAGGCATAATCACTTTACCTCCTTGTTAAAAAGGTTACAGGTTTCTTCGTATTTGTGTCTTTCCCACTCTTTATAGCTCGCGCCGCGGGACATTGCTTCGTCAAAATCTACCTCGTGACCGTCGAAATCGGGTCCGTCTACGCACGCGAACTTGGTTTTGCCGCCGACGGTAAGGCGACAGCCGCCGCACATACCCGTTCCGTCTATCATTATCGGGTTCATACTGATAACCGTTTTAACGCCGTATTCTTTCGTAAGGCGGCAGACGAATTTCATCATAATGACAGGACCTATGGCGATAACCTCGTCGTATTTTTCGCCGCTGTCGATAAGGCGTTTCAGCGCGTCGGTGACGAGTCCTTTTTCGCCGGCGGTGCCGTCGTCGGACATAAGCACGTATTTATCGCTTACTTTTCTGAACTCGTCCTCTAAAATAACGAGATCCTTGTTTCTGAATCCGACTATGGAATGAACTTCCGCGCCTTCTTCGTGCAATTTTTTGGCAACGGGATACGCGATCGCGCAACCCACGCCGCCGCCGACCACCGCGACTTTTTTAAGTCCTTCCGTTTCGGTGGGATTGCCGAGCGGTCCCACGAAGTCCGCGACGAAATCCCCGACTTTAAGCGTGTTAAGGATATAGGTGGTTGCTCCGACTATCTGAAAGATAATCTTTACCGTTCCTTTTTCTCTGTCGAAGTCCGCGACCGTGAGCGGAATTCTCTCCCCGTCGGCTGTCGCGCGGACGATGACGAACTGCCCAGCCTGCGCTTTTTTAGCGACGAACGGAGCTTTGATTTCAAGCTCCGTTACGGTAGGATTAAGAGATTTACGAGAAACTATTTCAAACATTTCATACTCTCCCTTTTGTAAAAATTTTACAAGTTTTCGTGACGCAAAGCGTACAACTAAAATATTTTATCACATTACGTCGCGATAATCAACCCTTTTAGGATTTTAAATGCGATTTTTTTGCTTTTTTATCGTCTTTATAATATGTTCGGCATAAATTTTAGCGACGTTGACTCCGGTAACGCTTTCCGCGCCTTTAAAAAACGCGTTGGAATTCACTTCGCAGATAAAAGGCTCTCCGTTATCGCCGTATAAAAGATCCACGCCGCAATAATCGAGCTTTAAAACGCGCGCGGCTTTTTCCGCGGCTTTTTTAAAAGATTCTTCCGGCACGATTTTCCTCCCGCTCCCGCCGAGCGCGAGATTAGACCTGAAATCGTCGGGATTAAATCGTTCCATAGCGCAAACGAAGCGTCCGCCTATCGCGATAACGCGAACGTCCGTTCCTTTTCTCGCGGAAAGATATTTCTGATAAATATGCGGTTTTAACGAAAGCTCGTCGGAAATTTTATAAAGCTCGGCTTCGTTTTTCGCAAGATACACGCCGGAACCCATAGAGCCGTAACTTTCTTTAACCACGACGGGAAAACCCAGCTTTTTCGAGGCGACGGCAACCGTCTTTTTAACCGCCTCACGGGAAGCGTCGTCTTTTTTAAATACGAGCGGCGCGAACAGCGTATCGGGTATGTTAAGCCCTTTCCCCGCGAGCGCAAGGCACGTTTCGCCTTTGTCGTCGCACAGACGAATGGCTTTTGCGGAATTGAACAGTCTTATGCCCTTTTCAGACAGCATTTCCGCAAGGTATTTGTCTTTATCGAGGAAAACGGCAAAATCGCAAACCTTTTCCATAACGATTTCGCCGCCGAATTCGCCGCCGAGTTCCGCGCCTCCGCAGACTATATCCGCCTGCACGCCGAGCTTTTCGAGTTCTTCTTTCAATCGGTTTGCCTGATATTTCTGCCCCGATAAACCCGAACGGTTTATTATTATAACGCCTTTCATCAGAACAACCCCGTTATTTTTCCGTCGTCGTCTACGTCGACTTTTTCCGCCGCGGGAACGGCAGGCAAGCCGGGCATAGTCATAATATCGCCCGTAAGCGCGACCGCGAACCCCGCGCCCGCAGACACTTTGACCGAGCGTACGGTGATTTTAAAGCCCTCGGGCGCGCCGAGTTTTTTGGCGTCGTCGGAAAAAGAATACTGCGTTTTGGCGATGCATACGGGCAAGTTGCCGAAGCCGAGTTCTTCGAGCGTCTTTATTTGTTTTTTCGCTTCCGCGGTAAATTCCGCGCCGTCGCCGCCGTATACTTTTTTTGCCACCGCGCTTATTTTATCTTCTATAGAATCCGTCGGTTCGTAAGCGAATTTAAGCTCGCTCTTTTCTTCGCAAAGCTTTACGACTTCCTTTGCGAGAGCTTCGCCGCCCGTGCCGCCTTTCGCCCACACGTCGGAAAGAACCGCGTTCGCACCCAAAGCCTTGCACTTTTCGGCAACGAGTTTTATTTCCGCTTCGGTATCCGTCGGGAACTTATTTATCGCGACCACGACGGGAAGTCCGAATACCTCTTTTATATTCCTTAAATGTCTGACGAGATTAGGCAAACCCTTTTCTATTGCGGATAAATCTTCTTTATTCAGCTCTTTTTTATCGAGTCCGCCGTGCATTTTCAGCGCGCGCACCGTCGCCACGAGAACGACCGCGGAAGGCTTTAACCCCGCAAGTCTGCATTTTATGTCGAAAAACTTTTCCGCGCCGAGATCCGCGCCGAACCCCGCTTCCGTAACCGCGTAATCGGCTGTGGCGAGAGCGGCTTTCGTCGCAAGCACGGAGTTGCAGCCGTGCGCGATGTTGGCGAACGGTCCGCCGTGAACGAACGCGGGAGTTCCTTCGAGCGTCTGAACGAGATTCGGCTTTAACGCGTCTTTTAAAAGAGCCGCCATCGCGCCCTGCGCTTTTAAGTCGCCCGCGGTAACGGGTTTACCGTCGTAAGTATACCCTACGACTATTGCGGAAAGTCTTTTCTTTAAATCCTTTAACGACGAAGCGAGACAGAATACCGCCATTATTTCGGAAGCGACGGTTATGTCGTAGCCGTCTTCTCTCGGAACGCCGCCCGTCTTTCCGCCCAGACCGTTGACGATTCTTCTTAACTGACGGTCGTTCATATCCACGCAACGCCGCCAGGTTATGCGCCGCGGATCGATGCCGAGCGCGTTACCCTGATAAATATGGTTGTCTGTCATCGCTGCGAGAAGATTGTTTGCCGCGCCTATCGCGTGGAAATCCCCCGTAAAATGCAGATTTATGTCTTCCATCGGCACGACCTGCGCGTATCCGCCGCCCGCCGCGCCGCCTTTAACCCCGAAAACGGGTCCTAAGGAAGGCTCTCTCAAAGCGACCGCCGCCGACTTGCCTATTCTTTTAAGACCGTCCGCAAGCCCTATCGTCGTGGTGGTTTTACCTTCCCCCGCGGGCGTGGGCGTTATCGCCGTGACGAGTATAAGTCTGCCGTTTTTGCGGGTGTTTTCGGCAAGATAAGAAAAATCAACTTTAGCCTTGTATCTGCCGTAGACTTCGAGATGTTTTTCGTCTATGCCGGCGGCTTTTGCTATTTCCGTTATGGGGCGAAGCTTTGCGCTCTGAGCTATTTCTATATCCGATTTATACGTCATAATTCCCTCTTTTTCTTTTGCTTTATCTTTTCCAGGTACGCGGGGCGAACAGTATCAGCATAGGATAAATTTCCAGTCTGCCCGCAAGCATAACGAAAGACAGCACGCATTTGGAAAACGCGTTGTATCCCGCAAACGAACACGTGGGCCCGACGAAATTAAGCCCCGGACCTACGTTGCTTATGCAGGTAAGCGACGCCGTAAAATGCGTAAGCAAGTCGCCTTCCGCAAACGAACTGAACGACAAAAGCACCGTCGCGGCGATAACGATAAAAATATACAGCGCGAAAAACGAATACACGCCGGAAACGAGCGTTCTGGTAAGCGGTTTGTTTTCAAACTTAACGGCAACCACTTCTCTCTTGTTTACGGTTTTTCTTATGTCGGCAAAACAGGACTTTAAAAGTATCACCATACGCGACACCTTAACGCCGCCGCCCGTAGAACCGCCGCACGCGCCTATCATCGTAAGGAACAAAAGCACGGATTTAGAAAGCGCGGGCCATTTGTCGAAGTTCGCGGTAGAAGCGCCGGTCGTAGAGCTTATCGACGTAACCTGAAAGAACGCCTGTCTTAAAGCCACGCCGAAATTCGCAACCGTGCCCGTTATGTTTACGGCGATAACGAAAGCCGATACCGCCAGCATCACGACGTAAGTTATCATCTCTTCGCTCTTCAGCGCTTTTAAAACGCTCCCCGACACGATGAGAAAATACACGTTGAAATTCACGCCGAACAAAAACATAAACACGGACAGAACTATTTCTACGTACGCGCTTTTATAATAAGCGATGCTGCCGTTGTGTACCGAAAGACCGCCCGTACCCGCGGTGGAAAACGCGTTTAACAAGCTGTCGTAAAAGCTCATACCGCCGCAAACGAGAAACAGCGTGCATATCGCGGTAAGCACTATATAAATACCGTAAAGTATCTGCGCGGTATATTTCATTTTGCCCACGATTTTGGTCGCGGAAGGTCCGGGGGATTCCGCGCTGAAAATATACGTGCCGCCCGTTTCGCTTTCGGGGATCACGGTAAGCACGAAAACGAGAACGCCCATTCCGCCTATCCAGTGCGTGAAAATTCGCCAGAACATAACGCTTCTCGATAAAATCTCCACGTCGTTAAGCACGCTCGCGCCGGTCGTGGTAAAACCCGAAACCGTCTCGAAAAAAGCGTCCGCTAAACCGGGTATCTCGCCGCTTACGATAAACGGAACGCACCCGGCGAAAGACAACAACAGCCAGCATAGCGCGACTATAACGAAGCCTTCTTTCGCGCCGTAAGAACGCTCTTTTATTTTTATGCACGACGGAACCGCGCCAATCGCGCACAACGCCGCCGCGGGAATAATAAACGCGGAAAGCTTATCCGTTTCTTTATAGACGAGCGCGACTATCACGGGGACTAAAAGCAACGCCGCCGCTATAAGCATCGTTTTGCCTATTATTTTAAATACGAGTCTGTAATTCATTTTCGATAAATTTCTCGCTTATTTAAGGATTCCTTCCAGCGCGTTGATTTTTTTCGTTGCGGAAACGACTATCACCCTGTCGCCTTTAAGAAGCGACGTATCGCCTTTAGGCACGACAAAGCCGCCCTCTCTCACGATGCCGCCGATAAGCACGTCACGCCGTATCGTATACGAAGAAAGGGGCTTTCCGACGAACGGGAAACTCTCCGTAACGGTAAATTCCGAAGCTTCCGCTTTGCCCGGGAGTTTATAAAGCGCGTTTATGCCGCCGTCCTTTTCGGAAAAATGCGACCTTACGAATCTCAGAATATGGTTCGCGATGGAATTGCGCGGACTAATAACGGTATCGAGTCCGAGCGTCTTTACCATTTCCGACACGGAATCTCTGTTTACCTTGGTAACGACTTTTTCCACTTTTTTCTGTTTGGCGTAAAGGGATATGATAACGTTTTCTTCGTCCATTCCGGTAAGCGTTACCACGGCGTCCGCACTCTTTATATCTTCTTCGTTGAGAACGTTAAGATCCGTTCCGTCGCCGTTTATAACGGTAACGTAATCGAGATTTTCGCTTAAAAATTCACAACGCGCTTTGTCTTTTTCTATTATTTTAACCGACGCGCCGCGCCCGGTAAGCATCTGCGCGAGATAAAAGCCTATTTTCCCGCCGCCCACGATAAACACCGTTTTGGCGCGCGGCTTAAACGTCTTTGTTTTTTTGCAGAACGCCGCTATCTGCGCTTCCGTCGCGATGACGTAAGCGGCGTCACCTTCTTTAAGCGTAAAATCTCCGCGCGGGATAAACACGTCTTCTCCGCGGCGGATCATTCCGAACAACACGCCGAAACCGAATTCCGAGGATATGGCTTTGAGCGTTTTGCCCGCGACGGGGTTGCCCTTTTTTATGTCGAATTCCGCCATGGCGGCTTTTCCGTCCGCAAAGCTTTCTACGCTGCGCGCCGACGGGAAGTTAAGCACTTCCGCTATATCCGCGGCTGCCCTGCGATCGGGATTGAAAATAAGGTCAAGCCCCAGCTCCGTTCTTAAATTTTCCAGCTCTTTATAATATTGCGGGTCTCTCACTCTCGCGATGGTGCGTTTTGCGCCGAGTTTTTTTGCGAGAACCGAACAGAGTATATTCACTTCGTCCTGCGAAGTGCTTGAAATAACGAAGTCGGCAGACGACACGCCCGCCTCTTTAAGCGTATCGCGCGAAAGTCCCACGCTGCAGATTCCGTTCGCGGCGAATCTGTTAGCCACTTCCGAAACGCGTTTTCCGTCCCTGTCGATAAAAAGCACGTCGTGCCCTTCAGACACAAGACATTGAATAAGCGTTACGCCGACCTTGCCGGCTCCGATAATTATTATCTTCATAAAAACTATGATAAACCTTTTTAAAAAAAAGTCAAGCGTTTTGCCGTCGGCGCGTAAACGCCGCCTCAAAAAAGCAAAACGCTTGTATCTCCTTTTTATTAAAAATATTCGATTTCCCTCAAAAATTCCGCTTTTTCGCCCGTTTTCAGCTTGCGCACGCCGTATTTCGTCGAAAACTCTTTTTCGCAAACGCCCGCGTCTTTTGCGTCGTCGGGGAGATTGAGCCACGGCTCTATGCAAACGGTTTTGCCGTCGCCGGGTCTCCAGAACAGGAGATTGTTAAACCCGTCGAACCGCACTTTTGCTACGGTTTTGCCGTCTTTTTTCTTTAACGTCACTTCTCTCGAAGCTATATCCTTAAAAATAAACGTCTTGTCGTCTACGAGCGGGGTTTTTTCAAAATCGATAATTCGACCTTCTCCGAGATTTTGCTCTTCTCCGTTTAAATATCCGTCGTCGTCGTGAACGAGGTTTACAAACTTTTCGTCCTTTTCAAATTCGACGAGATACTCTTCTAATTTGCCGTCGAGCGCGAAAGAGTCGTGCGCACCGCAGGAATAATATATATCGCCGCCCGTCGGATTTTCTATCTCGTATCCTATTTTGAGCGTGTCGCCCGCAAGGCTGTAAGTAACGGTAAAAACGAAGTCGTAAGGATAATATTTTTTGGTATTCTCGTCCGAAACGAGCGAGAGTTTTATATAATCTTCGCCCTTTTCTTTAAGCGAATATTCGCTTATCTGTCCGAAGCTGTGCTGTATCATAGGATACTTTTTCCCTTCCGTCGTAAGCGCGCAGTTCCCGCACGCAGGGAAAAGAATCGGAGCGTGACCAGCCCATTCGCCGTTGTCGTTCTGCCAGAGTCTTTCCTTGCCGTCTTTGACAAGACCGGTCATCTCCGCGCCGAGCGAGCTTACGGTAAGTTTTATCGTTCCGTTGTTTATTTCGTAAAGCATATTTTTATCTCCTTTGCTTTCGGGCGCGTCGCTCGCGCCGCGGGTTTCCGCGCCGATAAAGCCGCGGTTTCTTTTAAGTAATTTATTAAAATCGGGTTTCAGTTCGCTGATCAGCGTCGCAACGAAAATGATTGCAAACCCTAACCCCATCGTTACGGTAAGTTTTTCCGCGCCCATCAGCACGGAAAACAACGTGCCGAAAACGCCTTCTAAACTCAATATGATAGCCGACTGGTTGGCGGGAGTAAGCTTTTGTCCAAGGTTCTGCGCGAACTGCGCGAAAAGCGTGCATACGAGAGTGAGATACAGCACGTTTAACAATTGCTTTTTATCGAGCGCGAACTTCGATATGCCGTAAACGGGAATTTCTATCGCCGCCGACAAAACAAGAAACAGCGAGCCGATAACGAAAAGCTCTACCGTAAGAAGCAGCATAGGATCTTTCACCGTTCTGGAAAATCTGTCCACGAACACGACCTGCAACGTATAAAACAAAGCGGAAACGAACGTTAAAGCGTTGCCGAGCAACACGTAAGCGGAACCGCCCTCTTTATTAGAAAAAGCGATAAGCCCTATGCCCGCAACGCACATTACCGCCGCGATAACGTTATAGCTTTTGGGCTTGGATTTATAAATCGCCCACATAAAAAACGGCGTGATGACGCAATAAAGCGAAGTAATAAACGCGTTCTGCCCGGGCGTAGTGAATTTAAGTCCGTACGTTTGCGACAGATACGCGAAAAATACGGCAACGCCTATCACCGCGCCGCCTTTAAGCACCTCTTTATTGAGTTTTAACGTCTTTTTAAAACGAATCGCGCCTATCAATAAAGCCGACACGAAAAATCTTATGCCCAGCACGTATAGCGCGGGCAAATCCTCTATCGTGTTTTTAAGAATAAGAAAAGAAGTTCCCCAGACGATCGCCGCGCCGAATAGGAGAACAACTCCCAAAATATTCAAAAATTTCTTTTTTTCCATAAATTTTCCTTGTCGTCAGTATTTATAAATCTTTAAGGAAACGTCCTGCATAAAATTCAGACCCCTGCCGTTGAAAACAAAAGAAATCGTCAGATCCCCCGTTCCCTCGGTAAAGTAATAACCGTTATTGTCAGATATTTCTTTTCCGTTTTCGGCGATTATAAATTGCCCCGCGTCGGAATAGTCCGAAGTAATCGTAAGCATTCCCTTTTTAGTTCCGAGATTTATAAAAAACTCGTTTCCGCTACCATCGAACTCATTGCCTTTTAAATCGAAGTATTCCACTTTGCCGAGATATTCGTCGATTATCGCTTCTACCTCGAAATTATCGTCTTCTTTGCTCAGATTCTCTTTGGCGGCGGTTGCCACGTCGTAAACGGAACGGCAATGATTATCTTTATTATACGTTGCGTAAACGTACTTTTCCGTCGCCCCGTCAAAGCACTTTATGTACGCGCGGGCAGCAAACTTTCTGTCGGTATTTTCCGGCGCGATCTCTATAAGCGCGCAGTTAAAGCCGTAATACCCGTCTTCTTCCGCGCGGGTTTCGTTGTTGAACTTTTCGGCGACGATAAACAGCGGAGATCTTTCTTTAAGGGCTTCCGCCGTGAAATCCGTTCCGCCCTCCAAAAAATCTTCGGGAACGATTATCATTCCCGTCTCCACGTTTTCCGCACCGTAAAATTTCGTCAGCCCGTCATATACGCTTTTGTTTATTCTTCCCTTAAATCTCAATCCCGGTTCGCGGGCGTTCATTCTGATGCTCGCGCCGTTTTCGGTTTCTACTAAAGACGAGCCGCCCGCCTTTTTTAGCGAAACGGAATAAACTTTAAGGCTGCTGCCCGAAAGCTCGGTTACTTTTACGCCCGCTTTAGCGGAATAGCCGACGTTTTCCAAAAAATAAAACGATACCGTTTGTCTGCCCGTTATCGTAAAGTTGCTTTCGGTTTTATCGGACTCGCCTATAAAAAGACTTATTTTCGCGTTGCCGTTTAAGGCTTCTGCTTCTGCGGACATAACGTAAACGCCGTCGCCGAAAGCAATCGGGTTCTCCGTCTTTGCGGTACACCCCGCCTTTGCGGCAGATATGCATTTAGAAGCATTATCGTAGCCGAACTCGCCCGTCTCCCACTCGTCCACCGTATTTCCGAAAATTCCGAAGGTGCAATATGAAAAATCCGGATTAGATATCAGTTCTCCTTCGTCTGTCGCGGAAAGTCCTGCCGATGAATCGACGAAAGAAAACTCCGCAACGCCGAGCGAAATCAGCGCAAAAACAAACGTCAAAGCCGTAGCAAAAAAATCAAAGAACCTGCGCTTTTTCATTTTTAAAACACCCCGAAACTGTCTTTTCCGGTATTATCAAACTCGCTTTGTTCGTCCGAATACCCGCTTGCCGCAACCACTCCGCAAGTACAAGTAAGATATTCGATTTTTGCCTGCGGAGAAAAATAACGCTTTTTCATCGCTTTTTCTTTAGTCCTTTTTAAATAATTTAACGCAAATATATTAACACCGTTTTTACGTTTTTGTCAACCGTCAAAGACTTGTGAAACGAAAAATATGCGATTTTAAGCAAAAATCCGTTTTTTAAAAGCAAAAAACCTTTCCGTAAAACCGAAAAGGTTTGTCAGACGTGTTTGCTTATTTCGTCGTAAATCTCCGCGCTTTGCAAAATTTCGGACAGTCTGCTTTGAGAAAGCGTGGTTATTTTTTTATCGCCGTCGTATACATCTATCTCGTTCACGGCGTTGCAGTCGAGAACCGAAGCGAGCGATTTTACCGTAATGTTTTTAGAAACCGCCTGTCGCACCACGGGCATACCGCGGAGCAGCTTTCTTTCGGAAAGTCCTCCGCCGATTTTAACGTATACGTTGTCTTTTTCTTTAGAAGTCGCGCCTGCCAGCGCGAACGCGGCGAAAAACAACAGCGAAACGTTGGGCGTTTTAAAAACGGTAACGATAAATCCCGCAAGCAACAGGCAGGCAAGCGCCACGCTTATCGCCTTGCAGATTTTATGCGCTTTTTTTCCGTCCGTTTTAAGCGCGAGAATCGCGGATAGCACCCTGCCGCCGTCTAACGGATAGCAGGGAATAAAATTCACGAGCGCCATAGAAAAGTTGGCGTAAGCCGCCACGTCCGTAAAAGCGTACGTTTCCGGAAATATCCACCAGACCGCCGCAAACGACAATCCCACCGCAAGATTGACGAAAGGTCCTGCCAGCGCGATTTTTATTTCGTCTTTAAGCTTAAGTCCGTCTATATCGCCCTTTGCGACCGCGCCGAACGGCATAAGCACTATCTTGTCGAGCCGATAGCCGAGATTGCCCGCTACCGCCGAATGCCCCGTTTCGTGTATCACGGCGGTTATCGTATACGCCGCAAACTCGAAAATACGCCCCGTGGCGGCGTAATACACTCCGAACGCTATAAACAACGGGTGAACGGATATTTTCATATAACACGCAAAATTTCAGGCGCAACGTTCCCGCAGGCGATACTGCGGGAACGGCGTTCGATTGTTTTTAAACGGCTTTCCACACGACCGCGTTGCCCTCTAAAGTATAGTCTGTTATCACCGCGCCGTCGCTGCCTAAAAAGCACATTTCTATACCGCTTTCGCCCGCATAACCAACGGGAATGTTGCCGAATACCTGATCGTTTATTTCCGCATACGCGTGGTCAAGACCGCTTATCACCGTCTTGAAATTGTCGCTGTGAGCGATTTCCAGCGAGTATTTGCCCGCGCCGTCTACCGTAACCTTGGTTACTTTTCCGTCGTAAGGCGTATATACGCTACCCTTGCCCGTTATAGTCATAACGCCGTTTTCGATTACGGGCGCAGAACCTTCGCCGTAAGAGATAACAGGCTTAAAATCCCCGTAAGTGCGGTTGTCGGATTTTATTTCTTCCGTTTTCCGGGAAGAAGTGAACACGCTGCGCATAAACGCGTTTATTCCGCTGTTTTTATAAAACGCGTTCGTGAGAAATATCGTCGCGACGAGCGCGCCTATAAGAATAAACTGCGCGGTAACTATCGTGAATTTAATTCCGCGGGCTTTGTCTCTTTTCTTTTTACGACTGTCTGCGGCTACGGGAACAACCGTTTCCGTTTCGCAAGCGGCGCCGTCCGCGGAATGCTCGGGCATTGCGGCAGCTTCAACGGTTTGCGCTTGGTTGTCCTGCAATCCGTTTACCTTGTCTAAAAGCTCTTTTTTAACGTCTTCCGGCTGTTTTGCCTTTTTTGATTTTCCTTTTCTCTTTTTGACGGGTGCGTAAGTAATGTTGCAAGAGTTTACGGGAATATCGAGCATAGATGCGTATTGTAATTTTTCGTTCATTTTTTATCTCCTTTTGTCGTCGTATAAAATATATATGACGCAAAAATCCGCGTTATGACGCATTAAGAACAAAAAATCGGCTTTCGTTATGCGCGAAAGCCGTCGAATGTGAAAAATTTTGCAAAAATTTTATCATATCCCGTCGGAAAGCCCTAAAAGAAAATCCGCCGACACGTCCAAAACCTTGCATAAAAGAAACATAAGCAGGAGATTGCCACGGGGTTTGTCAGCCGACGCTTCTCCGCTGACGCTACGAAGGACTAAGCCCGTCAGGGCTGTCCGTCAAAGGCGTCCGCAATGACAGTAATAACCGCTTCACCCCACGCCGTCATTCCGAGAGTAGGCGTTACCGCTTCACCCCGCGCTGTCATTCCGAGGAGCGTAGCGACGTGGGAATCTCATTTTTCAATAATGAAACGCAACACAGCCGCCGTCGCGATTGCGACGGCGGCTGGGTCAATCTTTAAAGCCGTAAAAAATAATTTATTATTGTTTCTTCAAAAATCTCTTCATCAATTCCACGCCGCTCGGAACGAAAACGCCCGTCGACTCTGCGGCGTCTTCCGTATACGAGTTTACGCCGGAATCGATTTTTTCGTCGCTGCGGTATATTATATAAGGCACGGGATCGCTAACGTGCGTCATACAGCAAAGCGGCGTGGGGTGGTCCGGCATTATCATCACCGAGAACGGCTCTCCCGTTTTCTTTAATTCCGTAACTACGGGCAGAACGACTTTTTTATCTATCTGTTCTATAGAATATATTTTATGCTCCGCGTCTCCGTGGTGACCGCACTCGTCGGGAGCTTCCATATGAATATACACGAAATCGCAGCCGTTTTTAAGCGCGGAAAGACACGCTTTTGCTTTACCCGAAAAATTCGTATCGTAATTCCCCGTCGCGCCGACGACGTTTATGACCTTCATTCCCGTGAGCTTTCCTATACCTTTTAACAAATCCACGGCGGAAATCATCGCTCCGTTCAAGCCGTAACGCGCTTTAAAGCTTTGCAGCGCGGGTTTCGTGCCTTCGCCCCAGAACCACAAGGACGTGGCGGGATTTTTGCCTGCCTTTATCCTCGCAAGGTTTATCGGGTGATCTTTTAAAAGCTCCGCCGATTTCTTCATGATATCCAGATATATTTTCCCCTCCGCGCTCGTCGGGAGGTGCGTTTTTATCGGCTTGCCCGTTATGTCGTGCGGGGGCGTAAGGTCACCCGCAACCACGCCGTTATCGATAACGAAGCAATGCCTGTAGCTCACGCCGGCGTAGAGCTTATGCCGCTCGTCGTTGAGCTTTTGCGCGAGAAATCCGATAAGCGTTTTCGCTTCTTCCGTGCTTATTTCGCCCGCGCTGTAATCTATCATCGTTTTATCCTCAAACACGGGTTCGTCCGAAAGCGTGACGAGATTCGCGCGCGCGGTAACGTCCGTAGCTTTCAACTCTATGCCGATGCTTGCCGCTTCTAACGGAGAACGCCCCGTATAACACTCGCGGGGGTCGTAACCTAAAACGGAAAGGTTAGCCACGTCGCTGCCGGGCTTCATTCCGTCCGGAACGGTTTTGCAAAGCCCCACTTCGGAAATTTCGGCAAGACCGTCTATGCAAGGCTTTTTCGCAAGCATAAGCGGCGTTTTGTTTCCGAGATTTTTCTGTTTGTAATCTGCCATTCCGTCGCCGAGAATTACCACGTATTTCATAATTTACTCCATATAACGGGAAGCTTCCCGTGTTTTATAAGATATTCGTTAGTTTTAATAAAATGTCCGCACCCGAAAAATCCGTTATAAGCGGACAGCGGACTCGGATGAGCGCATTCTAAAATAAGGTGTTTGTTGCCGTCTATAAGCGGTTTTTTCGCCCGCGCGTTGCCGCCCCACAAAAGGAACACGACGTTTTCTCTCTTTGCCGATATTTTTTTGATGATACCGTCGGTAAACTCTTCCCACCCCCTGCCTTTATGCGAGTTGGCGGCGTGTTCTCTCACCGTAAGCACGGTGTTCAAAAGAAGAACGCCTTGCTTTGCCCAGCCGGTAAGGTCGCCCGATTCGGGCATCTCGTCGCCCGTTTCGCTTTGGATTTCTTTAAAAATATTTACGAGCGACGGCGGTTTTTCTATTCCTTTCGGAACGGAAAAAGAAAGCCCCATCGCCTGCCCCGCTTCGTGATAAGGGTCTTGCCCTAAAAGCACGACTTTTATATCCGAAAACGCGGTCTGCTTCATCGAGTTGAAAATGTTGTACATAGACGGATAAATCGTGCGGGAAAAATATTCCTCTTTCAGAAATTCCCTGAGCTTTGCGTAAGACGGCGAAGCGAACTCTTCCGCAAGTATATTATCCCATTCTTCGGTAATTTTTATCAAAATCGCGCCACCCCCTCTTGCCCGTTTTTTATAATTTTATCATTTTCTTTTGACAAAATCAATATAATTATATATAATAATTTTCGCATTTTTTTTCGGAAGCATTTTTATGTCTGTTTGGGAAATAATTCTTATCGGCGTCGCGCTGGCAATGGACGCGTTCGCGCTGACTATAGCCAACTGCACGACTTATAAAAACGGATTGACTCGCGTCAAAGAATGGGCTATGCCTACGGCGTTCGGCGCGTTTCAGTTCCTTATGCCTGTAATAGGCTATTATATCGGCTCATTCTTTTCGGGATATCTCGAAAAAATCTCCAAATTCGTTACGGCGGGAATCTTTTTCGTGCTGGCGACGAAAATCGTTTTAGACAACGTGAAAGAGATGAAAGAAATAAAAGAAGAAGAAAAAGAAATCGCGGAAGGCAAAACCGTGAATTTCACGCTCGGAATTCTTATGGCGCAAGCGGTAGCCACCAGCATAGACGCGCTTATGATAGGCGTTACTTTTTCCGTAAGCCTTTCGTTTTCGGTTTTTCTCGCTTCGCTCATTATCGGCGCGGTAACGTTCGCAATAGTGACGATCGCGCTATTCATCGGCAAATCGCTCGGCAAAATTTTAGGTAAATACGCGCAATGGGCGGGCGCGGTTATACTCATCGCCCTTGCAATCAAAAATTTTATAGAATGGATTATCGGATAAGGTTTAAATAATCGCCACGCCTGCGGCAAGACTTGCCGCAGG
>CAJLXC010000028.1 GCA_905210545.1 uncultured Eubacteriales bacterium | reverse complement strand
GATCGGCAATCATACTTACGATATGCATGAATTTCATCCGCGTTTCGGCGCGAAACAGATGGCGGGGGAAAGCGATGCGGATTATACGCGCGCTTTGAAAAGCGATGTGGAAAAATTACAGAATATCCTGAAAGAAAAATGCGGCGTGGAGTGCAACGTTTTCGCTTATCCGTTCGGGGAATATAACGCGCTCACGAAAAAGATCCTTTCGGAGGAAGGGTTCGACATGATGCTGACGTGCAACGAAGGCGTCAGCGTCGTCGAACGGGGAAAAGCGGAAAGCCTTTTTCAGATCAGGCGTTATAACCGTTCGCCGTCTCTCGATCTCGAGAAGCTTTTGCAAAAGCCGTAATTTTGCAGCAATGCGCGGGGGGTGATTTCTTTGTAAACGCGCCGAATAAAAAGCGATTTTCAAAGAAAAGCCGTTTCGTGAAAAAATATTTTAAAACGGCGTTAAATCATTTGATTTTTTCTGAAAATATGATATAATAATATGGCTTGTTAACGATAAAAGACGAGCGGCGGAACAAAAACGGTCGAAGCGGTGCTGGTGTAGCTCAACTGGCAGAGCAGCTGATTTGTAATCAGCAGGTTGCGGGTTCGATTCCAGTCACCAGCTCCATCGAATCCAAAATAAAGACAACTTAATATTCGGGAAGGTTCCAGAGCGGCCAAATGGAACAGACTGTAAATCTGTCGTCAGTGACTTCGGTGGTTCGAATCCACCCCTTCCCACCAGTCTCAATAATCGCTGCTTTTTAGGTGTTTTGCTTAAAAACAGCGATTTTTGCTATACAGTAACACCCTGAAACGCGTCTGAATTTTTCAGGAGGATTTGTTTAATTCTTCTCTCTCTTAAAAGCCTCCCCCTTCCCTAAAAAAATGTCTTAAATAAACGAAACATAAAGATGAAGTGAGATGAGCAGACGGCTTTTTCTCAAGAACGTTTTTCTCTTCTTTATGCGTGGTTATAGTCACTTCGTCTGCGTTCTCCGTGTCGTTTCCGTCAACGGCAACGAATTTCAGCAAAGAAGATAAAGTTTTGGCGGAATACGACATACCCTCCGAAAGTTTTTGTTGGGTTTGACAATGAAAGCCCCGTTCCCCGACGGGCTGCAAATGAGGTGTATTTTTTCTCCGCTCGACGAAAGGAGTGTTATGTAATCCGATATGTTGTCGTTATATAAAACAATAAAGACGCAAAAAAACAGCCGTTTTTAGGCTGTTTTTGCAATTTTGGAGCAGGTGAAGGGAATCGAACCCTCCTCTAAAGCTTGGGAAGCTCTCATTCTACCGATGAACTACACCTGCAAATTTACTATTTCCGATATATATTATCATATTTTTTTTAAAATTGCAAATACAATTTAACGTTTATTATTGTATTTTTTTAAAAAGTATGCTAAAATGTATAAAAAACCGAAAAGGGAGAACTCTATGGCATTTTTTCTTAAAATTATAGAATGGACGGACAATTCCAAAGACACTTTGGTTTATAAATATCCTTTACCGAAAGGAGGCAGAGAAGTAAATCAAAAAAGTAAGCTCATTGTACGCGAATCACAAGAAGCGATTTTTGTTCATAAAGGACAAATCTGCGATATTTTTCCTGCAGGCACGTACGATCTTAATACAGATATATTCCCTATTCTTTCCAAACTTGCCGGTTGGAAATACGGATTTCAGACACCCATATCGGTAGATATTTATTTTGTAAACGTTAAACAATTTACCGGTTGCAAGTGGGGTACTTCCAACCCGATTATGATGCGCGATCCGGAATTCGGCATGATAAGAGTCAAAGGTTACGGTTCTTATGCGTTTAAAGTATACGACGCGGGAGTATTTCTTAAAGAGCTTTTCGGAACAAACTCCTCTTTCGAAACGAAAGATATTACAGACTGGCTTAAAACAATGTTGGTTTCCGCACTTACCGACGCGCTTGGAGAAAGCAAAATTTCAGCCTTGGATCTTGCGGGCAACACTACGGAATTTAACCAGATCGTCACCGCAAACATTCAAAATAAATTTAAAGAAATAGGTCTTATTCTTACCAACCTTTTCATTGAAAACATGTCTGTTCCCGAAGAGGTTGAAAAAGCGATTGACGAACGCAGTAAATACGGAATTCTCGGAGATAAGACCGACGTTATGATGAAAGTCGCCGCAGCGGAAGCTATGAAAGACGCTGCAAAAAATCAAGGCTCTGGCGGCGCGTTTATGGGTGCGGGACTTGGCATCGGAGCGGGCGCAGGAATGGGTTCTATCATTGCGGACGCATTTAAATCTTCGCAACAGCCCGCAACTAAACCTGCGGAAGCAGCTCCTAAATCAAGCATAAAATGTCCCGAGTGCGGTGCCGGAATAAGCGCAAGCGCCAAATTCTGCCCCGAATGCGGAGCAAAAATTCCGTCTAAAAAATTCTGTTCGAGATGCGGAGCGGAAGTGCGGTCAACCGCCAAATTCTGCCCCGAATGCGGAAACAAACTGTAAAAATCCGACGACGAGCATTACGTTTTTGCGATACGATTGTTTGTTTTTCTTGCCCCTTACCCGCTAAAAAAAATTTGTATAATACAAATGATTATAACGGTGTTTCTATCCGGTCTTTTCAAACAATATAAAAGACTGACGAATTTTTTATATAAATCCAAAAGTTTGGGCAAAAAAATCTAATAAAGTTGTTTGAGATTGAGTTCGGTTTTTACCGAACTCATTTTCAATTATTGAATGGTAAATAAAATGCTTACGAGCAAGACCTGATACTTTAAGTAACTCTTTAAGCGGACGTTTCCGCTTTTTTACTATAAAAAACACCCCGAAAGTTTTCTTTTGCGTCCAACTTTCGGGGTTCGCCTCATTTTCTCGTCAGCCTTTATTTATTCTTGCAAAAGCATACGTCTTTTACTTAAAAACAAACGATTCCTTAAAAAATATTTTAATTATGAATGTTATCGTAAAACGAATTATACGAAAGACAAAGAATTACTTTTTATTGTTAGAATTGTTTGTCAACTCGCTTAAAGTTATACCATCGAAAAAATCGTCTATCGTTTCGTAAAGTTTTTTCCACATAGGCAGCGTTTTACAATCCGCTGCCCGCTCACACCCGTCGGAATATTTAAGACACGCGACCGGCGACAAAGAACCTTCCGTAACGGTAAGTATTTGTTTTACCGTGCATTTATCGGACGGGAGCGCAAGTTTATATCCCCCGCCTTTGCCGTGCCTGCCGCTTATATAGCCGGCATTTTTTAAATCTGCGGCTATTCCCTCGAGATATTTAAGCGAAATGTTCTGATTCTGCGAAACGTCTTTTAACGGCACATATTCTTTATCTCCGAGTTGCGCCAGCTCTGCCATAAATCTCAACGCATATCTTCCCTTTGTAGAAATAAGCATAAAATATTTATCCTCTCACGTATGCAATTATTCCGCAAACAGCGGAGTGGACAAATATCTGTCGCCGCTGTCGGGGAAAAGAACCACGATATTTTTACCCGCGTTTTCCACACGTTTTGCAACCTCTATCGCGGCATTGAGCGCGGCACCCGAAGATATACCGACAAGCACGCCTTCGGTAGTACCGATAAGCCTGCCCGTTTCAAACGCAGCTTCGTTGGAAACGGTTATAATTTCGTCGTAAACGCCCGTATCGAGCGTATCGGGAACGAATCCCGCGCCTATACCCTGAATTTTATGCGCGCCCGAAACGCCTTTTGACAAAACGGGTGAACTCTCCGGTTCAACGGCAACGACTTTTACGCCGCCGATTTTCTCTTTAAGATATTTTCCGACGCCACTTATCGTTCCGCCCGTACCTACGCCCGCTACAAAAAAGTCAACCGCTCCGTTCGTATCCTCAAAAATTTCCGGTCCGGTCGTTTCGTAGTGAGCTTTGGGGTTTGCGGGATTAACGAATTGCCCCAGAACGATTGCTCCCTTGTTTTCTTTTGCGAGTTCGTTCGCTTTTTCTATCGCGCCTTTCATTCCCTTTGCGCCTTCGGTAAGAACTATTTCCGCGCCGTACGCTTTTATCAGCTTGCGGCGTTCGATTGACATGGTTTCCGGCATAACGATGATAACTTTATATCCTTTTGCCGTACCTACGGCGGCAATTCCTATACCGGTGTTTCCGGAAGTCGGTTCTATTATGACCGCTCCCTTTTTTAACGCCCCGTTTTTTTCGGCGTCTTCTATCATAGCTTTTGCTATTCTGTCTTTAACAGAGCCTGCGGGATTGAAATACTCTAATTTAGCAAATATTTTTGCTTTTAATCCGAACTTTTCTTCAATCCTTTTTAACTCCATAAGCGGGGTTTTCCCGATAAGCTCGTCTGCCGAACCGTAAATTTTTGCCATAATCTTTTCTCCTTTTTTATAGTCTATTTACCTACTTATTTAATAGGTTATTAGAATTATAATACAAAATTTTTTATTCGTCAAGCAAAAAAACATAAAAAATAATTTTATCGTGTTTTTAACGTTAAACGGGAAAAGCTTTTTATTGCTTTTCCCGTCTAACGTTTATATCAAGTTTTTATAAAGCCCTTATGCTTTCTACCGGAGGCTTTTTAGAAGCCGAAAGCACCGGGAAGAATGTTGCTATTGCCGACACGAAGAGCGAAATAGCAAGTATCAGTCCTACGTTGACGACATTGAAATCGAGAAGCTTTGACATAGGAATCGCAACCGTTGCGGAAGTCAGCGTGTTGTTTATAACGCCGCACACATAACCCGCAATGACGGAAGCGAGAATGAAACATATCATTGCGATAATGAAAGCTTCCGCAAAGAAAATCTTAAACACGTCTGTTCCCCTCGCCCCGACAGCGCGAAGAATACCGATTTCTTTGCGTTTTGCGCTGATAGACGCAGATATGAAGTTTAAGAGCATCAGAGCGGCAAGCGCGCCGACAACGCAACCGACTATAAGGAAAACCTTGTTCATATCTTTGATTAAAGATATAAACATCTGCAAGCCTTCGTATACTTCGTTATCGACGGATCTCGCAACGTCACGCGTGTCGTCGCCTTTAAGCATAAACGAAATCTGCTCCTGCGTATTATCCGTTCTTGTAATAAGCGTTTTATACTTCAAGTCTTTCGGAGCGCGATAGTTAGTGGAAGAACAATTGAAATTATATTCCGAAGAAGACGAATAATTCGCTATAAACGAATCGGATACAATTATATCGTAAGGCTCTCCGCCGCCGGCAAAAGAAAAATATCCTTTTACGGTAAACTCGCCTGACGTGCCGTTATAATTTTTATAATAATATTTAAGTTGCGATGCGTCCGCTTTAAATCCGTATTCATCGCCGGTAACGTTCACGTAATCATTTTCTACAGCAGATTTTATAGCGGTTTTTTCCGTTTTGCTTAACCCGTTCACTCCAATTTTAGCAGCTTTGATAATAGAATTTAATAACACGTCGGCTTCTTCGTTGCCGACAACGTAATCGAAATCGACCTTGTAGTTGTTTTCGATATAATCAAGCATAGAAGGATCTAAATAATCCGCGCGTTTATCGTATACTTCTTTAAGCCTGCCGTAACTTCTTTTAATATCAGCGCGCTGAGCTTCGTCTTTCGGAGAGAAATAGTTATTATAACTACTATAAATCGTTAAATCCTCTTTTACAAGTTTATCATAATCGATTTCGCTCTGTTTTTCCGGCAACACGTTGTTCAAAATAGTATTTGCAATATTATAGAAATCAGACGACGCGCTATTATACATATTACGCAATGCATATATATAATCATCTGTATTATCTCTGTACGGCGCGTAGATTTCGGTTTCTCCGAGAGATAGAGTTTCCGCAGTGACGGAAGATTCGTTGCCGTCTTTATCGTAGAAAACAAACGCTCCCCCATTCCTTTTTACGATGGTATCCGTATAAAAAGAACTGCCGCTGTTTTTATCGACTGTTTCTTTAATTTCGGAATTACTTTTCATTATGCCGCTCACGTAGGCGGGATTCACGTTGTTGCTATATTCGTTGCGGTTTCCGGTTTGCGAAACGTTTGCATCGTAAAAATCATCTGACACGAACGCGACGGTATAAAAACTCGTCTTTAACATATCGGAAAGAGAATTGATAAGTTTTTGTCTGTTTTCCTGTTCTTTTTTGGTAAGCTCGTTAGCGTTAACGCTGTTTTTAAGCTCGTCGTATTTACTATCTATTTCCCCTACGTCATAAACGCCTACGACTTTAAGCTTTAACGTGCCGTCGCCGCTATAGCTGAACGTTTTGAATTCGAGCGTCTCGCCGAGGATACTCTTGTTTTTGGATTTGGTAAAAGCGTCGTCGGCATATTGCGAAACGGCTATTTCGTCGGAAGCGACAGGATATTTCCCGCTTTTTAAAGTAAAGCCGTTATCCGTAAGGAATTTTTCTCCGCAATCGGAAAACCCGCTGAAACTCGTGCGAGGATAATAATCTTCGTTTTTAGAAAAACTTATGCCCATCGGAAGATCCGAAGAGTCCCACAATGAATCAGAAAGTCCGAATACTCCCGCAAAATTAAGCCCCACGTCGTTTTTATTAAGCTCTGCTAAATCGCTTGCGGCAAACATTGTTTGTTGAGTTTGTTCGCTGCTGTAATCTACTTTGGTCGTCCCGTCGCGCAGATTGGCCACGACGTTTTCGTATCTGTATTTATAGTTGTTTTTAAGAGCCGCCGTAGGATAATTCGCTTCCTGCAAAGCGGAAGAAATGGAATAGTTTTCGTCGTAAAGCATAAACGTAGAAACAATGCCGAACATTGCAAACGCCACGACGGACAAAAGAATAGTAAAAATAAGCCTTATCGGTTTGGTTTTAAGACCGCTCGCGCCGATCTTGAACGCGTGCGACGCGGGCAATCTCGACTTAATGAATTTAGTCTTTTTGCCGTCGTATTCTTTAATCTTTACTTCTTTTGTTTCCTTAAACGATTCTTTAGACCCGTCCTCGTTTATTTTACACGCTCTTTTTACGTCTTTAAGCTCGTGCTTGTTAGCGGTGATTATCGCTTCACCGCCGTTCTTTTTAAGCATAGCGACTATGTTTTTAACGTCCGCTTCGGTAATGTTTTCCGCATTTTTAACGCTGATGGTATCTTCCGAAACGAGCTGAACGTTCTCGCTGACGGTTTCGGGTTTAGAATAATTCTTGGTTACGTCTTCTAAAATCTTGCCGTCTTTAAGCTCGATAATACGGTCTGCATAATATTCCGCAAATTCTCTGTCGTGAGATACGATAATAACGAGCTTGGTTTCGGACAGTTTTTTAAGAGTGTCAAGCACCTGTTTGCCCGTATTAGAATCGAGCGCGCCGGTAGGCTCGTCTGCCATTATTATTTCCGGCTCTTTAATGAGCGCGCGGGCAATGGCAACCCTTTGTTTCTGACCGCCCGATAAAGTATTAGGCTTTCTTTTACCGAAGCCTTTTAAATCGACTTGCTCTAAGAGCGCGTTTACCGCGGCTTTATCGTTCTTTTTATTCTGCAACTGCAACGCGAGCGCAATATTTTGTTCTATCGTGAATTCGTTTAATATATTATATTCCTGAAACACGAAGCCTACGCAGGTATTTCTGTAACTGTCGAAATCAGAAGACGAAAAGTCTTTGCTGCTTCTGCCCTTGACTATAACCTCGCCGCTGTCCGGGCGATCTAACCCGCCGGCAACGTTTAAAAGCGTAGATTTACCGGAACCGCTTCGACCGAGCAGAAACACCATTCCTTTTTCGGGGAATTTTACGGATACGTCGTCAAGCGCACGAACCGTTACGCCGCCTTTGGTTGAATAAACCTTTACCAGATTTTTTACTTCAATCATTTTAATTCTCCTTTTTTTATCACAATACTTCGCAATTGCGAAGTATTAAAGCCGATAATTATCGTTTTTTCGCATTTTCAATGCGAAAAAGGCGTACGCCTGATTTTATTTTAAGACGTATTTACAATTTAATCGAATCTATCACGTCGCCGTTTATAGTTTTTAAAACGATCGTTCCGTTTTCAAGAACGACGTAGCTGTTTGGCGTTCCGTTTTTGGGAAGAGATACGGAACCGCAGTTTACAAATACGGTATCTCCGCTTTTTTCTATAAAACCCGTATGAAAATGTCCGTAAACGACTGCATCGAACGCGGTTTTTGGTTTTTGATCTTTATTATAAGCGTGTCCGTGCGTTAAAAAAACGGTTTTTTTTCCGGAAACGATCACGGCGTCTTCTATAAAATCGAACTCGGAAATAAGGTTATCTACCTGAGAATCGCAATTTCCTTTTAGTACTATAAGATCGCTTTTTACGGAATTAAGAATTTCGGCAACCTTCATAGGCGCGTAATCCTTCGGCAGCGGATTTCTCGGACCGTGATTATATACGTCGCCCAAAAGAATCATTTTATCTGCCTTTTCTTCTTTCATTCTTTCGACGAGTTTTTCCGCGTAATAACCTGAACCGTGTACGTCGGAAGCTATCAAAAATTTCATATTCTTCACCTTTTAATTTGTTTTTTCGACCGACTTTAAATCCTAGTCAATTTTATCGGAACAATTTTTTATCAGATCGAAAACGACTTCTCTCGCGAGCATAAGTCCCGCGGCGGCAGGCACGAAAATCATAGAAGGAATAACGCCCGCGTTTTCGCCCGAAGCAAGCGGCTTTATTGCCGTTTCGGTAGAATAGACGACTTTCACGTCCGAAATGTTTCGCGCTTTAAGCTCTCTCCTCATAACATTTGCGAGTCGACAAACGGAAGTCTTTTTTATATCCGCAACGCGCAGCGCGGTTATATCGGTTTTACCGCCCGTTCCCATACAGGAAATCACGGGAACGCCTGCGGCTTTGGCGCGTTTTATTATTTCGATTTTTGCCGTTACCGTATCCACGGCGTCTATTATGTAATCGTATCGCTTCAGATCGAACTCATCTGCGTTTTCGGGCAGATAAAAAACCTTGTGTTCTTCCGTTATTAAAAGCGGATTTATGGATTTCAGCCTTTTGGCGGCAAGCTCGGTTTTATCTTCTCCTATAACGGAAGCGTTTGATATAATCTGACGGTTGAGATTTGTTTCGTCTACCGTATCGTTATCGAACAGCGCAATTTTGCCTATACCCGCGCGGCATAAAGCTTCTGCGGCAAAACCTCCTACGCCGCCTATACCGAACAACGCAACCGACCGCCGCGAGAGCTCGTCTGCAGCTTTACCTCCGATAAGCAGTCTGTTCCGCAAAAAAGCGTTTTTCACAATAAGAAAATTCCTTTTTCTTCGTTTTCTTTTATAATTTTTTGCGGCCAGACGGAAGCCTGAACTTCTCCTATATGCGCTTTCTTTAATAGGTACATACAAAGCCTTGACTGACCTATACCTCCGCCTATCGTCAGCGGAAGCTCGTTATGTAAAACACCTTCGCAATACGGATTGCCAAGCTTCCACGATTCGCGGCGTTTATTGAGTTGTCTGACAAGAGATTTCTCGTCTACTCTTATTCCCATAGAAGAGATTTCAAACGCGTTATTCAAAACCGGATTCCATAAAATTATATCGCCGTTAAGTTTCCAGTCGTCGTAGTCGGCGGCTCTGCCGTCGTGCGGCATACCGTCGGATAAATCCCAGCCTATACGATAAACGAACACCGCGCCGCATTCT
Organism: uncultured Eubacteriales bacterium; assembly: GCA_905210545.1. Lineage (GTDB taxonomy): Bacteria > Bacillota > Clostridia > Christensenellales > Borkfalkiaceae > UBA1259. The sequence continues at coordinate 11,735 of CAJLXC010000028.1, read as the reverse complement.
TTGCAAATCGCTTTTTCGCGGTCTTTTCTCGTTTTGTTCGGGTAGTTTTTTTCAAGTTCTTCGGTAGAAATAAAAGTTATTTTATCGGGAAGATAATCGTCGGTCAGTTCGGGGTACTTTTTGCCCACCGCGCGCAACGTTTTGAGAAAAACTTTATATATGGATTTTACCGTATTTTTAAGATACGGCAATCTTCTGTCTTCTCTTGTGATAATTTTTTCCCAGTCCCACTGGTCTACGTATACGGAATGAACCTCGTCTAAATCTTCGTCGCGACGGATTGCGTTCATATCCGTGTATAAGCCCCTTCCCGTCTTAAATCCGTATTTAGCGAGTGCCATTCTCTTCCATTTTGCAAGGGATTGCACTATTTCTACCTTAGAATTTTCTCCGAGGGCTTTCACGTCGAAAGAAACTGCCCTCTCGTAACCGTTTAAGTTATCGTTCAGCCCCGTTTCGGGATCTACGAAAAGCGGCGCGGAAACACGGGTAAGATTAAGCGCGCGCGCAAGTTCTTTTTCGAAAGTATCTTTAACAAACTTTATCGCGACTTCTGTTTCGATAAGACTCAGTATCGATTTGTATTTCATTTGTCTTTCTCCTTTTAATCCTTAAAAATTCCCGTATAGAGAGGATATTTTTCAGTTAGTTTTTTCACTTCTTTCGCTGCGTAATCGAAAGCGGACTCTTTTTCGTTAATTATTTTTATAATTACTTCGGCAACTTTCACGCAATCGTCTTCGTTAAAGCCGCGGGTGGTTATCGCGGGCGTTCCTATTCTTATACCGCTCGTTATCGTCGGTTTTCTCTTGTCGAACGGAACGGCGTTTTTATTTACCGTGATATGCACCGCGTCCAGCATCGTTTCAAGCTCTTTGCCCGTCACGTCTTTATCGCTCAGATCGATAAGCATAAGATGATTGTCCGTACCGCCCGAAACAAGCTTTACGCCGCCTTTTATAAACGTTTTGCTCATTGCTTTGGCGTTTTTTATAATGTTTTGCTGATATTCTTTGAATTCCGGTTTTAACGCTTCTCCGAACGCCGCCGCTTTTGCCGCGATTATATGCATAAGCGGTCCGCCCTGCGTCCCCGGGAATACGGCTTTATCTATAATTTTCGCATACTTTTCTTTGCACATAATCATTCCGCCGCGCGGTCCGCGAAGCGTTTTATGCGTGGTAGTCGTTACAAAATCCGCATAAGGCACGGGCGACGGATGCAACCCCGCAGCGACAAGCCCCGCCACGTGCGCGATGTCTACCATCATATATGCGCCGACCTCGTCGCAAATTTCTCTGATTTTTGCAAAATCTATAACGCGCGGATACGCAGACGCGCCCGCAACTATCATTTTAGGCTTGTTTTCGAGCGCGATTCTGCGCATTTCGTCGTAATCGATATAACCCGTTTCGTCCACGCCGTAAGGAACGGCGTTAAAATACTTACCGGATACGGCGACGGGGCTGCCGTGCGTAAGATGCCCGCCGTGCGCAAGGCTCATTCCCATTACGGTATCTCCCGGTGAAAGCACAGCGAAAAACACCGCGAAATTCGCATTCGCTCCGCTGTGCGGCTGAACGTTTACGTGTTCCGCCCCGAATAATTCTTTCGCACGGGCAATCGCAAGGTTTTCTACCACGTCAACGTGTTCGCAACCGCCGTAATATCTGTGAGCGGGATAGCCTTCAGCATATTTATTCGTAAGCACGCTGCCCGCGGCAAGCAAAACGTTTTCCGATACGACGTTCTCGCTCGCGATAAGCTCTATATTGTCGCCGAGTCTTTCGAGTTCTCCTTTTATACCCGCGTAAAGTTCGGGGTCTTGTCTTTTCAGTCCGCTGTAATCGATCATTAGTAACTCCTTGATTCTAACGGCTTAACGCCGCGTTATATATAATAAATCACTTTTTCCGAAAGCGCGGCTTTTGTAGAAAGCCCCGCCGTTTTATCCGCAAGAACGCCTTTATCGTAAACAAACTGCGAAGGGATTACTTTTACTCCCAGCTCGTCCGCAAGTTCGGCGTTTTCGTCTACGTCTATCGTTATGATTTTAATTTTTCCTTTCAAGCCGTTCTCAAATTCGGCAAGAATGTGCTTTTGCATTTTACACGAAGCGCACCACGCCGCGGTAAAGTCCGCAATGACGGGAATCGAGCTTTTTATTTGCTTATAATACTCCGCTTTGTCCGTTATTTGTATCATTTTCGTTTTCTCCTTTTTCGAGGATTTTTACGACCTTGACGCAAAATTTGTCTTTTTTACGTAGTTTTTTGTCGAAAAACCCTAAAATAGTATACCACGAAACGATAAAAATTAAACTTAACAAAAGTATCCAAATTTCTTTTTTTATTACGAGAATACTTATTGCTGCGGCAACGCCTATAAGCATAAGCGGGACTAAAAACAGCAACAACGAACCGATAAGCTTTGCGTCGCCCCCGTTTTCGACGATAACCGAATCGCCTTGCTTCGCTCCTGCGAAATTTTGAGCGCGCATATCCGTAAAAGACGCGTTCTGCGCAAACAGACACATTCCGCATTTGCCGCATTCTTCTCTTTTATCTATTCTCACGGTGGCGTATCTGCCGTCCGTTTTTATCACCTTGCCGACTTCAGTCATATCGGTTTTTTCCCGAAATATTCCGCAAGATTATCGAACGATACGGAAATTTCCGTTCCGTCGGACATCTTTTTAAGTTTGATTTCACCGCGCGAGAGTTCGTCCGAGCCGATTACCCCCACGTATTCCGCGCCGATTTTATCGGCGTATTTAAACTGCGCTTTAATCCCTCTGCCCATGTGGTCGGTTTCGGTTATAACGCCTGCTTTTCTTAATTTATCCGTAAGAACGAAAGCTTTTTCCTCCGCTTCTTCGCCCATAGGCGCGATATAAAGCCTGACCGTATCGTCTCTCGGAATTTTTACGCCGATATTTTCTAACAGCAACAAAATTCTTTCTATACCGACGGCAAATCCTATGCCCGGCACTTCGCCTCCGCCGAATTCCGAAACGAGTTTATCGTATCTGCCGCCGCCGCATACCGTGCCTTGCGCGCCGATATTTTCCGAAACGAACTCGAATACCGTTTTGGTGTAATAATCGAGACCTCTGACTATGTTAGGATCGATTGCGAATTCTACGCCTGCAAGCGAAAGAAGCTTTTGAACCTTGCCGAAATGCGCCTTGCAGTCGTCGCAAAGGTAGTCGGTTATTTTAGGCGCGTTTGCGGTGATTTTTTTACATTCGGGATTTTTACAATCGAGAATTCTCAAAGGATTTTTCTCGAAACGGTCTTTACACAAGCCGCAAAGCTCGTCGTAGTTATCTTTTAAATAAGTCTTTAACGCTTCGTGATATTTTGCGCGGCAATCTTTACAACCGATGCTGTTTATATACAAAGTGAGATTTTTTACGCCCAGCTTATCGAGAAAAGTTTTTGCGAGGACGATAGCTTCCGCGTCGGTGTCGGGCTTATCCGAGCCTAACATTTCAACGCCGAACTGATGAAACTCTCTGAGTCTTCCCGCTTGCGGTCTTTCGTATCTGAAGCATTGCGTGATATAAAACAGCTTTGCGGGCAAAGCGGAAGACTGCATACCGTTTTCGGTAAAAGCGCGAGCAACGCCGGCAGTTCCTTCCGGCTTTAAGGTGATGCTTCTGCCGCCTTTATCGTTGAACGTATACATCTCTTTATTGACAATGTCCGTCGTTTCGCCCACGCCGCGCAAAAATACTTCCGTATGCTCGAAGGTAGGCGTTCTTATTTCTTTAACGTCAAAAAGCTTAGCCGTTTCTCTTGCGGTTTTTTCTATAAACTGCCATTTATAAGAATCCTGCGGCAAAACGTCTTTTGTGCCTTTGGGAATGTTTATCATCTGATTTACCTTATAAAATATATTTCTTTAAGTCTTTGCTCTTATTTTCCGCGCCGAGTTTTTCTTCTACGAATTTCTTGTCGATAACGACTTCTCTGTCCGTCATGCCGTCTGCATCGAAAGAAATATCCTCGAGAAGTTCTTCCATAACGGTATGCAGTCTTCTCGCGCCTATATCTTCGCTCGTAACGTTCATATCTTCCGCAAGTCCCGCAATCTCGTCTATGGCGTCTTCGGTAAATTTAAGCTCAACGCCGTCCACTTTAAGAAGAGTTGCGTACTGCACGGTTATAGCGTTTCTCGGAGTGGTAAGAATATCAATGAAGTCTTTTTTCGTCAGACTGTTAAGCTCTACCAGAATCGGGAATCTGCCCTGCAATTCGGGGATAAGATCCGAAACCTTTGAAACGTGGAATGCGCCCGCCGCGATAAAAAGAATATAATCGGTTTTTATCGCGCCGTATTTGGTCATTACGGTAGAACCTTCGACAATCGGCAGAATATCTCTCTGAACCCCTTCTCTCGAAACGTCGTGCCCCGATGCGCCTGCACTTTTTGCGGCGATTTTATCAATTTCGTCGATAAAAATTATACCTTCCTGTTCCGCGCGGCGGATAGCTTCTTCGTTCACGGCATCGCTATCGATAAGCTTATCCGCTTCTTCGTTAAGCATCATCGTTCTCGCTTCTTTTACGGAAAGCTTGCGTTTCTTTCTCTTTTTGGGAAGAATGTCTCCGAAAATACTGCCTATGCTTATCTCCGCGCCGCCCGGCGTAAGTTCCATGGGCTTGGGTATATCGGCAACGTCTATTTCGATCGTTTCGTTGTCGTAATACCCTTTTTTAAGACCTTCCGCAATATTCTGCTCGAAAATCGCGTCAGGCGTTTCGCCCTTGTCCGCACGCCTTGCCTGAGCTATTATCTTTACGAGTTTTGCGTCTACCGTCGCGCCCGCGCGCTCCGTCACCGTTTTGAATTTTTCTTCTTTGACAAGGCGGACGGAACACTCCACAAGGTCGCGGATCATGGATTCGACGTCTCTGCCTACGTAACCGACTTCCGTGTACTTGGTAGCTTCTACCTTGATAAACGGCGCGCCGACGAGCTTTGCGAGTCTTCTCGCGATTTCGGTTTTGCCAACTCCCGTCGGACCTTTCATTATGATGTTTTTAGGCGTTATTTCTTCCATTTCGGACTTATTGAGTTTGCTTCTTCTGTAACGGTTACGGAGAGCGACCGCTACCGCCTTTTTGGCTTCTTCCTGTCCGATTATATATTTATTCAATTCTTCTACTATCTGTTTAGGACTTAAATTCATAATTATCTCCTTTATCCGTTATTTATCAGAGAACTTCGCAAGTGATGTGTCCGTTTGTGAAAACGCAGATTTCGCTTGCAATTTTAAGAGCCTTTCTTGCAATCTCTTCAGCACCGTAGCTAGTTTCCTGCGAGAGAGCGCGGGCAGCGGCAAGCGCGTAGTTTCCGCCCGAACCGATCGCGCAAACGCCGTCTTCGGGTTCAATGACTTCGCCCGTGCCGGAAACGATTAAAAGCGTGTCTTTATCGGCGGTTATCATCATAGCTTCTAATTTTCTTACTTTATCGTTTCTCCATAACTCTGCAAGTTCTACTGCGCTGCGCATAAGGTTGCCGGAATATTTGTTAAGCATTTCTTCGAATCGCTCGGAAAGCGTAAACGCGTCCGCAACAGAACCGGCAAAGCCGAATATAACCTTTCCGCCGTATATTCTCCTTACTTTCACCGCGTTGTTTTTAAATATTATCGATTGCGACAAAGTAACCTGACCGTCGCCGGCAATCGCCGTGTGTCCGTCTTTTTTTACCGCGCAAATGGTTGTACCCATAAATTCGTTCATAGTCTAATCCTCCGTTATATATTTTATGAATTCTTTCGTTGCGGCAAGACTTCTCTCCGCCTGCAAACGCTTTTTTTCTTTTTTGTCTTTTATGATTCTGTCAAGCGGCGGGATTATGCCGAAGTTTGCGTTCATCGGCTGAAAATCTTTATTCTCCGTCGTTATATATCTTGCAAGCGCGCCGGATACCGTATCGTCGGATATCAGAATCTCTTTTTTGCCTTTAAGTTTCCTTTCAAGATAAATCCCTGCCATAAGTCCGCTCATCGCGCTTTCTACGTAACCCTCTACTCCCGTAATCTGTCCCGCAACGAAAACGTTCGGACGGGTTTTCAGAGAATAATCGGGAGCAAGGCAAGACGGCGAGTTTATAAAAGTATTTCTGTGCATCACGCCGTATCTTAAATATTCCGCGTTTTTCAGCGCGGGTATTATAGAAAACACTCGTTTTTGCTCGCCCCATTTAAGGTTGGTCTGAAACCCTACGAGATTATACATAGTGCCGTTTTCGTTCTCTCGCCTTAACTGCAGACAGGCGTAAGCCCATCTTCCCGTTTTCGGATCGGTGAGTCCTACGGGTTTAAGCGGACCGAACCGCAAAGTATCTTCGCCTCGCGCCGCCATAATTTCTATCGGCATACACCCTTCGAACACTTCTGTTTTTTCAAAAGAATGAAGTTCCGTTCTTTCGGCATTTAAAAGCTCTCCGACGAATTCTTTATACTGAGCTTCGTTCATGGGGCAGTTTATGTGATCGCCGCTACCTCGGTCGTATCTGTCGCCTATAAAGGAATATTCTTTGTCTATGCTTTCCGCAGAAACAATCGGCGCGGAAGCGTCGTAAAAATGCAACCCGCCCGCTATATCGGTAAGCGTATCGCAAAGCTTCCCCTGCGTAAGCGGACCTGTGGCGACGACGGTATAGCCGTCGGTAGAAATCTCTTCGATTTCTTCCGAAATAAACGTCACGTTTTTTTCCGCTTTGATTTTATCCGTGATATACGCGGAAAATTTATCGCGATCTACCGCAAGCGCGCCGCCCGCGGGGACTTTGGTTTTGTCCGCAGCTTCGATTACAAGCGAGCCGAGTATCCTCATTTCTTCTTTTAAAAGCCCCGCGGCGTTGCCGTAAACGTCGTTCGATTTCAGCGAATTTGAACAAACAAGCTCGGCAAAATTTTCCGAAACGTGAGCGGGCGTGAATTTTTTAGGCTTTATGTCGTATAATTCTACTTCCACGCCGCGCCTTGCGAGATAAAAAGCGGCTTCACAACCGGCAAGCCCCGCGCCGATTACTTTAACTTTTTTATTCTTCACTGTATTTGCAACTCTTTGATGAACATTTTATTTTTCCGTTGACCGAAACGAGATACGCACCGCATTCGGGGCATTTTTTACCGGTGGGCATATCCCAGCTCATAAACTTGCAGTCGGGATAACCGGAACAGCCGTAAAAGATCTTACCCTTTTTACTCGTCATTTTTTTCGTCGGCTTGCCGCATTCGGGACAAACGCCTTCGAGATTATCGGTTGTAAGACTTATAGTATGCTTACATTTGGGATAGTTGGAGCAAGCGAGAAATTTCCCGTAAGGTCCTTCTCTTTCAACCATAATGCTGCCGCACTTTTCGCAGATTTTATCTGTGGGAATGGCAACTTTTTCATTTACCGGCTTGATGTTTTTGCAGTCGGGATAATTAGAACAAGCGTAATAATTTCCGTACTTACCGCTTTTTATTATCATAGGCGCGCCGCACTTTTCGCATTTAACGTCTGTAATGCGGGAGTTTTCGAGCTGTTTTTCAAACGGACCGTAAAAATCGGCAACGAGTTTGTGCCAGTCTTTGCCGTTAGTGCCTACTTCGTCCAGCTCGTCTTCCATCTTAGCGGTAAAACCTACGTCCATTATATCGGGAAAATATTTTACGAGAAAATCTATAAGTTCGTAACTTATGTCGTTTGGAACAAGATTTTTTTTCTCTTTTCTCACGTATTCGCGTTTTTTATCCGTGAGCTTTGCCATTATGGTAGCGTAAGTAGAAGGTCTGCCTATCCCCTTGTCTTCCATATTCTTTATAAGCGTTGCTTCGGTATATCTCACGGGCGGCTTGGTAAATTTCTGTTCTTTGGTGAGAGCGAGAAGATTAAGAAGTTCGCCTTCGGTAAGCTCGGGCAAAAGCGCGTTTCCGCTTTCTTCGTCTTCCTCTTTCCTGGTATCGTCGTAAACGGCGGTATATCCTTTGAACACAAGCGTTCTTCCGCTTGTTTTAAGACCGTATTCGCCCGCTTTCACGTCTACCGCCACGCTGTCGTATTTAGCTTCCGACATCTGCGAAGCAATAAAACGGTCGTAAATGAGTTTATAAAGCCTGAATTGATTTTTGTCCAGAACGTTCTGCATGCTTTCCGGCGTGCGGCGAACGTCTATAGGGCGAATCGCTTCGTGCGCGTCCTGAGCGTCTTTTTTAGAGCGATAAACATTAGGTTTTGACGGAACGTATTCTTCTCCGAAATTTTCTTTTATAAAGCCAAGCGCGGCGTTCTGCGCTTCCGTTGAAATTCTAACCGAGTCCGTTCTCATATACGTGATAAGCGCGACGTTGCCGTTAGGCGTTTCTACGCCTTCGTATAAGCGTTGAGCAATCTGCATAACCTGCGGCGCGGTAATGTTAAGCCTTATAGAACCGTCCTGCTGAAGCGTGCTGGTGATATAAGGAGCGGGCGCGTGCGACTTGACGACGGATTTTTTTACGCCGGCAACCGAAAAGCTCGCGGCTTTGAGCGCGGCTTCCGTCGCGGCGGCTTCTTCCGCGTCGGAGGGTTTATATTTTTTGCCGTTTTTCTCCTGCAGAAGAACTTTAAACGAACGCTTGCCGTCGGGCTTTAATTCCGCTTTAAGATTCCAGTATTCCTGAGGAACGAACGCGGCGATTTCGCGTTCTCTGTCTACCACCATTTTGAGAGCAACGGACTGAACCCTGCCCGCAGACAAATTTTCGTTAAGTCTGCAACTTGCCGCGGGAGAAACGCTGTAACCGACTATTCTGTCGAGAACCCTTCTCGCCTGCTGCGCGTCTACGAGATTCATATCTATGCTGCGGGGATGCGCGAGCGCGTTTTTAACCGCTTTTTCCGATATTTCGTTAAACTCTATTCTGTTTGCTTCTTCGTCTTTTAAGCCGAGAACTTCTTTAAGATGCCACGAAATAGCCTCTCCCTCTCGGTCGGGGTCGGTTGCGAGATAAATCTTATCGGCTTTTGCCGCGTCTTCTTTCAGCCTTTTTATGTCCGCCTTTTTATCGGGCGAAATTTCATAATACGGCTCGAAGTTTTTATCTATTTTAACGCCCATTCTGTTTACGGGCAAATCTCTGACGTGTCCTTTAGACGCGTCTACTTTATACCCGCCTTTTAAAAATTTCTCTATCGTTTTTGCCTTGTGAGGCGATTCTACTATAATTAGCTGCATTTATACCTCCGATTCGGTGAGAACAAGCCCGTATACGTTTACGCCGTTTTTAACAACCGCGCCTTTGATTTCAAGAACGGAAAGAACGGTAAGCACCTCGTACGTTTCGCGTTTTAAAATTCTGCTTATCTCTTCTATATGCTTTGCGCCGTCCTTTAGAATTTCTATCACGTTTTTCTCTTCCGCGGTCAGCGTTATCGTTTTTTTCTTTTTTTCCACGCTGTAATAATTCAAAATATCGCTCGGCGAATCGCACAGCATCGCGCCGCGTTTAATAAGGTCGTTACATCCTTCGCCCGATTCCACGCCGACTCCGTAAGGCACGGCGAATAAATCTCTGCCGTATTCTTCCGCATATTCTGCGGTATAAAGAGTTCCGCTCTTTTTCCCGCCGCTGACTATCAACACTCCGTCCGACAGTCCGGCGATTATTCTGTTGCGAACGGGAAACATAAAGCGTTCGGGTTTGACTTCCGGCGGATATTCGGCAAGCGCAAGACCTTTTTCCGTAACTCTTTTTATAAGCGACGCGTTAGAAGCGGGATACACCCTGTCAAGACCGCCGCCGACTACGGAAATAACTTTTCCGCTGCCGTCCAGCGCGCCTTCTATTACGGCGGAATCCACGCCTTCCGCAATACCGGTCACGAGCGCGAAACCCGCGTCCGACAATTCTTTAGCAAAGCTTTTTGCCGTGTTTACCGCAACGGGCAGGCTCTTTCTGCTGCCGACCATGCCGAAAGCTTTTTCTTTCAACAACTCCGTGTCGCCTTTGGCGTACAGAACCAACGGCGGAATCTCCGTATTTAACAATTTTTCGGGATAATCGGACGAAGCGAGAGTTATCGCCTTTATACCGCGGCGGTCAAGACCATCCGTAAGAAAATCGGTGTAAACACGATTCAAAGAGCAACTTATCGTTTCGTAAGTTCTCTCGCCGGAATTAGCGACGATGTATTCTTTACAGTTTTCTATCGCGGCTTTAACGTCCTGCGCGTCCGAAATAACTTCGTATATATCTTTCTTTATTTTGTACTCTAAACCGATAAAGGAATCGAGCCAAATAAGTTTTAGTTCTGCTTTAGTATAATTCATAAGGTCAGTGTCTGTAACTAATCGCTTCGAGAATATGTTCGGGGCGGATATTTTCCGATAACGACATATCGGCGATGGTTCTCGCGACTTTTATGATTCGGCTGCGCGCCCGCGGAGAAAGATGCAGTCTGTCGTAAGCGACTTTCAGAATTTGTTCGCATTCGCGGGAAAGCACGCAGTATTCCGCCATCTGTCTTTCGCCCATATCGGCATTGGTTTTTACGTTTTCGTTTTTAAAGCGTTCTCTCTGAATTTGTCTGGTTCTGTTTACGCGCAGTCTTACCGTTTCGCTCGTTTCTGATTTTTCGTCGGAAGAAAGCTCCGTATACTTAACCTCGTCCACCTGAACCTGAACGTCTATTCTGTCGAGAAGCGGACCCGATATCTTCGCTTTGTATTTCGCTATCTGCGCGGGAGAACAAGTGCATACCTTATTTTCCGAACCGAAGTTTCCGCACGGACAAGGATTCATGCTTCCGCAAAGAATAAAGTTTGCGGGATATCTCACCGCCCCCGCCGCGCGGGAAACGGTTATATATCCGTCTTCGAGCGGTTGTCTTAACGCTTCGAGCGAAGAGCGGGAATATTCGGGCATTTCGTCCAAAAACAGCACGCCGTTGTGCGCAAGACTTATTTCGCCCGGTTTAACTTTGCTGCCGCCGCCCGTCAGCGAAACGGTGCTTGCGGTGTGATGCGGACTGCGGAACGGTCTTTTTACGACGATACCTTCCTCGTCGGAAAGAACTCCCGCGACCGAATGAATTTTAGTCGTTTCCAAAGCTTCTTCAAAAGTCATATCGGGCATTATCGTGGGAATACATTTAGCAAGCATAGACTTGCCTGTTCCCGGCGCGCCGACGAATAAAACGTTATGTCCGCCGGACACTGCGATTTCAAGCGCGCGTTTGGCGGTCTTCTGACCTTTAACAAGCGACAAATCCGCGTCGTACGCGCGATTGTCGCTTGCCGCGGAATAATCTCCGTTTTCTATTTTTTCAAGCGGAGATAATCCCGACAAATGATCGATAACTTCTTTAAGATTTTTCGCCGCGTAAGTTTCCGTTCCCGATACGTAAGACGCTTCCGCGCGATTGTCGTAAGGAATAACGAATTTGGTAAAACCTTTCTCTTTTGCCGAGATAAGTATGGGAAGAACGCCGTTTATTCTGCGTAAAGTTCCGTCTAAAGACAGCTCTCCCAAAAAAACCGCGCCGTTCCCGTCGTTTAACAACTGCCCCGTACAGACAAGCACGCCTATCGCGAGCGGAAGATCGAAAGAAGATCCCTCTTTTTTTACGTCTGCCGGTGCGAAGTTTGCCGTAATTTTACGGGCGGGCACCGATCTGCCGCTGTTTTTTATCGCGGCGCGAACTCTGTCGCGAGCTTCTTTAACGGCGGTATCGGCAAGACCGACG
>CAJLXC010000027.1 GCA_905210545.1 uncultured Eubacteriales bacterium | reverse complement strand
CAGAACTCATTCTCAAATTTAATATTTTTTTGTCTAAACTTTGGGGTTCACTTCATTTGACACTCTTTAAATGAATAAAAATTACCCCTACAATAATCAAGCGGCGAAAACGCCGAAATTATTCCGGATTTTGTAAATTTTTTGTAACAATTTTTTGACCGAACTTTTTATCTAACTTTTTGCAATGTTCCATAAACGCTATCATCTGTTCTCCGATAGGGCGCATATCGTTTTCATCGACGATTAACATATACGATTCGTCCAAGGCTTTTTGATAACGCTTTTTCCGTTTGTCCGCGTAAAAAGGAATTAGATTTTTATCTAAAAAATCCTGTTCGGTCATATTAAGCCGCTTTGCCGCTTTCTCGCATTTTTCTATTAACCTTTCAAAATTTATTTCCGAAGGCTTGTGTTTTAATCGCTTTTTCATTTCTTCGACGTGTTCGAAAAATGCAATAAATAGCCATTGAAAGCACGGCGGTTCATATTCGTAATAATCGTAAAACCAAGCGCGGACTTGATAGGGCAGTTCGTTAAGCCTGGTTCCGCGCTCAAAACAATCGTACTTTTCCCAAGGTCTTAAAACAAGATATTTGATTGCGAAATAACAGTATTCTTTATAACTGTAAAACCAAGAACATATTTCTTCTTGTAAGGGCAAGGGGGATTCTGCTCGGAATATGTCCCACAAAATATCTTCTTCGTTGTCAGTCGCGCCGCGTTTAGTGTATTTGCACCATTGCTTTAACGCAATTATTTCGTCGGAGTCGTGGTCGCCGTCGTTTAAGTTTTCCGTTTCAACGGCGTCTAATATAACCGAAAGTCGTTTCGCCACTTGCCCTTGCGATACGCCTAATGCGTTTGCCGTATCTTTTTGCGAACAGCCTTCCTTGTAATATTCGTAAATCTTTCTGTCCTGTTCGGAGAATTTTTTAAGGAGCATATTTTCAATGTCTTTTTGGCGGCAATAATCTTCTTCCGAATAGTATTCGGTATCATTGAAAAAGCCTTTTTCTCCGTCGGGGCAAGGCGTAACGTCTTCGTTAAGTTTTGTCGAGTGCGTTTTATGCCGCCTGTCGTTATTATACATTTCGGTGTCTAACGCAACCAACTTTTCCCATTGTTCTTCATCCACAGCAACAGAATCCAACGTTTCATTATTGTAAAAGTAATACAAAAATTTTCCTTTTTCTCCCGCGGGTTGTTTCTCTTTATTTAATTTATATGCTTTTGTTTCTTCCATAAAGTTTCTCCCTGATTTTTGATTATATAGCAAATTATACCTATATAAAATGACATGTTTTGTCATATATTAGTTCTGCAATCAGAAAAGACAGAAGTATATATATATGACAACGGGAAAATAACTAATGAGAATAAAAAAGTAGGGAACAATGGCAAATCAAAAAACATAATCGATTATTTGGGGTTTAGTTTTGATGGTAATATGATAGATAAACTTGTAAAAGAGATAAATATTGCACTTGATAATGAGTTGTATTTGGTAGCGTTAAACACCGCGTTGATTTTGCCCGATATTTGCGGCAGGGCGGAATATCCCGATAAAAAAAGTAGCGAACGCTATAAACAATGGTATCAAGAAAATATCGGTCAGTACGAACAAGCACCCGAAGATAAAGACAATAGCACAGGCTTTCCGTATTTAAGTGCGAACGTAGTATATCAATTAAGATGTTCGCTATTACATCAAGGCAATCCTAACATAGAAAAAGAAAAAACGGGTATTGATAGATTTACGCTTTTTATTGAAAAGAAAAATCAATTTGATATTTATGCTGATTCAGCAAGTTTATGCGGTGATACGAAAACTTATCGGGTAAGCGTAAGGCGGTTATGCTTAATATTGACAAGAACAGCAAGCAAATATTATGAGAAAAATATAGAAAAGTTTAATTTTTTCAATTATGAAATAATAGACGAAAAAGAGATTGAAAAACATTTAGGCTGTTTCAATACTTTTTTTAAGGATAAATTATGAGTCAAGAATTTTTCATACAAAGGCCGCAGGTTAATCCGACAATCTATGCGTATATTCTGCCCGACGCAACGAGTCATAACGGATATATAAAAGTAGGCTATACCGACAGAGACGTTGAAACGCGTATAAACGAGCAACTACACACGAGCGGTTTATCGCATAAAACGCTTTATAAAGAATCCGCTATGCGCCCCGACGGGAGTTGTTTTACCGATAAAGACGTACATAAAATTTTATTGCGGAAGGGTTTTTTAAGACTTAACGAAGGGCAGGACAAAAACGAGTGGTTTAACTGCACGGTAAACGACATTATTTCCGCGATAAACGAATTGAAAAACGACATAGTTTCGGAAGAAAACAGGACGCTGACCTTTACTATGCGCCCCGAACAGGTTATCGCGGTAAACAAAACGATAGACTATTTTAAGTCGGCAAAAACCGACGAGCCGACAAAAGCACCCAAGTTTTTATGGAACGCAAAAATGCGTTTCGGTAAGACCTTTGCGGCTTACGAACTTGCAAAAAAAAATGGGATTAAAGCGCGTGCTTGTTTTAACCTTTAAGCCCGCAGTAGAATCGGCTTGGCGCGAAGACCTTGTGTCTCACGTAGATTTCGAAGGCTGGCAATTCGTATCGAATAAAGACGCGCACGACAACAGAATAAACATAGACGCACAATTTGAAAGCGCCGATAAAAGCCGCCCTATCGTGGTATTCGGTTCGTTTCAGGATCTTTTGGGGACTAACGAAAACGGCGGTATAAAGGCTAAAAACGAATTTATACATACAACTTTATGGGATTTAGTTATATTCGACGAATACCATTTCGGCGCGTGGCGGGAAAACGCAAAAAAGTTGTTTGAAAATCCCGACGAAGAAGAAAACAGCGATTTCGATATAGAAAAGTATAAAGAAACGGAAGCAGACAACGCTTATAACGAAACTTTTTTGCCTATTTCTACCCAATACTATTTGTTTTTATCGGGAACACCGTTCCGCGCGATAAACAGCGGGGAGTTTATTGAAGATCAGATTTACAACTGGACTTATTCCGACGAACAGAGAGCGAAAGAAAGTTGGATAGGTTCGGACAACCCCTATTTATCTTTGCCGCGTATGGTTATGCTGACTTACCGCATACCCGAAAGCATACGGCAAATTGCTATTCAAGGCGAATATGACGAATTTGACTTAAACGTATTCTTTTCCGCAAAAGGCAAGGGCAAGGACGCTAAATTCGTGTACGAAAACGAAGTGCAAAAGTGGCTTGACTTAATTCGCGGTTCTTATCTTCCGAGTAGCGTTGACGATTTAAAGTTAGGCCAGGACAAGCGCCCGCCGATGCCGTATTCCGACACGCGGCTTTTGAACGTTTTATCGCATACTCTTTGGTTTTTGCCTAACGTTGCGGCCTGTTTTGCTATGGCGAATTTGCTTTCTCAAAAGCAGAACGCTTTTTATCACGATTACAAAATAAACGTTTGCGCGGGAACGGCGGCGGGGATAGGACTTGACGCGCTTATTCCCGTAAAATCGTCTATGGGCAATCCGCTTAACACTAAAACCATAACCCTGTCTTGCGGTAAACTCACCACGGGCGTTACCGTTAGACCTTGGACGGGTGTATTTATGCTACGCAACCTTAAATCGCCCGAAACCTATTTTCAGACGGCGTTCAGGGTGCAGTCGCCGTGGGAGATTATAAACGATAAAGGCGATAAAGAGATAATCAAAAGAGAGTGCTATGTTTTTGACTTTGCGCTTGACCGCGCGTTAAGGCAGATTTCCGATTATTCCTGTCGGCTTAACGTAGAAGAATCCAACCCCGAAAAAAAGGTTGCGGAATTTATAAGTTTCTTGCCCGTTTTAGCCTACGACGGCAGCACTATGAAACAGATAAACGCGCAGGACGTTTTAGATATCGCTATGGCTGGAACGAGCGCAACGTTGCTTGCTAAACGGTGGGAGTCGGCACTGCTTGTAAACGTCGATAACGATACGCTGTCGCGGCTGTTAAATAATAAGGACGCGTTGGACGCGCTTATGCGTATAGAAGGATTCCGTTCATTAAATCAGGATATTACGACGATTATAAATAAGTCCGAATCGGTCAAAAAAGCAAAAAAAGAAAACGATGGCAGACTTACAGAAAAGGAAAAGAAAGAAATTTCCGCCGAAGAAAAAGAATACAAGTCTATGCGCAAGCAGATTCAGGAAAAGTTGATTAAATTTGCTACGCGCGTTCCCGTGTTTATGTATCTTACCGATTACAGAGAGCGTTCGCTTAAAGACGTTATCACGCAGTTAGAGCCGGGGCTTTTCAAAAAGGTTACGGGACTTGACGTTAAAGACTTTGAACTGTTATGTTCTATCGGTGTGTTTAACGCAAGCCTTATGAACGACGCTATATTTAAGTTTAAGCGGTACGAAGATAGTTCGCTTTCTTATACGGGCATTGAAAAGCATATTAGCGACGAAGTCGGCGGTTGGGATACCGTTATTAAAAAGGCGGAATACGAAAAATTGTTTTATAATCAGCAGGCGTCTTTATCGCCCAAAGATTTCGGCGTCGACGCTATTGAAGAAATTGCCGCAACCGAAACGCCCGCAAAAACCGAACCCAAAGGCGACGTTTTGTCAGATGTGATAAAAACCACGGTAATAGAGCAAAAGAAGGAATCGCCGAAAATATCTTTTGATTTTTCAAAGGTTGTCGTTGGCGCGATTGTATATCACAAAAAATTCGGTGAAGGGAAAATCATCAATATTGATAAGTCAGGAAAATACATTAAAATACAATTCTCCGTTGGCGAAAAAACCTTTATTCCTTCCGCTTTTGAAAACGGCTTTTTGGAAATAAGATAAATTAAAACCCGAGGTAAAACTCGGGTTTTATTATTTTAAAATATTGATTTGTTTATATGCGTTTTGTTGCGAGTTGTTTTAATTGTGTGATAAATTACATTTTTATGTGTTAAATAGCTGACAAATTGTTTTAAACATTATAGAATTTAAAAAAATTAACAAATACTCTTGCTTTTGTGCTTATTGTGTGCTATACTAAAATTCAGAGGAAATTATATGGGTAAATACTCCTTTGATTTTTCAATAGATACTTCGGGTATGTGTAAGATTTCAGTTTCTAAACTCGGCATAATTTTCAGTCGAGAAGCAATTGAAGCCTTGGGCACTCCTCAAAAAGTACATATAGGACTTGATAAAACAAAAAAGGTTTTGGGAATTTGTGCTGCAGAGGCAAACTCTACGATTAAATCGTTTGATTTTGCTACAACTGATGCCAGAAAAAAGTGGCTTCGGATACAATCAAAATTGCTTGTAACTGAAATTGCAAAAGTTGCAAAGATTCAGCTTTCAGGCGCGGGCGTGCCTTTTCCGGCAAGAATAGAAGAAGACGATGGGAAAAAATTTTTAATAGTTGATTTAAGTAAAAAATAAAAGAAAAAAGACAGGAATGAACCCTGATCACCCTGCCTTTCTCGTGATACATATTATTGTTATACGTATCGATTCGCATCTTTAGTATAACAAAATAAAACGAAAAATGCAATCGTTTTATAAAAATATGTAAAACTTTCTCTTATTATTTATAAATATTATGCTTTAAGTGTGGTCAGCTACAGTGAACACCTTGAAAAAGGTAGGGGTTCTAAAGCAAGGAGGGTTTTATATGCAAGTTTTAAAGTACTACATCTATAGGACTAAAATTAGGCTTAAAGATGGTACCGTACTCTATGCAAGAGATTATGGCAAAAGAGCGTTTAGAATACCGATATATGAAGATATTGCGGGCTAAACAAAGTAAGAAAACACCTTGCGACAAAAATTTGTCGCAAGGTGTTTTTTATGAGAAAAGTTACAACAAATAGATTGTTAAAATTTTTCGTGAAATTCTACAATAATTTTTAGTAGAAATGTAAATAGGTTTTTATATTTATTCCGCAAACAAATTGACATTATTCCGCAAACGGTATATAATATTCCGTAAAAGGAGCAAAATTATGGCAATGACGGTAAAACAAGCGTCCGAAAAGTGGAATATTTCGGATAGGCGTGTGAGAGTTCTATGTGAAAACGGACAAATAGACGGGGCATACCGCATAGGTAAAATTTGGTATATCCCCGATACGGCGGATAAGCCTGCCGACGGCAGAATTAAGGCGAAGATAAACCTTATTTCTTTAATAGAAAAGAAAAAAGCCGAACTTGACACCAAAAGACCGCTTACCGAAGGTGAAGTCCAAAGGCTTTACGACGATTTTATGGTAGAATATACCTATAACTCCAACGCTATCGAAGGTAATACGCTTACGTTGCGCGAAACGGAAATGGTTTTGCGCGGGCTTACCGTCGATAAAAAACCGCTTAAAGACCATTTGGAAGTCGTAGGACATAAGGACGCGTTTTATTTCGTCGTTGATTTAGTGAAAGAAAAAGCGGAAATCACAGAAAGCGTGATAAAACAAATACACTCACTCGTTCTCGCGGATAAGCCTATGGATAAAGGCGTTTACCGTAAAATCCCCGTTCGAATTATGGGCGCGCATCACGAACCCGTGCAACCTTATCTTATCGAACCGAAAATGTATGAGTTGTTGCAAGATTATAAAAAGGACAACAGGAATATAGCGGAAAAACTTGCGGAGTTTCATATTCGTTTTGAAGGGATACACCCGTTTATCGACGGCAACGGCAGAACTGGAAGATTGCTTATAAATTTAGAACTTATGAAAGCGGGTTATCCGCCGATAGACATTAAGTTTACCGATAGAAAAAGATATTACGACGCGTTTGACGCTTATTACGTTAAAAAAGACTTGTCGGCGATGACGAAACTCTTTGCGGAATACTTAAACGCAAGACTTACCGAATATTTAAAGATTTTAGGGTAGTTTATAGCCTTAAAATCACCCCGACTGACCACTTATAGTTAAACAGTTCAATTTGACACTCGGTCGTGCAACCACAAAAAAAAGGACGCACAAAAAACGTGCGTCCTTTTTTATGATGTTGAGAGCAAATAGGTGTGGGATTTGAATTAGGAGCCAGCCCGATAGGGCGTGCTTGCCGTTAGGCAAGAAAACAGTCCGGCGGACTGTTTTGCGGGAGGCTCGAGAGAAGCAAATCCCACCCCCGCAACCAATAGCAATCTAATTGAAC
Organism: uncultured Eubacteriales bacterium; assembly: GCA_905210545.1. GTDB lineage: Bacteria > Bacillota > Clostridia > Christensenellales > Borkfalkiaceae > UBA1259. Next base: position 14,404 of record CAJLXC010000027.1, on the reverse strand, counting down.
GAAATGTTTAATTAGGTTGTTTTTTATTGTCATAAACCCATTGACTATTAAAAAAGCCGTGTTATACTATAAACAAAAAGCCCGAAAGAAGAAAAATCTTTCAGGCTTTTGAAATTTAAGGGGATATATGATATAATATGTTTGAAAATATAAGATGGATTTTAGATAATATTTTTGGGATTAGAGGGAACGGATTTGTTATAAGAGAGAATATTAGTCCTGAGAATATAGAAACTTGCAACGGCGTTGCCGTAAAAGATGATAAAACAAGAACTTGTGCGTTATGCGTTGCTTTAAACGACACGGTATTTAAAAATGATAATAAGCCTATTTATTATCATCCATATTGCAAATGTAAAAATAAAAAATACGATTTAACGGAAGTTGTTTTTGATTTTCCTTTGCAGAAAATTACAGGTTATCTTTTTGTAAACGAAGATAAGAAAGCAATGATGCGAACTATGGGATATATTATTGAAGATGCCAATGAGTTGTATCACTTAATTCAATCAGAAGTAGAACATAAATTTTTATTGGGCGATTATAAATTAAAGGCATTAAATATAAATGGACAACATTTTACTGTGAACGTTATGTTAAACGGCAAAAGAGACCACACAAAAGAAAAGTTCAATTGCCACGTGGGTTGTGTAGCATGGCCGTTTGGAAAGATTAAAATTGCAACACCTTTAATAAAAGATTAAGGAGAAAAGATTATGAAATGGCTAGACGAAGTAAAGGTTTTAACAGATAAATATGAAAGTGAAGGCGTTAAAAAAGGAGCGATAGGTACAATTATTTTTGCGTGGCTTCGTAATGATGAATATGAAGTTGTTTTTAGTAATAAAGACGGAAGTGACTATGCTGAAATTATGATACACGTAAGTGATTTAGAAGTTGTAAAAAGTTCTAATATGACCGACGAAGATATTTTGGAAGATTTACCAGGACATAACCCTAATTGGTGGTGTAAGGTGGAAGACGGATATATATTAAACCTAAAAGGAGAAAGGAAGAATAAAATTCCTTACGATTATAATTCGTAAAATGAAATATAAAATTGTAAAAATAAAAAACCTTAAAGAAGAATATGAACAACTTGGATTACAAAAAGCTTGTTCAATCGGATTAGCTGACGCACAATAAAGAAAAAGCCCGCAAACCGAACGGTTTGCGGGCTTACCGCTTATTTTTTACAGACGAAGTTCGTCGTTTGTCGCCGGGAGAAAATCAGGCGAAGGTTCTGATGCTTTTTCTCGGACACTTTTGTACGCAGAGTTTACAGCCGACGCATTTGGAATAATCGATTACGGGCAGATTGTCTGCGAGTGTGATTGCTTTTTGCGGGCAAAGCTTTGCGCAGAGTCCGCAACCTATGCAGCCGACCTGACACTTACTCATAACGTCTTTGCCTTTGCAATGCGAAGAGCAAGCCACGTATACCTTAGCCGTATACGGAACGAAGTCGATAAGCTTTTTAGGGCAGTTTTTGGCGCATACGCCGCAAGCTTCGCAGAGCGCGCCGTCTATACGGGCAAGACCGTTTTCTACGCGCACAGCGTTATAGGCGCAGTTTTTAAGGCACGTTCCGCCGCCTAAACAGCCGTTTTCACAGCTTTTTTTGCCGTTCATAAACAAGACCTGCGCTTCGCAGCTTTCGTTGCCCACGTAGTCGAATTTATCGTTGCAAGCATCGCCGCCCCCGCAACGGACGACGGCAATTTTGCGTTCCGAAGAGGAGAACGGTTGCCCGAGAATTTCCGCTATTTTAGCTTTGTTTTCGACAGGGGTAGGTCCGCAGTTTTTAATATCGGCTCTGCCCTCTGCAAGAGCTTTTGCAAAGTCGTCGCAACCGGCAAACCCACAACCGCCGCAGTTTGCTCCCGCAAGGTTTTCGCGAATTTTTTCCGCTTTTTCGTTTTTGGGAACGGCGCAAAGCTTTGATACGAGAACGATAAGCGCGGCAAACACGATTGCGATAATCGCGACGAGTCCTAATATGATCAACAGTTTATTAACGTTTACGGCGGCTAATAATAAATTTTCCATAACATTCTCCTTAAATTAAAGCGAATACGTAAAACGCCATAGCGATGAAGCAGGCAGTAATCATTGCGATAGGAAAGCCTTTAAGACTTTTCTTTATGGGCAGTCTTGCGATTTTTTCTCTGAGTCCGCTCATAATCACGATTGCGACCGTAAAGCCGAGTCCCGCGAAAAGCCCGTAAAGCACCGCATAAGCCATATTCATAGAACCCGCGGCGATGCCGATAAGCGAAGCTATCTGTTCGGTATCGATAACAAGCTCCGCAACGCCTAAAACGGCGCAGTTGGTCGTTATTAGCGGGAGATAAATTCCCATTGCGTTATATAACGTGGGCGAGAATTTTTTAAGAGCCATTTCTATCATCTGCACTATAGCCGCAATTATGAATATGAAAACGATGATTTCCATAAATTCGATTTTAAGCGGCACTAACACGTAAGTATAGATAGGATAGGTGATAAGGCACGTGAGCGTCATTACGAACGTAACCGCCAGCCCCATGCCGAGCGCGGACTTAAAGTCTTTGCTTACGCCGAGGAACGGGCATATACCCAGAAACTGAACCACGACGAAGTTGTTTATAAATACCGCGGAAACGATAATCATTAAAAATTGTCCCATAATTATTTCACCTCTCCGTCTTTTTCTTGCCCGGCGGGCGTTTCCGTTGCGGTTTTTTCGGAAACGTCTGCCGCAAGCATCGATTTATAAGCTTTGATCTCTTTGTCGCGTTTGATTTTTTCCGACACGGCGTTAAACGCCGCGATAAACAACGCGAACGTGAAGAACGCGCCCGCGCTCGACGCAAAGAAGTCGATAGAAAAATCCCAAAGTCTGTATCCGAAGATTTTGCCGCTCCCGAGAATTTCGCGGAACGCGCCCATAAGCGTTAATGCGAGCGTAAAACCTAATCCCATAAACAAACCGTCGCAAGCGGAAGCAAGTACTCCGTTTTTGCTTGCAAAGCTTTCCGCACGCGCGAGAATAATGCAGTTTACGACGATAAGCGGCAGATATAAACCCAAAGATTCGTAAAGATCGGGCATTGCGTAGTCGAGCGCAAGCCTTACCATAGTAACGAACGTAGCGATTATAAGGACGAAGGCGGGGATACGGACTTCGTTCGGAATGACTTTTCTCAAAGCCGAGATGATAACGTTGCTGCAAATAAGCACGAACGTAACCGCAAGACCCATACCTATGCCGTTCATCGCCATAGTTGTAAGCGCGAGAGTGGGGCATGTGCCGAGCACGAGTTTCAGCGTGGGGTTAGACGACAGAAGCCCGTCTTTTGCTATTTTTCCGAAATTCGTTTTCATTTTTCGCCTCCCAGAAATTTAATTACGCAGTTGACGGCGTTTATGCCGGCGGTCGCGGATTTGGTCGCGCCCGAAACGGGGTTGGAATAATCTCCGCCGTTCGCGTCCACGGTAAAGTAGCTGTCGGTTACGTCTTTAAGAAACCCGTCGTAATAATCGTTGCCGAGTTTGCTCATAAGGGTTTGCTTTTCGTAGCTTTCGAGAATTACCTTGTCGATAACGTTTTTGCCGTCTTTAGCGGTAACCTTTATCCACAGCGTGACCGTGCCGTTTTTATAACCGTTATAGCCGGTCGCTTTAAATAGCTTGTCTTCTCCGACGGTATAATATTTTTCGATCGCGCCGAAATCGTATTCCGTTACGTCGTCGCCGTTGTCTTTATCGAATACGATCGAATATTCTTTTTTTTCGCCGTATATTTTCTTTATCGCTCTGCCCGTTCTTTCTTCCGGCGTAACGTACAAAACGTCGTTGAAAACGGCAAGCAGACCGCCCGATACAAGCGCGATGGCGAGAAGTACGAAAATACACTTGAACCAGACGCTTTTAAAGAATTTGCTCATTGCGCGCCTCCTTTTACTTTTTTCTTCTTTTCGTAACCGAACGGCTTGTTTACGATGAACTTATCGAAAAGCGGAACGAGAAGATTCATAAGCAATATCGCAAACGAAGTAACTTCCATATCCGTGGCTTCTCTGAGTCCTGCCGTCAGAAGCCCGAGGCAAACGAAATAGATGATATTGCCGAGCTTGGTGTTGGGGGTGGTCGTGTAGTCGGTTGCCATAAATATCGCGCCGATAATCAGACCGCCTGATAAAATCGAGGGCAAAAAGTAGTTGAAATCGAAGTCTTTGAGCGCGACCGCGAACAAACCCGCGACGCCCACGTAAATAACGGGGTAGACGGGGTTTATTATTTTGCGGTATACGAGATAAATTCCGCCGAGAATAAGCGCGACCTTACAGGTTTCGCCTATGCACCCGGGAAGTCCCGTTCCGAGCAGCAGATCGAGATTAGAAAGGGTAGGAATGCTTCCTTTCATAATGCTTTCTATAATGGTTGCGCCCGTTTCTACCGAGCCGCCCGCAACGGAAGCGATGCGAGGCAGCGCCCATTTGCCGACCACGGACTGAAAGGACATAAATATAAAGATTCTGCCCGTGATGGCGGGGTTTACGAGGTTTTTACCCGTTCCGCCGAAAAGCATTTTTACCACGACGACGGAAAACGCCGCGCCGAGTATTACGGAATACCAGGGGTAGTTCGTGCCGACGGTAAGACCGAGCAACAATCCCGTAACGCAGGAAGAAAAGTCGAATTTTTTTATTATTTCGCTTATGGTTTTGCGTTCTGCAAGAAGATAAATCGCTTCGCTCGCGACAGCCGAAACCACGGACAGAACGAGAAGCAGCAACGCTTTAAGTCCGAAATAAACTACGCCCATAATCGCCGCAGGCAAAAGCGCGATGCAGACGTCTATCATAATGCGACGTGTGGTTATCGGCTTTTTAATGTGCGGGGAAGGCGAATAAACCAAAAGTTCCTGATTATCTGCCATTTTTCTTCATCTCCTTGATTTTTGCTTTGGCGGAAGAAATGCTTTGCACAAGCGCGCGTTTCGCGGGGCAGTTATAAGCGCAGAGACCGCATTCTATGCAGTTCATCGCGCCGTATTTTTCCGCACCGGCGTAGTCGCCGCTCAAAGCAAAGCTTTCTATATACATCGGCATAAGTCGCATAGGGCAGTTCCTTGCGCAAACGCCGCAGTTTATGCAGTTAGAAGGCTCGTCCGTGTTCGTTTCGCCTTTTTTAAGGCAAAGCACGCCCGAATCGGTTTTGCGGGTGTATTGAGTGAGACTTGCCAGAGCTTTGCCCATCATAGGTCCGCCCGCTACCACTTTTACGGTGTCTTCGGACTTGCCGCCGCAATATTCGATAAGTTCCGAATAAGGCGTTCCGAGCGGCACGCGCAGATTCTTCGGCGAAGCGATTCCTCTGCCGCTGACCGTAACGACGTTGTCGGTTAGCGGTTTGTTGTGTTCTATCGCTTCATAACAGGCGAGCAGCGTTTTAACGTTCTGCACGCAGCAACCTACGTCGAACGGCATTTTGCCTGCGGGAACTTTCCTGCCCGTAGTAACGTAAATGATATGTTTTTCGCTGCCCATAGGGTATTGTTTTCTCAAAACCGCAAGCTCTACGTCGTCGTATTTTTTAAAGGCTTCTATCGCTTCGGGCTTATTTATTTCTATACCCATAACGATGTGCTTTATGTTGAGCGCGCGGGCAACGTATTTTATGCCCTTATAAATCTCGTCCGTTTTCTCTATCATAAGGCGATAGTCGCAGGTGAGATAAGGTTCGCATTCCGCACCGTTTATAACCAGCGTGTCAAGCGGATTTTTGGGCGAAAGTTTAACCGCCGTGGGAAAGCCCGCGCCGCCGAGACCAACGATCCCTGCAAGTCTTACTCGTTCTATAATCGTTTGCGGTTCGAAATCTTTTACGTCGTCAAATCGTACTTCTTCGTTTTTAAAGTCGTTTTCTATAACGATATGCTTCTGAGTCTGACCGAGTCCGTTTACTATATCGCGGATATCGGCGACCGTTCCCGAAACGGAAGAAAACACGTTTGCGGAAATCGCGCCGGAAGCTTCTGCTATCAATTGTCCTTTTTTAACCGCGTCGCCTACGTTGACAACGGGGATTGCGGGCGCGCCTATGTGTTGCGAAACGGATATATAAACCGTTTTCGGCGCGGGGAAGTCTTCTATCGGGAAGTTCCGCGACAGCTTCGTTCCGCGTATTCTGCTACCGTAAGGGTAGCGTTTTGCTTTAATTAAACTCAATTTACATCCTCCTGTACGTTTTTTTCAGGTAACCTTTTTATAGTAAAAAACAGAGCCGTGCCTACCGCAAAACCCGTTATCGCCGCTATCACAGCAAGATAGGGGAGATAAACGAGATATTCCGGCGTTCCGGCTATCAAGCAAAATATGGAATTCTGGACGGTAACGTTAATAACCGATCCTGTTACGCTCGCGCAAGGAAGCGAAGTCTTTACCGCGTAAATCAGCAGAATTTCCGCCGTAAGAGCGAGCGTTCCCGCGGGTAACGAGTACATCGCGGAAGCAAACCCCGCAAAAAAACACGAAACGAGCACTTTCGCGAACAGCGAAAAAAACGCGTATTTCACGCCGAGCGTTAAGAGCGCGAGCAGAACGAACAGGTTAGACAGTCCGAGTTTCGCGCCCGGGATAAAAAGCGGGGGAAACAGGTTTTCTATCATAAACGCTATGCACGCAAACGCGGAAAGGATTCCGCAAAGCGCGATTTTTTTAGTCGTTTCTTTTTTCATCGTTCAGCCCGTTGTCGGCGGCACGCTTTCCTCGCCGCCCGTTGCGGTTATTTTAAGTTTATGCGGAACGCAATAAATCGCGCCGCCGCGTTTTAACGACGGTTCGTATACGCAGTCCCGCGTTTTGGAACAGTCCGAATCGGTTACTTTAACGGTTTTGTTTGCGCGGTCTACGGTAAGTTCGTTAAAACCCGATTTCTCCTCGTCGTAATAAATATAAATTTTATCGCCGGAACGCTCGGTTCTGTTTTTGCCGTATTCGGTAACGACGAGTTTATCTCTTTCGTAGTAATAGGTAAAAAGAAGCTTTCCCTCCGCATAGGCGCAAAAGCCGTTGCTCTCCGTTTTTCGCGGTATAATAACGAACGCAAAAAACAACGTTACGATAACGGCGGCGATTATTATATAAACCGCGACGTCGCGTTCGGTAAAGAATTTTCTTTGTTTTGTCTCTGCGTTCGTTTTCAAATTTTTTCCCAAAAAAATTCCCGCAAGGAACTGCGGGAAGCGTGGTCCTTTATTTTTTAATTTTCGTATGCGGCAACCGTCTTTACTCTCGTAATCAGCACGGACAGGCAGAAGGTAAAGAGTATCGCGGGTACGAGAACTTTTTCCGCCGCGTATCCGTCGAGATTGCCGAGCAGCGCAAACGCGCAGAACGACGTGCAATAAATCAAAGCGTTATCGCCTATCGTTACCGACTCGGCTTTAACGTTGACGACGGCAAGCGCAAACGCGACGAGCGCGCCTGTTATAATCGCCGCGTTCACCGCGATGAAAGCAAGCGTTTTAATCGCTTCCGTAAACGACGCGCCGATAACGGAGGGCGCAAGCTCTATAGCTTTGGCGTAGGGGAACAGAACGGTGCAGATAAAAGCGGCGATCGCGCCCGCGCCTATTGCGGAAAATACGTCGGAGTCACGGCGTACCGCGGAAATATAACGGGCAAAAGCGTTGTTGCCGGAAAGGTTTCCGAAATCGATTTCGTCTTTATAATTTACGAAACGCAAACCGAAGAACAAACCCGCAGTCAAAGCCGCCGCCACGGCTGCCGCGAGATGCGCGCCGCCGATACGACCTTTCGCAAACAGGAAGCTTGCTCTGAATATAATCACGGGCGAAACGAGAACCGCCGCCGCGAAAATAAGGTCGAAAAGGTTGAGCTTTTTGTTCGCCGAGCAGACCGCCGCGGAAACGAGAACGACCGCAAGGCAAATCGCGCCGCAAACGTAACCGCCCGTGCCGAGTTTTATCGCGGAATAATCGCCCGACCACAACAAAAGGTCGCAAAGCGCGAGAAACAATGCCGCTCCGAGAATCGCGAAGAACGAATAGCGGTTTAACAATCTTACGATATAGTTTGGTTTGTCGAAATTTCCGCCTTTCTCGAACCTTATTTTAGAAACGATTAAAAATACCGCTCCGAATACCGCGGCGAAAGCCGCGATGGAAATAAGTTCCGGCGCAAAGTTTTTCTTTACGGCAAAGAGATATACGAGATATAATACGCTCGAAACGATACAGGCGAAAGACAGGGAATCTCCCGCGGAAACGCCTTTTTTAAGAGAAGAAACCGCAATATACGCGACTGCCGCAAGGATAAAATATCCCGCCGTAAAAAGCGCGAAAACGAAACGCGAGTTGTTGCCCGATATCGCGTCGAACGCGTCTATATGCGTGAGAAATGCCGCCGCGGTAAAAAACAAAGCGGCAAGGCATAAAGAAAGGAGAAAATATCCGCTCTTTATAAATTGTCTGAAAAAAGTTTTTTTGTTTGCGTTTTCGGTTTTCATAAGTGTTTCGCTCCGAAAAAATATAATATAATCAAAACGTCGGAAAAAAAGGGGTTTTCGCGACTGTTTTTTTAAGTTTGCGTCCGTTATCGGTTAAAAGGGGATAAAACGACAAGTTTTTGAGAAAAAGCACAGGCGAAAGTTGCGAGCGCATATCCCGTAATTTATTTATATAAACATTATAGTATAGCTTAAAAATATTTACAAGCGTTTTAAGCGGGTAGCGAGAAATAAAATTTGAAAAAATATTACTTTTTGTCTTCTGCGGGACATACGTTCTTTACGGTTTTTCTTATAACGAGTTCGCTGTTTAAAGAGATTCTCTGTCTTACGTTGTAATATTTGTTTTCCGTTTTTTTAAGGATAACGTCTACGGCGGTTCTGCACACTTCGGTAAGGTTGTCGCGTATGGTCGTAAGCGAAATGTTATAGTAAGAGGCGATGGGTATATCGTTGAAGCCGATTATCGAAAAAGTTTCGGGAACGCCGTCGCCGTGGTCGCGTATCGCGCGAATCGCGCCCAAGGCTATCTGGTCATAAGCCGCGACAATCGCCGTGGGTCGAGTCTTTAAAGCGTAGATTTTATTCATCTCGTTGTAACCCGCTGTCTGAAATCTTTCCGAAGAAGTGAAGATGTATTCCGGACGGGGCGTAAGGCCGTTTTCTTTAAGCAGTTTAACGAATTGAGTCTGACGGCTTTTTGTGAATTGTTCTCCTATAAAGCCTATTTCCGTGTGACCGTTTTGTTTGAGATAAACGATCGCGTCGTTAAAAGCCTGGCTGTCGTCCGCGCGGACGATGTCCACTTCGCTTTTTCCGCTCCCGCCGATTTCCACGATGGGAACGTCCGGATTGAATCTGAGCGCGTTTGCCGAATTGAACACTATAATTCCGTCCGCTTTGTTGCGAGAAGAGTAATAAGAAACGAGTTCCGCCTGCTTTTCGTGCGAAAAACCCGTTAAAGACAACGCCATTATCGCGCCGTTTTCGGTCAGGTATTTATCCGTAGCGGCAACGGCGCGCGCGTAGTATTCGCTTTCTATTTCGTGACAGATAACGGCTATGACTTTTTTTATCGTTCCTTTTTTGTCGAACTGCTCGAAGCAGCCGTTTTCTTTTGCCGCGGCGAATATTTTTTCGCGAGTGATTTCGCTTATTTCTTTGCTGCCGGAAAACGCTTTGGATACCGTTCCCGCGGAAACGCCCGTAATCTCGGCAAGTTTTTTTATATTCATTTCCCGTCGCTCCTTAAATAAAAGTATAGCGCATTTCAAAGCGTTTGGCAAGCGTATTCGGGTTACGAAAAAGTTTCGTAAAAAAATTTTTTTTGCGATTGACATTAAGCGAAAACGATAATATAATCTAAGTATAAATTATGACGGAAAATTCCGTCGGGGGAGATAAAGAATGTCAGTAAAAATCGGTTGGGCGGAAGTTGATATTACTCCGGAAAAAGGGACTAAAATAGGACTTGCGGGTCAGTTTTTCGAAAGAATTACCGACGAGGTGGAAAGCCCCGTTACGGTAACGGCGTTCGCCTTGGATAGCGGCGACGATCAGATGATAATCTGTTCGTGCGATTTGGTATCGATCGGCGTTAATCTTAAAAACATCGTTAAAGAAAAATTAAAGGACAAACTGCCGATTTCGCCGGATAAGGTCATTATAAATGCCATACACACGCATACGTCATACGATTATACCAGAACAGGTATAAATTCAGGCTCGACGCTCAGCGTGCTTAAAGAATTTTTGCCGGAAGATATGGAATATCAGCCTCTCGTTAATAAAGAAGCGGGAATGAATCCCGATACGGCCTTGAATTTTTTGGCAGAAAAGATTTATCTTGCAATAATAAAAGCGTGGGAAGCGAGAACGGAAGGGTATTATCAGTTTGCGTTCGGCAGAGCGGTCGTGGGAATGAACAGAAGAGTCTGCTATGACGACGGTTCGGCAAAAATGTGGGGAGATACGAACCTCGCTAACTTCGAAGAGTTAGAGGCGGGCAACGACAGCGGCATAGAGATTATGTACGCGTTCGATAAAAACAAAGAGCTTACCGGCGTTATCGCAAACGTAGCCTGTCCTTCTCAGGTAGTCGAACACAGAAGCTTCATTTCTTCCGATTACTGGGGCAAGGTTAAAGAAAATTTAAGAAAGCGTTTCGGCAAAAATCTGTTCGTGCTGGGACTTTGTTCCGCGGCGGGCGACCTTTGTCCGAGAGATCTCGTGAGATGGGTTAATCCCGAAACGCCGATAGACGACCCCAACATTCACCGCGAAAATTATATAGAAAGAAGAGCCGATCCCTCTATGTTCGACGTGTCGGGGCTTAAGGTTGTGGGAAGAAGAATTTCCAACGAGCTTATTTCGGTATACGAAGAACTCGATAAAAGCAAAATGAAAAACGACGCCGTGTTAAAGCACGAAACGTTTAATCTCACGCTTCCTTTAAGACGGGTTACGATAAAGGAGTATAACGAAGCGAAGGAAAAGATCGACGATTTCGTAAAAAACAACCACGGCAAACGCGTTACTTTCGACGACAACGCAAGGCTCCACGTATACGCGGGTACTATAGCGCGTTATCGCTTTCAGCAGAAAGTGAATACCTTCGATACGGAAATACACGTGATAAGATTCGACGACGTTGCCATCGCAACAAATCCGTTCGAGCTGTTTTTGAATTACGGCAACAAAATCCGCGCGAGAAGTCTTGCAAAACAGACGTTTTTAATACAGCTCGCGTGCGGCGATCTCGGATATCTTCCTACCGAAAAAGCGGAAAAGGGCAGTCACTATTCCGCATACGTATCGAGCGGTTCTGCGGGACACGAGGGCGGCGATATTCTCGTGAGAACGACTTTGGAACATATCAACGCGATGTTTAAAAACCGACCGCAGTTCACGGACGGGAAAGAAAAGGCGGAATAAATTATTAAATTACGTTTTTAAAGCGGTTTTCGGTAGCCGATTAAATTTATTTGTGGTAGAATATATATAGTTCGGATATTTAAATAAATCGGTTTCGGGGATAGTTCGGGAATTATGAAAACTCGTGAAATGAATCTGACGGAAGGTCCGCTTTTAAAAAAGATTTTTATCTTTGCGTTGCCCGTCATCGGCGTAAATATTCTGCAGCTTTTGTTCAATACCGCCGATATACTCGTGGTCAGCTGGTTCGTCGGCGAAAACAAAGCCAACGCCGCGGTCGGCGCGGTCGGCGCGACGACTTCTATCATAAACCTTATGATAGGGCTTTTCGTGGGGCTTTCTATGGGCGCGAACGTCGTTCTTTCGAGATGTATGGGAAAAGGCGACCCGGAGAGCGCTAAAAAGATCGTGGGCACTTCCGTCGCGTTAAGTTTTGTTGCAGGAATAATTCTCGCGACGGGCGGCGCGGCTTGCGCGAGAATGATTTTAAAGCTTACCAACTGTAAAGAAGAACTTCTCGATATGGCAACCGATTACCTTACTATTTATTTTATCGGTATGCCCGTCATAATGTTTTATAACTTTGCGGCGGCGATACTGCGCGCGGTGGGCGATACGTTAAGGCCGTTTATATTCCTTCTCGTCGGCGGACTTACCAACGTGGGGCTTAATATTATCTTCGTAACGGGATTTAAGATGACCGCGGACGGCGTAGCGATAGCCACGGTTGCGTCCAACGCGATTTCCGCCATATGCTGTTTCGTCACAATGCTTAAAAGCAAAGGGTATTGTCGGTTAGAATTAAAAAATCTGCGCTTTCATAAAGAAGAGCTTAAGGAAATTCTCGTCATAGGCATACCCTCGGGAATACAGGCGATGCTGTTTTCCGTGTCTAACGTGATAATTCAGTCGGCGGTCAATTCTTACGGACACGTGGCGACCGCGGGCAACTCGGTGGCTTCTACGATAGACAACTACGTTTACGAATGTACTAACGGCTTTTCCATATCGATGCTTTCGTTTGTCAGTCAGAATCTCGGCGCGGGGAAGCTTGACAGAGTGAAAAAATCGCTGTATACTTCTATAGGCATAATATCGGTAATCGGCGCAACGGTCGGCGGTCTTGTCGCGTTGTTCGGTCACGATCTTTGTCTTGCGGTTCGCCCGGACGAAGCCGTTGCGGAGGTCGCTCTGAAACGACTGTATCTGCTCGCTCCCACGTATTTTATATGTTCGATAATGAATTCGTTCGCATATACCATGCGCGGAATGGGCAAGAGTTTTACCGCAATGCTCATCAGCCTTTTCGGGGCGTGTTTATCGAGAATAGTCTGGATATACGCGGTGAAAGCGTTGTTTCCGGGCGAGATTATATGGGTATTCCTCTCGTATCCGGTAACGTGGGTTCTCACGGTGCTTGTGTATATCGCGATAGTGTTGCCTATGTTTAAAAAAATGGATAAAAAGGCGCAAGCCGACCGTGCGGAACAAACCGACGGGCAGGTCGCCTGAAAAAATATAAGGAGATTAAAAAAATGATAAAAATAGGATTTGCCGGGTTCGGAGAAGTAAACACTCCGATAGAAGTTATCGAAAGAAAATGCAAGGCTGCTTACGAAAGCCTTAAAACCCCCGAAACGGAAGTGTTTCCGTTTTATCCGATTCGCGACGATTACGAAGAAACGTATATAAACAAAGCGATAGAATATTTTTCGGGTAAAGATTTCGATACGCTCGTTCTGTGCGTTGCGGGCTGGATTCCCACTCACGCGATAATAAAAGTCGCGGACAAGTTCAGACACAAACCCGTGGTTTTGTGGGGGCTTTGCGGCTGGTACGAAGACGGTCATCTCGTTACCACGGCGGATCAGGCGGGTACTTCCGCTTGCAGAAAAACGCTCGAAGATTTAGGATATAAGTTCAAATACGTTTACGACGTGGTCGGTTTGCCGTCCCGCGCGGGAGAAGTTCTCTCTTTCTGTAAGTGCGCGAGCGCGGCTGCGGATATGAGAAAAGTCAAAATCGGTCAGGTCGGCTACCGCGATATGCAGCTTTACGGCACGCAGTTCGACGGAATCGCCGTAAGACGCGAGTTCGGCGTTGAAATCGAATGTTTCGAAATGCTCGAAATCGTTCAGCGCGCCGAAAAACTCGACAAATCGGCAATCGATTCCGTGGTGGAAAACAGAATAAAGAAATGGAAGTTCTTAAAAGAGCCGAGCGCGGAAGCTATGAGAAAAGCCGCGGCGTATTATCTCGCGCTTAAACAGATTATCGGCGAGAGAAAATACAAAGCCGTTTCCATTAAAGACGTAGACGGGTTCAAAAAAGTTCTGGGCTTCCCGCCCGCGCCGATATTCACTCTTCTCGGAGAAGACGGCGTTTGCACTATTCCCGAAAACGACTGTATGGGTAACCTCACGCAAGTCGCGGTAAACGCTCTGACCGGTCAGGTCGGCGCGTATCTGGAATTCTACGAATTCTTTGCGGACGGCGTTCTCGCGGGCGTTCCCGATTACGTACCCAAAGAAGTGGTAGAGGGAGAAACGGTCTGCTATCCCGCTTCTTTCGGGGAACTTTCTCAAAGTCTTTTAAATACTTCCAAGGTAAAGACGGGCGAACTTACTATGTGCAGACTTACCGTAAAAGACGGAAAATTTGCTATGCATATCGTAAAGGGCAACGGCAAAACGCCCGAAACGTGGGAAGAGTGCGGTTGGGATAAACCCGCTCCGCAGCTTTCGGGGCTTAAAGTAGAGCTTGCCGACACGGAAGCCTTTGCTCAGAACGTTATGGGACAACACTATATAATTTCTTACGGCGACAACGTAAAACTTATCAAAGAATACTGCAAGCTTAACGGCATAGAAATTATTTAATAAGTAAAATTATTTAATAAGTAACGGCGAGCGGTTCGGCTTTGTCTGCGGGATATATCAGTCAGATAAAGCCG
>CAJLXC010000026.1 GCA_905210545.1 uncultured Eubacteriales bacterium | reverse complement strand
TAAAAAAATATAAAGAACAGCCGCCCCGTCCGATTAAGGACGGGGCGGCTGTCTTAAGAGAGGTTTAAATCAAAATTCGTCTGTTTCGCGCTCGTAACGATCGAAGAGATTGTATCTTTCGGGGTGGGTGAGCGCGGTGTATAGCATATCGCGCACGTCGGGAACTTCTTGCGAGAGAGTTTTTAATGCGTCTTTAACGAACGCGCGTTTCGTGTTTTTGTCCGCAGGGCATTTGCTCGTTATTACGGGCAGCTCTTTTTTAAACGGCAGAACGTCGCTTTCTTTTATCATAATCATAGGGCGTATAAGCGTTATTCCCGTTCTGTCGAGATAACTTTTCGGCGCAAAGGTAGAAAGTCTGCCTTCGTATAAAAGAGAAAGAATAAAGGTATCCTCCAAATCGTTTGCGTGATGTCCTAAAGCAACCTTGTTGCAGCCGTGCTTTTTCGCCGCTTCGTAAAGCGCGCCCTTTCTCATTCTCGAACAAAGCGCGCAGGGGCTTTTTTCTTTTCTTTCTTCGAATATGATTTTGCCTATATCGGTGCGCTCAAAAACGAATTCTACGCCGAGATCCGCGCAGAATTTCCGTATGGCGGAATAATCCGTGTCGTTTCCGTCGAACCTTAAATCGACAGAAATTCCCATAACGGTGAATTTTTCGGGCGAAAAGCGGGAGTATTCCGCAAGAAGCCGCAGCAACAAAAGGCTGTCTTTTCCTCCGGATATTCCCACGGCTATTTTATCGCCGTCTTTTATCATTTTGTATTTTTCTATGCCTTTTCTCATTACGGAAAGCAGTTTTTGCGTGGTCATGGTTCCTTAACCGATAAATTATTTGATTTTTTTTTACGAATATATTATACTAATAATCGCTTGAATTACAAAACGATTGCGAGGTAAGAAATGAAAATATTTTTGGCGAACGCGCTCGGTAATTTTTGGGGAACGGTGGTAATGTCGCTTTTCCCGCTCATAGAATTAAAGGGCGGCATAATTTTCGCGCGCGGCGTGGGCTACGGATTTTTAGAATCTTTGTTTCTCGCGTATCTCGGCTCTACCGTCGTGATGATTCCCGTGTTCTTTTTGTTGATTCCTTTATTGAATTTGCTGAAAAAAATCAAATTCATAGATAAATTAGCTTATAAAACGGAAAACTATTTTAAAGGCAAAGCGAAAGACACGCTCGACAAGCAAACGGAAAAGCAGGAAAAAGGTAATCGCCGCGTCCACGGCGAAACGTTTTTAAAACAGCTCGGCGTGTTCGTTTTCGTTGCGATTCCGCTTCCGATGACGGGCGTATGGACGGGTACGGCAATCGCCGTTTTTCTGGGAATGAAGTTTAAAGACGCCGTTCTGCCCGTTGCCGCGGGAAATCTCGTTGCGGGATTGCTTATAGAAGCTCTTGCGGAATTGTGCATCGCCGTCTGGACGATAAGCAGTTTGGATTACATATTGTGGGGTTTGTTTGCGCTGGCGGCGATACTTCTTATCGCCACGGTGATTAAAATATCGCGTTCCAAACCGAAATCGGCAAGCGGAAACGGCGAAAACGCGAATCCCGACGAAAAAGACGGAGGCGTTAAATAAAATGAGTTTTTTTTCCTGGCTGTTTAAAGGCAAAAACAAACCTAAAGAAATAAAGTTGGGGCTTGCTTTGGGGTCCGGCGGGGCGAAAGGCTTTGCGGAACTCGGCGCGCTCCGCGCCTTCGAAGAAAACGGCATAGAATTCGATATGATAGCCGGCGCAAGCATAGGCAGCATTATAGGCGCGTTTTACGCCAACGGCTATACTTCTACCGATATTGCGGAGCTTCTCGCCAAAGTGGACGTTTCCGAAATTAAAAACTTTTTTATGATGAAAATGGATACGGCGGGGCTTTTCGGCGTGATAGACAGGTCGATAGGTTCGCTTAATATAGAGGATCTGAAAAAACCGTTTCTTGCTACCGCAACTAATATGCGCACGGGCGAAGAAAAAGTGTTTTCTTCGGGCAACGTGGCAAAGGCGTTGTGCGCTTCTTCCTGCTATCCGCCGTTTTTTAAGCCCGTGGAAATCGACGGCGAAGAATATATAGACGGGGCGTTTACCAACTCCGTTCCCGCCGATTTGTTAAAGGCTCTCGGTGCGGACTTCGTCGTAGGGATAGACCTTGCCACGCACGACGCTAAGCCCGGGTTTCTCACGAGAATTTTCCCCACGTATAAAAGCAAGGTAAAAGAACCGTGGGAAAAAGGGTATAAGTATTCCGACGTGATGCTTCACCCCGACCTTTCGGATTATAAAGCCGTCTCTTTTGCCTCTGGCAGCGCGATGTACGACATAGGTTATTTATGCGCGACCGAAAAAATGACTGAAATAAAAGAAAAAATAGACGCGCTTAAATATCCCAAAAAGAAAAAAAGCAAAAAACAAACGAAAGTCGGTCTTTAATATCGCTTTCGGCGGTTATTTAACAGGTTTATTATGAATAATTATTTTTACAAAAGAGCGGTCGCGATTATAGCGGTTTTGCTTGCGGCGGCGTTATGCTTTTGCTCCTGCTCCGGCAGTGCCGAAAGCGCAGAGAAAATCGATGACGAATCATCGGAAACAACCGAAGAATTTTCGGTGAGTTTTATCGACGTGGGCGAGGGAGACGCCGTTTATATAAGCCTTCCCGACGGTAAAAACGTTCTTATAGACTGCGGAGAAAACGACAAAGAAGGCAAAAATTTTGCAAAGATAAAAGCCGTTCTTCGCGAACGCAAAGTAAAAAATATTGACTGTCTTATCCTTACGCACACCGACTCCGATCACGTAGGCAACGCGGTAAACGTTGCGGAAAATTATTCCGTCAAAAAGGTTTTTATCCCCGAAGTCGTTGACGAAACGCTGTTTCCCGCATTCAGACGAGCCGTTGCCGCGCTTAAAAATCGGGGCGCGGAAACGGAAATATCCGATATGTACGACGAAATCCGGGGAGACGGGTATTTTATGCTTTTTCTTTCTCCGCAGCCGTCCGACTTTTTTTATAGTTTTTACGACGAGCTTAACTTGTCTTCCGCGCCTTCCGCAGAAGAGATTAACAACGTTTCGCCTCTCATATATTTTGAGTGCCTCGGCACGAGATTTCTCTTTACGGGCGACGCGGAACAAGATCCGCAGAAATTCGTGCTTGAAAACGCTCGGCTCGGTTTGTACGGAGAGAACGTCAGACTCGAAGAGATAGATTTTTTCAAAGTTCCGCACCACGGCGCGTCCGATGCGGTTTATAAAGAATTTCTGACGTATATAAACTGCAAAAACGCCGTTATTTCGGTCGGCGGCGATAAAGGTTACGCGCACCCTTCCGACTACGCGCTGTACGCTCTGGAAGAATGTTGCGAAAATTATAATCTGTATCGCACCGATACCTGCGGAACGGTTTCCGTCAGCGGTTATAAAAACGGATACAGCGTTTTTACCGAAGCGGATTAAAAAATAAAAAAAAGAGCGAAGGCAGCCGATTACGGCTGCCTTCGCCGAGTTTTACCGCCGAAATCCGCTTTCGGTCAGGCGGTCTTTAAAACGGTGAGCGTTGCGCTCGAAAGCGTTGCGGTTTCGCCCGAAGTATTATACAGAGAAAGCGTTCCCGCACCGTTCGTGGTAATAAGAACGGTTTTTCCCGCCGCGGAAGACGAGCCTGCCGTGTTGGTCTGAACGATGGTTTCGCCCGAAACCTGCGTGCCGTCTAAATATAAGCTCGTGCTTAAATTGCCGGACGGAACAGAACCGTTTGCGAAATAACTTACGAGATAAGTTCCCGCTTCGGGGAGGTTTATCGCGTTCGCTGATACGCTCATAGTCGTGCCTGCGGTTGCGGCTATCTGCGCGATAGGAATTATCGTCGCGGCGTTTACGGTAGAAGAAGTGTTCGTTCCCGCGTAAATCGCGTCGTTAGTTCCCGCGGGGCCGGTAGCACCCGTTGCGCCCTGCGGACCGGCAGGACCCTGCGGACCTACCGCACCCGTTGCACCCTGAGGGCCTTGCGGACCTACCGCGCCTGTCGCACCGGTAGCGCCCGTTGCACCCGTTTCGCCTTGCGGGCCGGCAGGACCTTGAGGCCCTATCGCGCCCGTTGCACCCTGAGGTCCTTGCGGACCTACCGCGCCTGTCGCGCCGGTAGCGCCCGTTGCGCCTTGCGGACCTGCAGGACCCTGCGGACCTATCGCGCCCGTTGCGCCCTGAGGACCTTGCGGACCGCGCGGACCGGCAGGTCCGGTCGGACCCATAGGTCCGCGTATAACGACGGGTCTGTTGCAACGGTTGTTACAACAGTTGTTTCCGAATAAACAGCACATAAAAAAATTCCTCCTTTGTGTTGCTCTAAATTATTTTATGCGGGAAAGGGGGAATTAAGTTAAGGGTTTTTAAGTTTTATGCGCGGTTAAGCTTTCTTTTCGGGAAAGTCTATTTCCGTCACGTCGTCTTTTATAGAATAAATCATTTCTTCGTCCGCGTGTACGTCGCCGCCGAAAGCTTTTTCGGGGGTAAGCTTAAAATAACGGGCGGTCGCTTCGGCAAGCAGGTTGTCGTTCATATCGTAAATTTCTCCGCGCGCCGAAAAACCGAGCTTTGAATTGTGGGTTATATATCCGCGTCCTTTAAGCGGCACGTTGTAGGGCGTGGGTTTTCTGTAAGTAATGGAAAGCGTTGTGGTAACGCCGTACATATCCGGTTCGTTTACCCACAAAGCCCGTCCGATAAGCTCGTCGAGCATAGCGCAGACCATTCCGCCGTGCGTGCGTTCGGGATAGCTTTGATGCTCCGGCAAAAACGAAAACAGACTCGCCGCGCTTCCGTCTTCCATATTATAAAACGGCGCTTTTACGCCCGACTCGTTTTCCATTCCGCAAATAATGCAGTTTCTGCTGTTTTTCTGACGGCTGATTACTTTCATCTTTTAACCTCCGATTATATATTTTATCACAACCTCGGCAAAAATACAACTTTTTTAGCGTCGTGCTTGACAAACTCGACGTTTACGTTTATAATAAAAGTAATAATTTTACTACTTTTAGTAAATTACCGATTTGTATCTGCGCGATAACGCCGAGGAGGGCTAAGCTTATGACGGTTAGAAATCGGCAAAAACAAAACGCTTAAGGAGAGAAAAATTGAAAAAGGAACAGCCGAACAATAAGAACAAATGCATTTTCGGAATATGTAAGGTGAACGATAAAGGGCAGATAGTGATACCGAAAGAGGCGCGGGATATGTTCGGAATCGTGCCGGGAGATAATCTCGTGCTTTTGGGCGATGCAAAAAAAGGGTTGGCACTCGTAAAAGCCGAGGTGTTTGAAGCGTCCATCGGAAAACTGATGGATTAAAGCGGTGAAGATTATGGAAAACGCTATAGAAATTAAGGGTTTATTGAAAAAATACGGAAAATGCGTTGCCGTTAACGGAATCGATCTCGCCGTAAAAAGCGGAGAGCTTTTCGCTCTTCTCGGAGAAAACGGCGCGGGAAAAACCACCACGATAAAGGTGCTTTGCGCGCTTACGGGGTACGATTCGGGCGAGGTTAAGGTCTGCGGTTACGATGAGAGAACCCAGGCGGACGAAATAAGAAAAATCGTCAATATTTCCCCGCAGGAAACGGCGGTCGCAACAAAGCTTACGGTGAAAGAAAATCTGCAGCTGACGGCGCGTCTTTACGGAATATCGGACGAGAAAGAGAAGACGGAGAACGCCCTCGCCGCTTTTAACCTTAAAGACAGCGAAAACAAACTTGCCAAAAACCTTTCGGGCGGAATGCAACGCCGCCTTTCGCTCGTTATGGCTCTCGTGTCCGAACCGAAGGTTTTGTTTTTAGACGAACCGACTCTCGGACTCGACGTGCGCGCGCGGCGCGAGTTGTGGAAAGAAATCGTCGCGCTGAAAGGGAAGATAACGATAATTCTCACCACGCACTATCTCGAAGAAGCCGAAGCTCTTTCCGACCGCGTGGCGATTATGAAAAAAGGTAATATTCTCGCGCTCGGAACAGCCGAAGAAATCAAATCAAGCGTAGGCGAAACGTCTTTTGAAGAAGCTTTTCTCAAAATAACGGAGGAAAAAATATGAACAGAATCAAAGCTCTTACGATAAGAAACATCAAAGAAACTTTAAGAGAGCCGCTGTCGCTTGTTTTCTGCGTGATTTTTCCGCTCGTAATGCTCGTTATGATGGAGTTGATTTTAGGCGGGGTAGAAGACCATGGCGCGACGGTGTTTAAAATAGATAATTTCGCGCCCGGCATCGCCGTTTTTGGGTATACCTTTACGATGCTTTTCATCGCGATCGGGATTGCTTCCGACCGTAATTCCGCGTTTATGACGAGAATTTCCGTATCACCGCTTAAACCTATCGAATATTACATTTCTTTCGTACTTGCGTTTTTGCCCGTGTGCGTGGTTCAGACGGTTTTGTTCTTTGCCGTCGCGCTCGCGTTCGGAATGCATTTTTCGGCAGGGATTCTCGTTGCAATCGTATATCTGTTGCCGTCCGCGCTGTTTTATATATCGTGCGGATTGTTTATCGGCACGGTCGCGCCGACGGAAAAAGCCGCCGGTCCGATCTCTTCTATATTTATTTGCGGTGCAGGCTTGCTCGGCGGAATATGGATGCCCGTGGAAACGCTCGGCGGATCGTTTTTTAACATTTGCAAAGCGTTGCCGTTTTTCAATACGGTAAAACCCGCTGCTTCTGCCGTAGCGGAGAGTTATTCGGACATCGTGCCTTGCGTTTTTATCACTCTTACGTATACGGCGGTAATATTGTTCGTCTGCTCGGCGGTTTTCAGGGCGAAAAATAAAAAGTAGTTTTCAGAGGGAAAGGGGGAAGGAGATTCCCGCGTCGCTGCGCTCCTCGGAAAGACAATATGTAGCGGAGTGGCAATACTAACCATCGGAATGACACAACGGGGGTGTGGCGGCATTGTTATTGCATACTCGGCGCTGTCATTGCGAGGCTTCGCGAGAAGCCGTGGCAATCTCATATTGTGATAGCAATACATTATAGAAAAGGAGATTCCCGCGTCGCTGCGCTCCTCGGAATGACACAACGGGGTGTGGCGGCAATACCCGCTCCTCGGAAGGACAGAAAGACGGAACGACGGTACGGGGCGGCGGCTTATTAACGACAAATAGAAGGCGTAAGTTAAAATGACTTGCGTTTTTCTTATATAAGGGTGTATAATACGTATATAATTCACTTGGAAAAGACAAAATATGTGTGGGTGAATTATGCTTGACGACAGAAGTTACGCGCTTTTAAAAATTATAAACGGCGAATGCGCGGGGCAGGGCTACAAAATTTTCGGTACTCGGGATCTCGCTCTTTCTTTGCCGCAGGAATACGCCGCCGATACGGATGGCGGGCGCGAAACGCTTAAAAACCTTGCCGACCGCGAATATATAAGCGTAAAATACGAAGACGAAGCGGAAGTGTGCTTAAAGCCGCTCGCTAAAGGGAGGCTTGCGTTCGAGCGGCGCATAGACGAAGAACTCGAAACGTCGCGTTCGGAGAAAAAATACTTTTTATGGTCGTTTCTCGGCGCGGTGTGCGGCGGCGCGGCGGTTTCGCTCGTCGTTGCGACGATATTTTTTATTGCGAGGCTTGCGGCGTGCTGACGAGAACGGAAGGCGGGGTTATGACCGCCATACTTGCCGCGCGGGGCGATAAAACTTCGTTTCTCCTTTCGCCGGACGATATTTACGCCGCGGTCAAAGACTGCGTTACGAGAAGCGAACTCGAAGCCGCCGTCGAAGGCTTGAGCGAGGGCGGGTATTTCGACCTTGTTTTGTCGGACAGAAAAGGCGAAAAGGTGTATTGCATCACCCTTACGGAAAAGGGCAAAGGTTATTTAAGAAGCGTTAAAGAATTCAGGCGTAACGTTTTATTCCGCGTGTGTCTTTCCGCCGCGCTCGCGGTGTTCAGCTTTCTTATAGGACTTATTTTAAAAAAAGTGTTTTAGATTATGGAAAAGAGAGAATTCAGATTACACGCCCCGTATAAACCGACGGGCGATCAGCCGGAGGCGATCAGACTTTTAACCGAAGGCGTAAACGACGGCTTGCGCACGCAGGTTCTTCTGGGCGTTACGGGATCGGGCAAGACTTTTACTATGGCAAACGTTATACAAAACGTTCAGCGTCCCGCGCTCGTCATCGCTCACAACAAAACGCTCGCAGCGCAGCTGTGTAACGAATTCCGCGAATTTTTCCCCGAAAACCGCGTGGAGTTTTTCGTTTCTTATTACGACTATTATCAACCGGAGGCGTATATACCGTCTACGGATACTTACATAGAAAAGGATCTCGCTATAAACGACGAAATAGATAAGCTTCGCCATTCCGCGACCTGTTCGCTGTCGGAAAGAACGGACACCATCGTTGTGGCTTCGGTTTCCTGCATATACGGGCTCGGCGCACCCGAAGAGTATTACAGGCTTGCAGTCTCCCTTCGTCCCGGCGACGATATGGACAGAAACGAGTTGATGCGCAGGCTCGTCGGCATACAGTATACGAGGAAGGACGTGGATTTTACGCGTTCTTCGTTCCGCGTGCGCGGCGACACGGTGGATATATTTCCGTCGTCTAACACCGAAATTTATATCCGCGTGGAATTTTTCGGCGACGAGATAGACAGAATATGCGAAGCTGAATACGTTTCCGGCAAAATTCTTTCCGAACTGAAGCACGCCGTGATATTCCCCGCGACGCATTACGCCGTGGCGGAAGAAAAGCTTAAAACCGCGCTCGCGGCGATAGCGCGCGACGAAGAAGACGAGGTTCGCTTTTTCCGCGAAGACGGCAAGCTGATAGAAGCGCAAAGGCTTAAACAGCGCACCGATTACGATATGGAAATGATAAAGGAGATAGGCTTCTGCAAGGGGATAGAAAACTACAGCAGGTATTTTGACGGAAGAGCGCCCGGCGATCCGCCGTTTACGCTTCTCGATTATTTTCCCAAGGATTTTATAACCTTTATAGACGAGTCGCACATGACCATTCCGCAGATAGGCGCGATGTATAACGGCGACAGATCTCGCAAAACCTCGCTCGTTTCTTACGGCTTCCGTTTAAAATCCGCTTACGATAACAGGCCGCTTACTTTTGCGGAATTCGACGCGCGCGTGGGTCAGCTTATATGCGTATCGGCAACGCCCGCGCCTTACGAAAAAGAGCAGGCGGGGCAGATAGTCGAGCAGCTTATAAGACCTACCGGTCTGCTCGATCCCGAAATAACCGTTCGCCCGACGAAAAATCAGGTGGACGATCTTCTCGCGGAAATAAACAAGGTCGTAGCCGAAAAAGGGCGCGCGCTCGTTACCACGCTCACCAAAAAAATAGCGGAAAGCCTTACGGAATACCTTAAAGAAAACGGCGTGAGAGTGCGGTATATGCACAGCGACGTCGATACTATGGAGCGTATCGATATCGTTTCCGGTTTAAGGTCCGGCGAGTTCGACGTGCTTTGCGGCATAAACCTTTTAAGAGAAGGGCTGGACTTGCCGGAAGTAAAGCTCGTTGCGATTTTAGACGCGGATAAGGAAGGCTTTTTGCGCAGCGAAACCGCGTTGATTCAGACCGTGGGGCGTGCGGCGCGTAACGCGGAAGGCAGAGTTATAATGTACGCGGACGTAATTACGGGAAGCATGCGCCGCGCTATAGACGAAACCGAACGCCGCCGCAAAATTCAGGACGAATACAACAAAGCGCACGATATTGTGCCGAAAACGATAGTAAAAAGCGTGGTAAACACGCTTGAAATAACAAAAAAAGCGGATAGAACCAAAGATATAAAGCTGAAAGATATTCCCGAAGAGATAGAAAAGCTGAAAGCGCTTATGAAAGTCGCTTCCGCAAATCTCGACTTCGAGCAGTGTATAGAAATCAGAGATAACATAGCAAAGTTAAAACGCAAATTAAGGTAGATGTATGAACGACAAGATAATAATTAAAGGCGCGAGAGAAAACAATCTTAAAAACATAGATCTTACGATACCGAGAGATAAGCTCGTCGTGTTTACGGGGTTATCGGGCAGCGGCAAATCGACGCTCGCTTTCGATACCATTTACGCGGAAGGGCAACGGCGTTACGTGGAGAGCCTGTCGAGCTACGCGCGTATGTTTCTCGGGCAGATGGAAAAACCCGACGTGGATTTAATCGACGGACTTTCTCCCGCGATTTCCATCGATCAGAAAACCACTTCTCACAACCCGCGCTCCACGGTCGGCACGGTTACGGAAATATACGACTATTTCCGCTTGCTGTTCGCGAGAGTCGGCGTGCCGCACTGCCCCGATTGCGGCAGAGAAATTTCAAGACAGACGGTCGATAAAATAGCCGATAAAATAACGGCATATCCTTTAAATACGAAAATTCTGATAAACGCGCCCGTCGTCCGCGGCAAAAAAGGCGAATTCAAAAAAGAGCTTGAAATTTATAAAAAAAGCGGGTTTGCCCGTGTGGAGATAGACGGCGCGGTGTACGGACTTGACGAAGAACTCCCTAAGCTTGAAAAAAACGTAAAGCATTCTATATCCGTCGTCGTTGACAGACTCGTAGTTAAAGAAGGTATGGAAAAACGCCTTAACGACTCTCTCGAAACGGCTATAAAGCTTGCCGACGGACTCGTTTCCGTAGAAAAGGCGGGCGGAGAAACCGAGCTTTTTTCTACCAGATATTCCTGCCCGGACTGCGGAACGAGCGTAGAAGAAATCGAGCCGCGACTTTTTTCGTTCAACAACCCTTACGGCGCGTGTCCCGAGTGTCACGGTCTCGGATTCAAAGAAGAAATAGACGAAAAACTCGTGGTAAAAGATAAAAATCTATCTTTAAGACAAGGCGCGATGACGGTTACCGGCTGGAATCTCGAAAGCGGTAAGATAGCGGAAATGAGCTTTCAGTCGCTTGCGGAGCATTACGGTTTTTCGCTCGATACGCCCGTCAAAGATTTGCCCGAAAGAATTTATAAGATTCTTCTCTACGGCAGCGGCGACGAGAAGATAAAAATGAAATATTCCACAAAAACGTTCAACACGAGCTACGAGGCACGGTGGGAAGGCGTTATCACTAATTTAGAACGCCGTTACAGAGAAAGCACCAGCGACTGGACGAAACGCGAGATAGAAAAGTATATGACCGTGTCGGAATGCGGCACGTGTCACGGGCAAAGACTCAAAAAAGAGGCTCTCGCGGTGACGGTCGGCGGCAAAAATATTGCGGAGCTGTGCAATTATTCGGTCGCGAAGCTTCTCGACTTCGCGGAATCGCTCGGATTTTCCGAAACGGGCGAAATTATCGCAAAGCCTATATTAAAAGAGATCCGCGCTCGGCTCACGTTCTTAAAGGACGTAGGTTTGTCTTATCTTACGCTCGCGCGGTCAGCAGTATCGCTTTCCGGCGGGGAAGCGCAGAGAATAAGGCTCGCCACGCAGATAGGCAGCGGACTTACGGGAGTGTTGTATATTTTAGACGAGCCGAGCATCGGTCTTCATCAGCGCGATAACGAAAAGCTTATCGCGACTCTCAAAAAGTTGCGCGATCTCGGCAACACGCTTATCGTGGTAGAACACGACGAAGATACCATGCGCGCCGCTGACTATATAGTGGATATAGGTCCTAAAGCGGGCGTGCACGGCGGAGAAGTCGTCGCCGCGGGTTCTATAGAAGATATAATGAACGAGCCGCGTTCCATTACGGGGGATTATCTCGCGGGCAGAAGAAAAATCGAACCGCCCGCCGAACGCAGAAAACCGGACGGCAGATGGCTCGAGGTGATCGGCGCAAAGCAGAACAACTTAAAAAACATAAACGTCAGATTCCCCGTGGGACTTATCACCGCCGTAACGGGCGTGTCGGGTTCGGGCAAAAGCTCGCTCGTAAACGAAATAGTTTATCCCGCGCTCGCGTCGCGCCTTAACCGCGTGAGAATACACGACGGCAACGCGAAAGAAATACGCGGCGTGGAATACTTCGATAAAATCATAGCGATAGACCAGTCTCCTATCGGAAAAACGCCGAGAAGCAATCCGTGTACGTATACGGGCGCGTTCTCGTTTATCAGGGATTTGTTCGCCGCTACTCCGGACGCGAAAGAACGCGGTTATAAGTCGGGCAGATTTTCGTTCAACGTTCCCGGCGGCAGGTGCGAAAACTGCGAGGGCGACGGCATTATAAAGATAGAAATGCACTTTT
Organism: uncultured Eubacteriales bacterium; assembly: GCA_905210545.1. Classification (GTDB taxonomy): domain Bacteria; phylum Bacillota; class Clostridia; order Christensenellales; family Borkfalkiaceae; genus UBA1259. The sequence continues at coordinate 9,617 of CAJLXC010000026.1, read as the reverse complement.
TGCCCGATACCTACGTTCCGTGCGAGGTGTGCAAGGGCAAGCGTTATAACAGAGAAACGTTGCAGGTTAAATATAAAGGCAAAAACATAAGCGAGGTTCTCGATATGACGATAGACGAAGCGTGCGAATTTTTCAAACCCGTCGCTTCCGTTTATAACAAAATAAAAACCTTGCAGGAGGTCGGGCTCGGCTATATCAGGCTCGGCCAGTCTTCTACCACGCTGTCAGGCGGGGAAGCGCAGAGAGTCAAGCTTGCGACCGAGCTTTCAAAGCGCGGCACGGGCAGAACGCTTTATATTCTCGACGAGCCGACTACGGGCTTGCATTCTTACGACGTGGACAAATTGTGCGCGGTGCTTTATCGTCTGCAACAGGCGGGCAACACGATTATCGTTATAGAACATAATTTAGACGTGATAAAGCTTGCGGATTACGTTGTGGATTTAGGCCCCGAGGGCGGGGATATGGGCGGAACGATCATTGCGGAAGGCTCTCCCGAGGAAATAGCGGAGGTTTCTCAAAGCTATACCGGCAGGTTTTTGAAAAAGATTTTAAAAAGAAATGACGGATAGCCGCGCGCCGGGCCTTAAAAAAATCGCTTTAAAACGCTTGACAAGATTTTTATGATGTGTTAAAATCAAGAAAAATGCAGTGATGATATTAAATCGCTAAGACATAAGTCGTTCAGAGAGGCGTCGGTTGGTGAAAGACGTTCGGCAGTCGCGCGGTTGTCTCGTATCTGAGCAGGTCGGCTGAAACGCAGTAAGTCGGCACGGGCGATCCCGTTACAGGTCGGGGACTTGATGGAGTTCCGCAAAGCGGTCGGGGTTTTTCCGGCAAACGCGGGTGGTACCGTGGTTGAAGTTAGTTCGATCACCCCGCAGAACGTTAGTTCTGCGGGGTTTTTTTATTTTTCTTTTCAGGGAGGTTGTTTTTATGAAGAAGGTTTACGTGTCGGACGCGTCGTTAAAGGTCGCGGCAGCTCGGAGCGGTGAGTTTTATACTTTCCGGGAAAAGCTTGAAATCGCCAGATATATTGCGGGGATTCGCGCGGACGCGATCGAACTGCCGCTCTTAAAAAAAGAAAAAGAAGATTCTCTCGTATACAAAACGATATGTTCAGCCGTAGGAGAAACCACGATTAAAATAGACGCGGGTACGACGGACGATTCCGCAAGGCTTGCGGCGGAAGCGATTAAAACCGCAAAAAACAAGCGTATGCAAATCGTTCTGCCCGTTTCTACCGTGCAGATGGAATACGGATTTCATAAAAAGTCCGCGGCTATGCTTACGTTTATCGCGGAACGCGTCGCGGTTGCAAAATCTTTATGCAAAGACGTGGAATTCGTCGCCGCGGACGCTTCGAGAACGGACGCGGATTTTCTCGCGGAAACGCTGGCTGCCGCCGTTTCTTCCGGCGCGACGGCTGTAGTCGTATCGGACGACGCGGGAACATGGCTTCCCGAAGAAGCCGCCGAAGTCTTTGCAAAAATTACCGGCGCGGTAAACGTACCCGTATACGTAAAGCCTTCCGATAAGATAGGGCTGGGACTTGCCGTTGCCGCGGCTGCGATAAAGGCGGGCGCGGTCGGTATCGTTACTTCGTCGCTCCCGTGGGACGGGGTGAATACGGCGGCTTTTGCGGAGCTTGTTTCCGTCAAGGGCGAAAATCTCGGCGCGAGCGTTTCTATAGACGGCACGGCTATCCGCCGCGACGCGGAAATAATCGCAAAAAAAGATAAACCGTCGGGCAAAGCAACGGAAAGCGGCGTAAAAATCCGCATTACCGAAGAAAGCACCTTATCCGACGTTGCGGAAGCGGTAAGCGCGCTCGGGTACGACGTATCGGAAGCGGATAACGGTAAAATTTACGAAGAAGCGAAGAGAATACTCAAAAAGAAGAGCGTGATAGAATCGCGCGAACTCGAGGTAATAGTCGCCGCCGCCGCGATGCAGGCGCCTTCTTCGTATCATCTGGAAAGCTACGTGGTAAACTGCGGCAACGTGATAAACGCCACGGCGCAGATAACGCTTTACGACGACACGGGCAAGTTCGGCGGCGTGGGTATGGGCGACGGACCTATCGACGCGGCTTTTAAGGTTATAGAACAGATCATAGGTCACCATTACGAGTTGGACGATTTTCAGATTCAGACGGTAACCGAAGGCAGAGAGTCGGTGGGGCACGCGCTCGTAAAGCTTCGTCATAACGGCAAGCTGTTTTCGGGTAACGGCGTTTCTACCGATATAGTGGGCGCGTCCGTCAGGGCGTATCTCAACGCGCTCAATAAAATAATAGCGGAGGCGGGCAAATAACAATGAAACTTGCTTTTTCTACCAAATTCGTTCCGGCAAGGTCTTTTTCGGAACTGTGCGACGTGGCTTTCGATTACGGTTACGACGCGTTTGAAATATACGACGCTTTTTCCGAAAGAGCGGATCATTCGGACAGCGTTCTCGATTCTTCACGCGCGGCGGACGCCAGACGCAAACTCATCAACAGGAAGTTAGAAGTATCCGCGCTTACTTATCCTCGCGTTGCCGAAACCGAACGCGACGCGGAAGCTCTCGTAAATTACGTGCGCACCGCCGCGGGCGCGGGTATAGACAAGGTTATCGTCACGCTCGGCAACGTAGACAAAGCGGAAGCCGCGGCGGAGCTTTTACGACCCGCCGTAAAAGCTGCCGCGGAAACGGGCGTTACGCTGGTTTTTGAAACCGTCGGCGCGCTTGCCGATACGAAGAACGTCATAAAACTTTTCCGCATTTTCAAAAGCGGCGCGGTCGGGGCGTGCTGGAACGTTAAAGAAACGTATTTTACCGCGGGCGAGAGCGCGCAGGACACGATAACCACGCTCGGCGCGTATATAAACTACGTTCGGCTGGGCGATAAAAAAGACGGCAAAGACTGCCTTTTGGGCGAGGGCGAATTGCCGATAAAGGAATTTGCTTCCGCGCTGTATTCGCTTAATTACGAGGGCTTCGTTACGCCCGACAGCGTGGAAGATATAACGGATTACGACCTCGCTTTAACGTATTTTGCGGAAAAGTTCCGTTCCGAGGTGGAGAAAAGACCGAGCACGGAGGTTTATTATAACCGCGCGGGAACGGGTACTTTCCCCTGGAAAAAATACGAGCTTACGGATAAGACCTTTCCGCAGATTCTGGACGCGGTTGCGGAAAAATATCCCGATCAATACGCGTTCAGATATACCACGCTCGATTATACGCGCACGTATTCGCAGTTCAGGAAAGACGTTGACAGGGTTGCGGCGGCGTTTATCGCGCTCGGCGTAAAACCCGGGTATCACGTTGCAGTCTGGGCGACCAACGTTCCCGAATGGTTTCTTACTTTCTGGGCGGCGGTAAAAATCGGCGCGGTGCTCGTCACCGTGAACACCGCTTATAAAATACAGGAAGCGGAATATCTTTTAAGGCAGTCCGATACGCATACTCTTGTTATGATAGAGAACTGTAAGGATTCGGATTACAAGGGGATTATAGAAGAGCTTTGCCCGGAGCTTAAAACGCTTAAAAAAGGCGAACCGCTGTATTCCGAAAAACTGCCGTTTTTGCGCAACGTTATAACGGTCGGCTTTTCTATGGACGGCGCGATGACGTTCGAGGAGATGACGGAGCTTTCCGCAACCGTTTCGCCGGAAGAGGTAAGGCGTCGCGCGGCGGCGATCAAACCCACGGACGTGGCGAATATGCAATACACTTCGGGAACGACCGGCTTTCCCAAAGGCGTTATGCTCACTCATTCCAACATAATAAACGACGGCAAGATAATAGGCGACAGAATGGATCTTTCCACCGCGGACAGAATGATGGTGCAAGTGCCTATGTTCCACTGTTTCGGAATGGTGCTTACGATGACTTCTATTATGACTCACGGCGGCACGCTCTGTCCGTTGCCGTATTTTTCGCCCAAGTCTTCGCTCGCGTGCGTTACTTCGGAAAAAATAACCTGTTTCAACGGCGTTCCGACTATGTTTATCGCGATGTTCGCGCACGAGGACTTTGCCAAAACGGACTTTTCGCACGTGCGCACGGGTATCATGGCGGGTTCTAACTGCCCTCCGGATCTGATGAGAAGAGCCGCGCGGGAAATGAATATGACTGAGATAATCAGCGTTTACGGTCAGACGGAAGCTTCGCCCGGCTGTACGATGGGCGAGGTGAACGAGGACGAAGACCACCGCGTGGAAACGGTAGGCACGGCGTTCCCCAACGTGGAATGTAAAATCATAGACCCCGAAACGGGCAGAGATCTCCCCGACGGAGAAAGCGGAGAGTTCGTCGCGCGGGGGTTCAATATAATGAAAGGCTATTACAAAATGCCGGAAGCCACCGCGGGAGCGATTGACAAAGACGGCTGGCTTCATTCGGGAGATATATGTCTGCGCACAAAGGACGGATATTACAAGGTTACGGGCAGATTAAAGGATATGATTATCCGCGGCGGCGAAAACATTTATCCGAGAGAAATAGAAGAGTTTTATCTTACGCATTCCAAAATAAAAGACGTGCAGGTGGTGGGCGTGCCAGATAAAAAGTACGGAGAAGAAGCCTGCGCCTGGATTGTATTAAAGGACGGCGAAACTTCCGACGAATCGGAAATGCGCGAGTTCGGCAAGGCGCATATCGCTTCTCATAAAGTTCCGAGATACTTTATTTTTACCGAAAGCTTTCCTATGAACGCCGCGGGCAAGATTCTTAAATATAAGATGAAAGAGATTTCGTCGCAAAAATTAGGGCTGTAAAAAATTTATTTTTGTGCGTTTATACGCTTGACAAGCGATTTTAAAAATGCTAACATAAAGTTACAATTGAAAAAAGGCTGTGACGAAGACGGAATAGCGAAAAGATTTTTTCAGAGAGCAGACGGTCGGTGCAAGGCTGCAAAATCCCGCGAATTCTTATCACTTCCGAGCCGGAACGGTAAAATATTTTATTATAGAGTAAGCGTTCCCGTTTTGCCACGTTACGGCATAGGATTTGTTGGAATCCGAAAAGCGGCGCGAAAGCGCAATTTGAGTGGTACCGCGGGTATAACAGCTCGTCTCATAAAAATGAGACGGGCTTCTTGTTTTTTCTTAAAAACCTACCGAAAGATAAAGGAGATTATTTTATGTATAACGACACGACTTTAAACGAGCTTAACGAAATCGCGGCGAGAATTAAAGAGATGCGTCGCGTATCGGGCTGGTCGGCGGCGGAAATGGCGGTTAAAACCGAGGTTTCCGAATCGGATTATTTAAAGTACGAAAACGCGGAAGCGGATCTTCCGTTTACTTTCGTGCATAAGTGCGCGCTTGCGTTCGGTATAGAGCTTACCGAACTTTTAGAGGGCAGCAGTCCGCGTCTTTCTTCTTATACCGTAACGCGCAGGGGCGGCGGCGAGCAGACAGCCAAAGAAAAGGGCATAACCATTTCTTCGCTCGCGCCCAAGTTCCGCGGCAAGCTTTCCGAACCTTACTGGGTTAAATACGATTACCGCCCGGAACTTTTAAATAAACCTATTCATCTTACCAAACACTCGGGACAGGAATTCGACCTCGTTTTAGAGGGCAAGCTTAAAGTTCAGGTGGGCGAGCATACCGAGATTCTCGGCGAGGGCGACAGCATTTATTATAACTCTTCCACTCCGCACGGAATGATCGCCGTAGACGGAAAGGACTGCGTATTCCTCGCGGTCGTGCTTGCGGGCGAAAACGGCGACGAAGAGTCCGCTAAAGAGTCGATTCTTGCGGGGGCGAACGACGATAATCTTATCTGCGAAAAATTCGTGGACTGCAAAACGGACGAGCACGGCGCGCTTTTGAGCGTGAAGTTTAAAAACGAAAAGGATTTCAACTTCGGCTTCGACGTGGTAGACGCGATTGCCGATAAATTTCCCGATAAGCTCGCAATGGTTCATCTCGACAAAAACAAAAACGAGAGAAGATTTACTTTCAAGGATATAAAAAAGGCTTCTAATCAATGCGTAAATTATTTCAGATCTCTCGGAATCAAACGCGGCGATAAAGTTATGCTCGTGTTAAAGCGTCATTATCAGTTCTGGTTCTGTATGGTCGCGCTGCACAAAATCGGCGCGATAGCGATTCCCGCGACGAGTCAGCTGAAAGAACACGACTACGTTTACCGTTTCAACGCCGCGGGTGTAGACGCTATCATCTGTACCGCGGAAGACGGCGTTCCGCAAATCGTGGACAACGCAAATAAAGAATACGGCAAATTGAGAGTCAAGCTCGCCGTGAACGGCGCGCCCGAAGGCTGGCGCGATTTCAACGCCGAATACGGGTTTTATTCTTCTCATTACGAAAAGCCGCAGGATTATCCGCGCGGCGACGAGCCTGCGCTTATGTTCTTTACCTCCGGCACGACGGGCAATTCCAAAATGGCGGAACACAAGCATACTTACGCGCTCGGTCATTTCGTAACCGCGAGATACTGGCACCGCTGCGAGAAAGACGGCTTGCATTTCACCATATCCGATACGGGTTGGGGCAAATCGCTCTGGGGCAAGCTTTACGGACAGTGGATGTGCGAGGGCGCGGTGTTCGTTTATGACTTTGAAAGATTCAAAGCCGCCGACCTGTTGCCGCTTTTTGCGGAATACAAGATTACCACGTTCTGCGCGCCGCCCACTATGCTTCGTATGATGATAAGAGAAGACCTTAAAAAATACGATTTTTCGTCTATAAAGCACATGACTACCGCAGGCGAAGCGTTGAATCCCGAAGTGCATAAACAGTTTAAGCTGCTCACGGGGCTTGACATTATGGAAGGCTTCGGTCAGACGGAAACGACTCTTACCATAGCTAACCTCGTCGGTACGATTCCCAAAATCGGTTCTATGGGCAAGGCTTCGCCGCAATACGACGTCGCGCTTCTCGACGAAAACGACAAACCCGTCGCGACGGGCGAAGTGGGCGAGATTTGCATAAACGTTAAAAACGGCGCGCCGTGCGGACTGTTTATAGGCTATTATCGCGACGAAGAAAAGACCAAGGAATCGATGCACGACGGATATTATCACACGGGCGACACCGCCTGGCGCGACGAGGACGGGTATTTCTGGTACGTAGGCAGAAAGGACGACGTTATAAAATCCTCGGGGTACAGGATAGGACCGTTCGAGATAGAAAACGTTATAATGGAGTTGCCGTACGTTTTGGAATGCGGGGTGTCCGCCGCGCCCGACGAGCTGCGCGGGCAGGTGGTAAAGGCTTCTATAGTGCTTACGAAAGGCACGGTGGAAACGGAAGAGCTTAAAAAAGAGATACAAAACTACGTAAAGAGCAAAACCGCGCCGTATAAATATCCGCGCATAGTGGTGTTTAAGGACGAGCTTCCCAAAACCACGAGCGGCAAAATTCAGAGAAATAAACTTTGAGAAAATAGGTGTAATCGGTTGACAAGCGATTATCTATGTGGTAAAATCAATTCGATAAAGGCGATGAAGAAAAGTTCGTTTTGACGCAAGTTACCTTCAGAGAGATAACGGTCGGTGTGAGTTATCGGAACGGTTAAAGCGATGTAGTTTCCAAGCCGGAAAGAAGAAACGCGCGGCGCGCGGAGTAGAACTTTCCCGTATCGGCTGCGTTAAAGCACAAGACTTGTTGGAGTCTGAGCGGCGCGAAAGCGCAATTTGAGTGGTACCGCGGAATTTATATCCGTCTCAAAGAAACACGATTTTCTTTGAGACGGATTTTTTTATTACTTAAAACAGAGGATAATTATGACGGACAAATCGCTTGACGTAAAAATTAAAGAAGTGGCGGCAAGAATACGCGAACTGCGTTCCGTTGCCGGGTTAGACGTTCACGAAATCGCTAACGAAGTAGGCGTTACCGTAGACGAGTATCTCGCCTGCGAACGCGGCGAAATGGATCTGAACTTTGCTTTTCTGTATCGTTGCGCGCAGGTTTTCGGCGTAGACGTAACGGATATAATAGAGGGTTCGAGTCCTAAACTCGCGGGATATACCGTCGTGAGAAACGGCGAGGGGCAGAAGATAGAACAAGCCCACGGAATGGTTTATTATAACCTTGCTTCGGCTTTTAAAAACAGAATAGCAGAGCCGCTGTTCGTTCGTTCCGTGTACAGCGAAGAAGCTCAATCCCGTCCGATAGAACTGACCACTCACCAAGGTCAGGAGTGCGACCTTATCATAAAAGGCACGCTTAAAGTTCAGATAGGCAATCACGTAGAAGTTCTGCACGAGGGCGACGCGGCGTATTACGACAGCGGCACGCCTCACGGAATGATCGCCACAGGCGGCGAAGACTGTTTGTTTTACGCGATAGTCTTAAATCCGAACGGAGAACCCTCTTCTTCGTTTACGCACAGCGGGGTGCGGGAATTTATCACGCTTCCGCTTAAAAACAAGCCCGCCCGCCGCAGAGTGTGGGAAGATTTTATTTCCGTTAAAGAAACCGAAACGGGCGAACTCGTGGATATAAAATTCAAAAACGAAGACAAATTCAATTTCGCGTTCGACGTGATCGATAAGCTGGGTACGGAACGCCCCGACAAGCTCGCAATTCTTCATCTCGACAGAAACAAGACGGAACGCAGATTTACTTTCGGCGATCTTAAAAAGGCTTCCGCAAAAGCGGCTAATTATTTCAGGTCGATGGGTATAAAACGCGGCGATAAGGTGTTGCTTATACTAAAACGCCATTATCAATTCTGGATAGCTTTAATCGGTCTTATCAAGCTCGGCGCGATAGCGATTCCCGCGCCTAATCAGCTTAAAGAACACGATATTTCTTATCGTATACAGTCGGCGGGAATAACGACCGTCATATGTACGGCAGACGGCGGTGTACATAAAGAAGTAGACGCCGCAACCGCGATATGTCCCGTTATAAACAAAATAGCGGTGGACGGCGCGCCGGAAGGCTGGCGCGATTTCGACGCGGAGTTCAAAATCTTCTCCGACGAGTTCGAACGCACTTCCGGCAGCACTTGCGGCAACGACCTTATGATGATGTACTTCACGTCCGGCACATCCGGCAACGCAAAAATCGCCGCGCACAACTGCAAGTATCCGTTAGGGCATTTCCACACCGCCAAATACTGGCATTGCGTCAATCCGGACGGTTTGCACTTTACTATATCCGACACGGGCTGGGCGAAAGCCGCCTGGGGTAAGATTTACGGACAATGGCTGTGCGAAGCTCCCATTTTCGTTTACGATTTCGATCGGTTCGACGCGGACGACATACTGCCGCTGTTTAAAAAGTACGGCATAACAACTTTCTGCGCGCCGCCCACGATGCTCCGTATGATGGTAAAACAGGATATTTCCAAATACGATTTATCGTCGATAGAACATATGACCACTGCGGGCGAAGCGTTGAATCCCGAAGTGTTCAGACAGTTCGAGGCTTGCACGGGGCTGAAAATCATGGAAGGCTTCGGTCAGTCCGAAACCACTTGCGTCATAGCGAATCTCGTCGGCGCGAAAGTAAAACTCGGCTCTATGGGCAAGCCCGTACCCGTGTATAACGTAGAACTCCTTTCCGACGACGATAAACCCGTTGCCGACGGCGAAGTGGGCGAGATTTGCATAAACGTTAAAAACGGCGCGCCGTGCGGACTGT
>CAJLXC010000025.1 GCA_905210545.1 uncultured Eubacteriales bacterium | reverse complement strand
GCCCGCTTGCATTTTTCGGCAACCGATACGGTGTATACTGTATGTTGAATACGACAGGTTGATTGTTTCCTATGTTCTTACCTCCCCGCTTCTTTCAGCATCCGCGCTTCTTCCTTTACGATGAAGTCCGGCGTGTCTTTGAGAAAACCTTTTTTGAACGCCTCGCCCATTCTCGCACCCTCGCCCCATACGGCAAGCAGATTGAATATGGAACAGACCAATCGTTTCAGCACCACCTGATTTGCAATGTTTTCGCGCATAAGTCTGACGAGTTCAAAGTACAACGCGTCCTCGCTGTATTCTCTCGGAACGCTGACCGTTTTTTTTTCGCCGTCGATTTCGACTTTATCGAAAAGCCGTCTGTGCAATTCCGGTAGTCCGAACATCAGCGCGTCGTTGACGATAGCGTTAAAACTGTTTTTGTATCTGTCAACCGTCGCTATCTCTCGGATTAACGCCCACTTCTTTTCGTCGTCAATCGTAATGAATTTACTGCCACAGTTGCCGTCGAGTTTCATTTTTCTTCCCATTGTTATCACCTCCCTGAAAAGTCGGTTTCCGACTTGTTCAACTCTGCGATTTTCCGATAGTTTGGAAAATCCTTATCCTGCTTGCTAAAAGTCCTCTCTGCCAAAACAATTTTCGGTGGTTTCTCCCTCGTCGTCAGACGGTGTTTCTCTGCCTTCAAGGATACTTTTCAGCATTTCGCTCGCCACGATACCGCTTGCGATTACCTTTGCAACGCACGGCTGTTCTTCCTTTGCCTTGCGAAGCTCGCGGCTCTTGATGCCGCCGCGTCTGCCGTTTTCTCTGTCGGCTTTATCTCCGTCGAGAGATACTTTTACGAGCGTAAACGCACTTTTGATTGCCGTGTCGTTGCCGTCGTATGCTCTCCCATCAAAGACGTAATCCGACACCGCTTTGATAAATCTGCCTGCCTGTTTGTCGTCCATTACGCGGATAACTTCCGCATAACTTTTTCTGAATTTGAAGTTTCTTTCTTTCAATGTTTTTTGCTCCTTATGTTTTTTATGTTTATACTTCGTTGCCCCAACAGTCCCAATTATCTGCCTGCCGTCTTGCAAACAACTCTATCTTCGACACGTCGCCGTACAACGCTTCTATCCGTTTTCTCGTTTCGTCAGGTTTCTTACTATGCTCTTCTATGGGAGTCATAATGACAGATGAAACAGAACGGCTTTTGCGTTTTAGTCCTTTTCCTTTTGTTGCAATCAGGCAGTATTCGGCATTAGAGCGAGTGTAATATCCCATTCCGGTAAATATTTTGTCTGCTCGTTTGCACTTTTTTATCCAAGTGAAAGCAACCGTTTTATATGTAAATCCCCAAACCTTTATTAGTTCTATTCCTTCTATAAGGCACGGCGCTGTTACCCATAAAAACAGTACGCAATCTTTCTCGCAGATACGGGACACAGGCAACGCCTGTATCTCTGTTTTGGGCATCGTCGGATAATGTCTTTCCGCGCTCCGCCCTTGTCCTTTTGCCGAATACGTCCTGAACTGCCAAGGCGGATCGGCATAGATGATTTTGAACTTCCTTTCCGTCGTGTATATATCCTGAACCATATCCGTACTTTTGTTTTTACCTCTTTGAATTGATACCGACTTTGCCTTTTGTAAAGCCACCTGTTTCGTTTGCTCCACCGAAAGCACTCCGTTTGTCTGCAATGAATTTCAAGCCGTTTTCTGCCATTTTCATATAGTAAGCGTTCGGCTTGTCGTCGCGGAATTGTCCCGACGATTTGAATAAGCGAAGAAGTTGCTCTTCGTCGTTTCCGCAGAACATCGCAAGGCGCAACATTAACGCATATTCGCTCTTTTCTTCACTCCCCAACACGGTTTTCCCGTTGTAGAGATCAGAAAACTTTGCGTCCGTTCCGAAATGTTTTTCTGCTCTGTCAAGCGTTTCACGGTCGCTCATTCGCGTAAGGCTCGCCTTGCCTCTGCCGTCCATACTGACGGGCAATGCTCGCGCCGCGACTTCCGTCGCAACAAGTTCAGACGGTCGTATGTACTCCGACGACTTCTCTTGCTCCACTTTGCCCGCCGCGCCTTTTTCTTTGAGTTCGTCAATACTCACTTCTTCAAACGTCTTGTCTTTCCAAAGGTCGAGTTCTTTGATTTTGTCAAGTTCTTTTTCGAGCGCGTCGCGGTCGGCAAAGCCGTAATTGATAAGCGGTTTTACTCTGCCTTCTTCGTCGCAGATACAGCATTTGTATACCTGTTCCGAATAAGCGTTCGTTTCTTCAACGATTGCGTAAAACTGAATATCTTTGGTCTGACGATATTCTTGTTCTTTCCCTGAAACGTATTTTGCGATTTTATCCGCGTCGGTAATTGCCGTAAACAGCGCGTTCGGATTTTCCTTGATTTCTTCTTTCCACGATTGGATATACGCCGCATTGTTCTGCAATCGCCCCTCGCTCGGCTCTACGCCTAAATCTTGCTCCATAAAGATAGAAGCAATTTCGGCTCGCAATTCTTCCATTGCATAGTCCTCGCTACCGAATCTGCCCGATAAATCTCGGTTGAGCCTGCTTTCGTGTCCCGTGCTGTGTCCGATTTCGTGCAATGCGGTCGAGTAAAATTCCTGCATACTCTTGAAGTCCGCGCGTTCGGGTAAATGCAATTCGTCCGTATCCGTTCGGTAGAAAGCCTGACTGCCGCCGTACACGATTTTCGCTTCGTTTTTATCCCAATAATCAAGGATTGCCTCTGCTCTGTCGTTACGGTCGTTGGCGTCGATTTGCGGCTTTTCCTTTACGGGGACACCGTCCATTAGAGAACAGTTGAATACACGGTAGAATTTGCGTAGCCAATACACGTTTTTATCCATATATTCCTGCTGTTCGCTCGCCGTCATTCCGTCAAGAACGCTTCTATCGAAACGTCTTTTCGTTTCTTTATCTCGCATTTCGTAATACTCAATGCTCGCGCCCTTACCCTTTGCAAGGCTGTTGCCTTCTTCGTCTTTCTTGAAAGTCCACCCCTTTTCTTCCATCTGCTTGAACGTCGCCCAACGGTTATCTCCGTAGTTCTCGCTCATTGCAATAAGCGACAGAAAAAGGTTGTTGATTCCACGATATTTCTTTCCTGTAATTGCCGATTCCGGCGCGCCCGACGATACCCAACCCTGCGTCCAAAAGAGATTGCCTTTTTCAAGGTTTTCCATTACCTTATCAACGAGTTGCTTTCTCTGCGGCGTAAGTTTCTCATACGCCGTATTCTTTTCTTCACTATTCAAAGACAACTTTCACCTCCTCTACCATTGCCGGCTCGCCGTTCTCGTACCCATCGTCGTCGAAATCCATCAGGTCGTCTATCGTATACCCTTTCGGAATTACGATGACGGGAGTATCTCGTATGTTGTTTTTCTTCATTTTTCGTGTTTTTCTCCTTACAAATTTTATTTTTCTTGTATTTTTGTCGGTTCTAAAACAGACAAAAGTATTGACTTTTACGTTTTTGTCTGCTATAATAAAAGCACATCATAGTAAATGAGGTGATTTTATGATTATTCGAGAAGCATATATCAGCCAAATCGTTCCGCTGATAGATAAGAATCTGATTAAAGTATTAACAGGCGTACGCCGTTCCGGGAAAACCGTTTTGCTTTCACAAATTCAGGACTATCTTTTGAAAAACGGAAGATCTAAGCCGCAAATCATCAATATCAGTCTTGAATCCAAAAAGAACAAGAAGTTCAAAGACGGTGACGTATTGTACGAGTATCTCATTTCCGCTTGTGAAAAGTTGAACGCAAAAGCGTACATTTTCCTTGATGAAATACAGGTCGTTTCAGGCTGGGAAGAAGTTGTTTCTTCTCTTCTCGTTGACATCGATTGCGACATCTATATCACCGGCTCGAATTCAAAACTCCTTTCAGGCGAACTTGCAACGCTGATTGCTGGACGTTATATTCAAATCCACGTCTATCCTTTTACGCTATCGGAAGCCAAGCAAATGCTTGAACAAAACGGCAAATTCAAGTCCGACGAAGTATTGTTTCAAGACTATCTCAAATACGGCGGTTTACCGATGCGTTTTTCGCTCGAAGAAATTTCGCTTGAAGCATACCTTTCGGACACTTACGACGCCATCGTTGTCAAAGACATTATTCAAAGGAACAACATTAAAGATACGAATCTTTTGAATATGATTCTCGCCTTTTTGATGGACAATATTGCCAATCCGTTTTCCGCACGTTCCATTGTTGCCGCGTTAAAGCAAGAAGGCATCAACACAACGGTAGAAACGGTAATCGCCTATATCGACTACATTAAAAAAGCGATGGTCGTGTATAGCGCACAGCGTTACGATATTAAGGGCAAGAAACTTCTTACCACGAACGAAAAGTATTACACCGTCGATTTGGGACTCAGAAACTGCGTAAAAGCGAGCGGCGAAATCGACTATAATAAGTTGTACGAGAATATCGTATATCTTGAACTTTTGTACCGTGGTTACGATGTAAAAGTCGGTAAAACCGACGATTACGAAATCGACTTTGTTGCATACAAAGGTTCGGATACTCTTTACGTTCAAGTCTGTTATCTCCTCGCTTCTGCCGAAACAGTTGAACGCGAATTCGGAAACCTTGAAAGAATCAAAGACAACTATCCGAAATACGTCATATCGGGCGATCTCCCCGACTTTTCGCGTAACGGTATCAAGCATTACAACATTATCAAGTTTTTGCTTAACGAATAATTTCTCGGCTACGGCTAATTGCCGTAGCCTTTTTCTATTCTCTCTTTTGCTGTCTGAAAGTAATAATCGTCCGCTTCGATACCTATAAATTGTCTGCCCGTGTTTTTGCAGGCAATGCCCGCGCTTCCCGAACCCATACAGTTATCCATTACCACCTCACTCTCTTTCGTATAGGTTTTAATCAGATATTCGAGAAGCGCGACAGGTTTCTGCGTCGGGTGAACGGCGCTTCTATCTCTTGAAAACTTCAATATATCCGTCGGATAGTTCGCGTAATGCGTAACGTATTCCGTATCCGAATTGAGTTTGTTATTGCCGCCGTACCCTTTTCCGCTTCGCCACGTCGAATTCGGTCTGTTTCGTTTCACTTGCTCTTTTTGAATAAGTCCTTGCGGGTAATACCGTATCGGCAGTTTGCTCTTACTGCCCACCGTCCCTTTGCTGAAAATGACAATATCTTCAAACAGGGACAGCGGCTTGTAATTAGAGTTCAGAAATCCCGTCGGACTTTCCTTTTCCCATACCATTTTGTAACGAAACATATCCGTATTGCTCTGAATCAGTTTGCTTGTGAAAGGCTCGTTTCCGAATAAGCAGACGATACCGTCCGGTTTCAAAAGTCGTCTATACCCTTTCCAAAGTTCTGTCAGGTCGATTTCCCTATCCCACTTATGTTTTGTCTTGCCGCAACCATACGGAAGATCGCATAGAATAAGGTCAACGCTTTGCTCCGGTTGTTCTTTCATCACCGTCAGACAATCGCCGTTGTAAAGTCGTATCATCGCTTGCCGTTACCGCCTGTATTTTTCGGAATAGTCGGCGTATAGGTCGATTTAACAGGCATTGAGCGCAAGGCTTTGATTGCCGTTCCCTCGTAATAGTCCGGCGATTTATTCGGTCTGAATAATCCGCTCGTTGCAAAGATACGAAGCATTTGCTCTTTGTCCCCGTTGCACCAATAGGCAAGTAAATTCATCAGCGACATATCCGAGTTCGAGTGATTGTTCTGCAAATCTTCGCCCGCATAAAGTCTTTTGAATTTATCCCCGTTCTTTGCGTTCGACGCCTTTTCCACGACGTCACGGTCGGTCATTGTTGACAGTCCGTTCACGCCTTTGCATACGCCTTTCCACTCTTCACGTTTCTCGCATTTACGGGACAAAAGTTCTTTCATTTCGGGCGTATCGAAACTTTCAAGGCGGGAATAGCCTGAGCCGTCGCCCGTCATTGCGATGATATGTTCTTTCTGATAAAATTCCAAATCGCCGTCTTTCGAGAAAGTACGAATATCCATACCGCTTGTTTTGCCGAAAATATGCAATCCGTTTCCGCTTACCGACTTTTCAACGTAGGTCTTGCCGCACTTTGAAAGAACTTCTTTTGCGAGCGCGGACGGCTGTCCGTTTTCGTCGTAGCAATGGTCAAGGTCGATACAGGAAACATTGTCCTTTCCGTCAAGAGCATAGGCAACAGTCGTGCCGCCTTTTTCTTTCAGGTACTTTAAGGCGTTATCGAAGGTTGTCCATGTTTCGGGATTGTCGCTTTCGGCATACTCGCCCTTGTCGCTGTTGCAGTTGACGGGGCGTTTATTGTATTTCCCTTTTTCCGCGTTCCACCACGTTTTAACCACAACCCAATTCGGTCGCGCTTTCATTTCGTCGGGAACGGCGGCGCGTAACGCTTTTTCTTTTTCGTCGAAAGAAGTATTTGCCTCAACGCTCGGTCGTTTGTATTCCGTGCCGTATGCGACTGCATCCTTTCCTCTGACTTCCTCGCAAAAATCCTTTGCCGAGAGTTCCGCCGTTTTCTTTTCTTCGCCGCTGTTGTCACTTAAACGAACGGTGTAGTCGTTATGTAAGCTCAATCTGATCGTGCCTTTTTCAGTATTCTCCTTAACACACTTGTTCGGAACGTAATAGGTGTAATCCTGATACTTGCCGTCGGGCATTCTGAATAAGGTACTGTCGTCGAAGCTCGCAATTCTTGCCTTTTCGGGAACGGAAACGTAATTCCAATCGCTCGGCGTTTCGTTTCCCGGCGCGCTTTCCGCTTGCGCCTGTTTATAATCTTCTGCGATCGTGTTGTTGCAAAGTTGGTTGAAATCATACGCCGTAAGCGTTGCTTCTCTCGTTTCGTCACGACTCTGCGCTTTGATAACGAAATCTTCGGGCAGGCGGATCAGAATACGTCCGTCGTCGCTGTTCTTATCTTCCCCGACAAAAGCCGACGGGATAAAGAACGACATACCGCCGAAGTCCTGTTTATTCGGCAAAACGAACAGCATACTCTTCGGGTACTCTTTACGGAACGCTTCTTGCGGCACGCTCGTATTCAGCCATTTCGTATCCGTATTTTCCTGCGTTTCGTAGTCCTTGTTAGTCGTTCCGCCTACCGCTTTCTTAAATTCTTCCGCCGTAAGCACGACAATTTGTTCGTTAAGAGGGACTTTGATATCCTTGCCGCATATATTGCCGTGGTAGAGATCCCAGATTACGGATTTCATTTCGAGCCTCCTTAAAAGGGTAAGTCTTCAAGCAGTTCGGCCGCTTTGCTATCGAGGTTTTCAAGCGTCGTGTAGTGGTTGAAGCCGCCTCGGTAGTCCTGTTCGTCTTTCGCTGTCCGAATGAGAATATGGCTGAACCATTCGTTCGTGAAGTACCTGACATCCGAAATGGATATGTACACGCACTTGTTTTCCGCGCTCTTTATAAAGGCGGAGAAGCAGTAATGGTTTCGTCCGACATTGACGAGTTGCCAATGATTTTCACGGCATACAGCTTTCAGATAGTTGATGTACTTTGTCTGAAAGGACTTGTAGTCCTCGCCGGTGTAACTCCCGGAAGAAAATTCATGTCCGAGATACTTTTTAAGTTCTGCGATTTTAGCCATTGTTCGTTTCCTCCAAGTATGTTTTGTATTGTGTGCAGCTTTCGAGCAGCTGCATGACTTCGGGCATCATCTGTTCCTTTGTCTTTCCTATACAGGAGAGGATGAGCAGGTTTGTATTCGCGCCGAAAAGTCGCCTGAAAGCGTAATCGAGGACAAGTGTTATGTCCTTGTCCTCGTGTCCGCTCGTTCTGTTGATGGCGAATATCGCCGTCAGGATGGCTTGTACTTCGTCTGTGTGTTTCATACGCACCTCACGCGATCCTTCTGATACCGCCGCCGAAACTCTGCACGGTAACGCTGCCGAACTCACTGCACCAGTCGTCGTCCTTGTTCCAGACATAGGCGAAAGCCGTATGACGGTTTCCTTCGGTGTACACGAGCGTATCCCATTCTTCGGGATAGTCGGTTACGATAAGAAAGTCGTAAAGTTCTCCGAATTCCGTATATTCGTGCGTAACGGCGTAAACTTTGCACTTGTGCTTTTCCTCGATTGCTTTCATCTTTTTATGAAGTTCAGGTTCTTGGTCGATCCAGAAACCGCCGAACCCTTCAAAGAAGCAGACTTTGTCGCTTTCGCGGAAGCCTTTTATGTACGGTTTGTAGATGTCCATTTTCTTCATGATTTCGATTGCCTTTTCTTTCTTTGCGATGTTCTTGTCTGCCATTTTCGTATCCTCCTCAAATGCAATTTTGTAAAGTTTCAAAGTTGTAGCCGATGTTTCGGAGCGTCTCTTCGAAGCCGAACCACGCCAGCAGGTTCTGATTGAAGTCATCCTGCGCAAGCGGATCTTCCTTGTCCCACTTGTCGCCGAACAGTTCCGAAGGAGCGTAAAGCCCCGTTTCGTTCATGATGTTGTAAAGCATCTCGTTGATCTCTTGGCGGTATTGCTTGTAAAATCGCACCGTGTCGTAGTAGTAAATGAGTTCGCTTACTACACCCGAACAACAACCGTTATGGAGCACATCCGTGAAGATGTACTTCTTGTCGTTATAGTCGCCCCAGCGTCCTATGACATAGTTGCAGACGCGCTTTGTAAGAGGGCTATCCGAACTGCGCTTGATTTCTTTGACATTGGAAAGAGTGAGTTTCATTATGCCGCCTCCTCGAAATCGTCCGGGTAGATGCGGGTGTACATCGCGCCGTACTCAAAGTAAAGCCTGCCGTTCTTGTCCGTCATGAGGTCGTAAGTGATAACGCTTATCTTGCCTCTGTCCGTCACGGCGACTTGGGCTTCGCCTTTTTCAAGGTCGATGCCTACGAGGTTGAAGGTGATGTATTCCTCACCGTCAAACCATTCAAATTCCGAGAGATAATACTTTCGGAATTCCGAGAACTTGGAAACATCTGTTTTCATAGAGTTACCTCCAAATTTTATTTTGCCTTTCGGCGGAGGCGAAGTAGCACCGATTGAGTTGATGTCCGTTCATTGCATTTTGACCTCACGGAAGTCAATGACAAACGAAAAAATATTGCGTTCCTGTCCGAGTGTTTCAGGACAAAAGAAAAAGCCGAGAAGGAAATCCTTCCCGGCTTCACCGTTATGAGTTATTCGATTTTTCAGCGATAATTTTTCGCATTGACTTCCGCGAAAGCTGTGCTACGCTAAGCCTCCCGAAACGGCAAAATTTGGGGTACTCATTTGCGTTTTGCAACAATGCCGAAGTAGTCAACAGAAAAGAATAATACGAACTCGTTTTCAGAGTTCGTATTATTCCCTAATGGCGGAGGCTGAGGGATTCGAACCCCCGTGGGCTTGCACCCAAACGGTTTTCAAGACCGCCTCGTTATGACCGCTTCGATAAGCCTCCGCTTGCCGAACGCTCTTTTTGCGTTCGGACATCGTTTATATAGTCTACAATATTTTTTGATTTTTCGCAAGCGTTTAGCGCGCGTTTACGCGTTTTTAAGCGAAATTTAATCGTCTGCCCCCGCAAGCAACATCATTTTATCTTCTACTTTCGGCGGTTTGCTGTCGCCGTGCTTGACGAAAAGCATAGTTACGAACGCGAACCCTACGCAAACCGCGGCGTAAATAAACAGCGGCAACATATTCCCCACCGCGTCCATAATCGCGCCCGAAAGAACGGGCGTTATGGTTTGCGCCGCCATACTCGCCGTGTAATATATGCCGGTATATTTGCCGGTATCCGAACCCTTTGCGAGTTCCACGACCATAGGAAAAGAATTGACGTTTATCGTTGCCCAGCCTATGCCCGCGAGCGCGAACAGCGCGTACATAACGACCGGCGAAGAGCCTTCTCTTATGAACGACGCGCTCAAAAACGCCGCGAACAGCATTAAAACGCCCGCAAGCACGGTCTTTTTTCTGCCTATTTTTACGGCGACCATTCCGACGGGAATATAAGAAACGACCGCCGCACCCTGCGCGATCATCATAGTCAGGTTGTAATCCTGTTTAAGCACGTTGGTAGCGTAAAGCGAATATTTGCTGGTTACGGCGTTATACCCCATAAACCAGAACACGACGGAAGCGAGAATAAACGCGAGCGACAACAACTGTCCTTTGGAGAGCTTACCACCCGTTTCGTTTCTCTCTTTCGCTTCTTTATCGGGGAAGTATTTTTCCGTATCGGCAATCATTTCAGCCGACCACTGCGGCTCTTTGACGGTTAAAACGAACACGACGAGCGCGACTATCATAAGCGAACACGTTGCGGCGACGTAAGAGAAGAAGTTTACGTTTCCTTCCGCGCCGGTTTTGAAAATCATTCCGAAAACCAGCACGATTATTCCGCCTGCCGTTCCCATAAGGTTTATGACCGCGTTGCCTTTGCTTCTGTGCGGCTTGCAGGTTACGTCCGGCATAAGCGCGACCGCGGGAGTGCGGAACGACGCCATCGCCACGAGAACGATTAAAAGGACGCCTATAAACAGATAGACGTTATTTATAACGGGAATGAACATAAAGCCCGCGACGGCAACTATCGTGCCGATAAGCACGTACGGTTTGCGCTTGCCCGTCTTTGCGGAAGTTTTATCCGATAACGCACCGAAGAGCGGCAACAAAAAAAGCGCGAGAATGTTGTCAAGCGCCATAACTATGCCCGACTGCGTTTGTTTAAGTCCGAACTTATTTACGAGAAGCAGCGGCACTATATTGTCGTAAGCCTGCCAGAACGCGCAGATAAGAAAGAAAGCAAACCCCGTTAAAACGACTTTTTTATAAGACAGCTTCATAATTCCCCTGCAGAACCGTTATCGCCTTTTTCAAGGTCGGAATATTTTATGAGTTCCACGCCCGATTTAGCGAAAAGCTCCAGCGCGAAATCGTCCGGATATCCGTTTTTATAAACGACGCGCTTAATGCCTGAATTGAGAATCATTCTCGTGCAGATAACGCACGGCTGATGGGTTACGTACATTACCGAGCCTTCGAGCGAAACGCCGAGCTTGGCAGCCTGAATTATGGCGTTTTGTTCCGCGTGAACGGCGTAGCACACCTCCTGCATCGTGCCGCTGGCGATATTGCGTTCACGCCTTAGACACACGCCGCGTTCCGCGCAGCTTTCTATGCCGGACGGCGCGCCGTTATAACCGGTAGTAAGAATACGCTTATCCCTTACGATAACCGCGCCGACGTGACGGTTTGACTGATAACAGCTCGACCATTCCGCAACCGTTTCCGCAAGCGACATAAACCTCTTATCCCACTTATTCATAAGCACTCCTTAAATAATTACTTTTTTGCGCCTTCCTTGGCGATCATTTTTTCAAGTTCTTTCATAAACGACGTCGTATCGGTGAAAGAACGGTATACCGAAGCGAATCTTATATACGAAACTTCGTCTACGTTTTTAAGCCCTTCGCAGACCATTTCCCCGATTTCGCGGCTGGAAATTTCCTGCGCGAGAGAATTGTTGACGCGTTTGACGACTTCGTCTACAAGTTCGTCTATCTGGGCGGGAGTAACGGGGCGTTTTTCGCACGCCTTTATAATGCCCATTCTTATTTTGTTAGGATCGAACGCCTGCCTTGCCCCGCCGTTTTTAACGACGAATATCGGCGTGGTTTCTATTGTTTCGTAAGTGGTGAAGCGTTTTCCGCAACCGACGCATTCGCGTCTTCTTCTTATAGACGTGCCGTCGTCGGACGTGCGCGAATCGACAACCTTGCTTTCAAGGCAACCGCAATACATACATTTCATAAAACAACTCCTTTTTTTGCGAACGCGGCAAATTTGCCGTCGTCTTGTTATAAAAAACCCGGTATATAGCCATACTATAACCGATAATTATGCCAACGATCGTTTACGTTATAACCGTCGTGTATCTCGTTGCCGTAAACTTTTACGGAATAATGATGCTGCGTTTTCAGAAAAAAGCGCGCGAGAACGGCGACGAAGAAACCATTGCCGTAAGCGACGCCAAGCTGCTCTTTACCGGCTTGCTCGGCGGCGCGACGGGAATTTTCGTGTTTATGTTTATATTCAAATACAGACTGAAAAGTCTTTTTATGATGGTGGCGATGCCCGTTCTTATCGCCGTCAACGTTTACGTTGCGATAATGCTCTTTAATAACGGCTTCGGGTTTTATTACAAAGCCGCGGCGGCGTTTTTCGCGTTGCCGGCGTAAAACTCTTTCCCGTTTTATACGAGCGAAGCTATCGTTTCCGGCAAGCCGTTTACCACGTCGCTTGCGGTCATCGCGTAGTCGGTAAGCTTTTTTGCGACGATCTCGCCCGTTTTGCCGAACAACCAGCACCCCGCGGCGGCGGAATCGAGCGCGTAATCCGATTTGGCGAGAAGCCCCGCGATAATACCGGACAGAACGTCTCCGCTGCCCGCTTTTGCCATTCCGGGCGTACCCGTAGTATTGAGATAAACGGAAATACCGTCCGTTATTATGGTTACGGCGGACTTTAAAACGAGCGTTACTCCGTATTCTTTTGCAAAAGCTTTTGCTTCCGATACGGGGTCTTTTATTATTTCTTCCTTTTCTTTGCCCGTGAGTCTTGCAAACTCGCCTATATGCGGCGTTAAAACTACGGCGCACTTTTTTTCTTTCAAAACTTCCGCGCCGAATTTCGCAAGAGTATTAAGCCCGTCAGCGTCTATTAAAAGTTTGCCGTTATATTCAGTCAGCAGATATTTTATTATTTTGTAATTTTCTTCCGTAACGCCCATACCCATGCCCGCGGCAATGGAATCGAGCGATAAAAGAGGCTTTAATCTGTCTTCGTTCATCACGAGATTTTCGCCGTCGTCGGGAAGCGAAGTCAGAATACATTCCGGATTAAGTCCGCACAGCGACGGAAAAATACAATCGGGAACGGCAACGTAAGAATAACCGTTGCCGAGCTTCATCGCGATAAGCGCGTTCATAGAAAGAACCGCGCTGCCCGAAAAGCTTTTGCTGCCGCCTATCACGCCGACCTTTCCGAAGCAGCCTTTGTTTACGTTTCTTTTTAACGGAGCAAAGAATTCAGCCGCGTCTTCGGCGGTAAGTCTTTGCGCGTAATCGTCGCTCCATATACTTATGCCGATATCTTTCGCGATCACCTCGCCCGAATAATCGGGACCGTCGTTGATGAAATGACCGAGTTTGAATTCCTGTATCTCCACGGTAAGGTTTGCCTTTACCGCCGCGCCCATAACCCTGCCCGTGTCGCCGTTAAGCCCGCTCGCGATATCGCAGGACACGACGAACGCGCCGCTTTCGTTGATCTTTTCTATCGCGGTTTTAATCTTTCCGCTTACTTCGCGGTTAAGTCCCGTTCCAAAAATACAATCGACTATTATATCGAATTTTTTATCGAAAAGCTTGAAAATGCCGTTGTTCACCGTCATCGTAACGACCGAAAAGCCGTGCGTCGCGCCGAGAATTTTGGCGATTACTCTGCCGTCCGCGCCGTTGTTGCCCTTGCCTATGCACACGAGAACCCTGCCCCCTTTAAGGCGGCTAATAATCTCCTGCGCCACGGCGACTCCCGCGCGTTCCGTGAGCGTTTCTGCGGTAAACCCTAATTTTTCTATCGTGAACGCGTCTGCCGCGCGCATCTGTTCTACAGATAAAATTCGTTCCATTTTTTAATCTTCCTCCCCGTTTTTAAATGGCGAGACCGCGGCTTCGGCTTCTTCGTAAGAAAACCCGCGCGAAATAAGATATTTATAGGTTTTTAAGATATTTTCTTTGGTAAGCTCTTTGTTTCTTAAACGTTTTTCCGCGAGCGCGGCGGCGTTTTCGCCGGCTTTGCCGCCGACCTCTTCGTAAGCGGATTCGATTTCCTCTTTTCTCACGCCCTTTGACATAAGCTTGAACGCCATAAGGCGTTTACCCTGCGTTTTGCCGGTGCTTTCTATAAAACGCTTCGCGTATTCGGCGTCGTTTATATACCCGTATTCTTTAAGCTTGTCTATGGCGTAAAAGCAAGCCGTTTCCGAAAACCCTTTTCTCAAAAGGTATTCTTTTACCTGTCTTTTGGTTTTTAACGTTTCGGACACGTAGGAAAAGGCTTTTTCGAGAGCTTCGGACTTTTCGGCTTCCGCGAGCATTTCTCCGAGTTCTTTTTCGTTCGTTTCCGTTCCCGCTTTAAGGCGGAATTTCATAACGGTTTCCAAAGACACGCCCGCGTAAAATTCACCGTCGATAAACAGATTGCACCTGTCCTTACGCTTTTCCTGCATAGTGATAGCGGTTATTTTCGACATAAATTCTCCGTAAGGTCGCAGTACCCGAACGAACTGCTTTTAATAACGTTTTTGCCCTTGAACGCGTCCGACAGCTTTTCTTTTAAAAGCTTTGCCGAGCCGTCTTCCGTTTTCGCGGCGATAACGATATCCGCTTTTTCCGAAAAATCGGTTTTGACGATATGACAGCCGCCGCTTTCCGCGATTTTCAAAATTTTGGCGTAGCCGTCGTAATCGACGGATATTTCGCAGAATTCCACGGGGCGCATATCCTTTATTTTCGCCGTTTTAAGACATTCCGTAACGGCGTTGCCGTAAGCCCGCGTAAGTCCGCCCGCGCCAAGCTTCACTCCGCCGAAAAAGCGCGTTACCACCGCGACGGTGTTATAAAACCGCTTGCTTTTAAGGACGTTCAATATGGGCATACCGGCAGTTCCCTGCGGCTCTCCGTCGTCGGAAAAGCGAAAAGACCTGCCCTCCTCGTCCGCGACGAACGCATAACAATGATGGTTTGCGAGCGAATATTTCTTCCTTACTTTTTCTATGAATCCGCGCGCCTCGTCTTCGCTTTTTACGTTTTTCATAGAACAGATAAACCGCGAGCGTTCTATTACGAGAACGCCCTCCGGCTCTCCGTCTACCGTGAAATAAGCGGGCATACGCTTATTTTATAATCACTTTAAGGTGAACCTTTTTGCCTTTATGCAGAATAAATTCGCCTTTTTCTCTTGCGCTTGCGGGCAGCTCCGCGAACGCGCCCGTAATCTTTTCGTCGTCTATCGCGACGCCGCCGCCCTCTATAAGGCGTTTGGCTTCGCCCTTGGATTTGGCTTGTCCCGCGGCGACGAGGATTTCGGCTATCTGAACGACGTTTTTATCTATTTCTGCCACAGGCATATCTTCCGCGTTGCCCGCGCCGAACGCCGCTTTCGCCTGACGCTCCGCTTCTTTCGCCTTTTCTTCGCCGTGAACGAGCTTGGTTACTTCATACGCAAGACGCTCTTTTGCGGCGTTCATACGCTCGTCGTTGTATCCGGTAAGCTCCTTTATTTCTTCCATATCCATAAAGGTTAAAAGACGCATACACTCCTCTACCTTAACGTCTTCTACGTTTCTGAAATACTGATAGAAGTCGTAAACGGAGCATTTGTTTTCGTCCAGCCACAACGCGCCCTTCTGGGTTTTGCCCATTTTTTTGCCTTCGCTGTTAAGTAATAGCGTGCAGGTAAGGCAGAACGCGTTTTTCTTTTCTTTTCTTCTTATGAGGTCAACGCCCGCGAGCATATTAGACCATTGATCGTCGCCGCCGACTTCTAACTTGCAGCCGTATTTGCGGTTGAGATACAAGAAATCGTAGCCCTGCATAAGCATATAGTTGAACTCGAAGAAAGTAAGACCTTTTTCCATTCTCTGTTTAAAGCATTCGGCGGTGAGCATTTTGTTTACGGAAAAATACACGCCTATATCGCGCAGAAAGTCCACGTAATTAAGCCCTAACAGCCAGTCCGCGTTGTTTGCGACGACGGCGGCGTTTTCGCCGTCGAAATCGATGAATCGCGACATCTGCTTTTTAAAACACTCTATGTTATGATCTATCGTTTCTCTCGTCATCATCTGACGCATATCGCTTCTGCCGGAAGGATCGCCTATCATACCCGTGCCGCCGCCGAAAAGCGCGATGGGCTTATGTCCGTATCTCTGCATCCACGCCATAGCCATTATGGGAATGTAATGCCCGATATGCAGGCTGTCCGCGGTGGGATCGAAGCCGATATAAAACGGCACGCTTTCTTTGCCTAAAAGCTCGTATAACTCGTCTTCGTATATAGTCTGTTTGATAAATCCTCTTTCTTTAAGTACGTCTAATACGTTTTTCATTTTTTCACCTTGTTTTATTACGCTTTTATTTCCTTTATTTCAAACGAATCGCGGATAAGCTTTTTGCCATCGGATAGCGATGCGATATCGCCCGAAGCCAGCATCTGCGCGAGAATGTTGCCCGTGGCGGTAGCCTCTATAGGTCCCGCGACGACGGTTCTTCCCGTTATCTTTGCGGTAAGCTCGTTTAAAAGAACGTTCTGACAACCGCCGCCCACGACGTTGATTTTCCCGAATTTTTTGCCGGTAAGCTCTTCTATCTCGTCCGCGGCGGCTTTATAGCTCTCGGCTAAACTCGTATACACGCAAAGCACGATTTCGCCCACGGTTCGGGGAACTTTCTGCCCCGTTTTTTCGCAATAAGCCTTTACCGCGTTTATCATACTCGCGGGGGCGAAAAACGAAAGGTCGTTCACTTCTACCGTGCTGTTAAAATCTTTTACTTTTCTCGCTTCGTCCACGAAGTCGGTAAAGCTGTATTTATCGTCGTATTCTTTTTTGATGCACTGAATCATCCACAGCCCCATAATGTTCTTTAAGAACCTTACGCTCTTGCCGTAGCCGCCCTCGTTGGTAAAACCCGCGAGCCTTGCCTTTTCCGAAGTGTTCTCGTCGGGAGATTCTATACCCATAAGCGACCACGTGCCGCTGGATATGTAAAGCGGCTCGTTCTCTTCGGGAACCGCCATAACCGCGCTCGCCGTGTCGTGCGTTGCGGGAAGAACGACTTTCGCGTTGAAGCCGACTTCCTCCGCGATTTCTTTTTTAAGACTTCCCACTTCCGTTCCGGGGAGAGAAAGCTCTTTAAACAGGCTTTCTTTAAGACCGAGTTTTTTGATAAGCGAATAATCCCAGTTGCGGGTTTTCGCGCTTAAAAGTCCGGTCGTAGAAGCGTTGGTGTATTCGTTTTTCTTTACGCCGGTAAGCAAAAAGTGCAGATAATCGGGCATCATAAGGAAAGTTTCCGCCTTGTCGAGCTTGCCCGATTTCTTGTCGCAATAAAGCTGGTAGACCGTATTAAAAACCTGCTTGCAGATACCCGTTTCGGCATAAGCTTCTTTTTCGCCGACGATGCTTTCTACTTCCGGAATGGCTTTCAACGTTCTCTCGTCGCGATAAGAATACACTTCTCCGATAAGATTGTCGTTTTTATCGAGCAACGCGTAATCTACGCCCCAGGTGTCTATTCCCACGTATTCGGGAATTTTGCCGATTTCTCCGCATTTTTTAAGTCCCGCAACGATGCTCGAAAAAAGCGACGCGTCGTTCCACACGAGTTTATCCCCGCGTTTTTCCGCGCCGTTTTTAAAACGGTATATTTCTTCTAAAACGAGCTTGCCGTTTTCCGTGCTGCCGAGAATATGTCTGCCGCTCGACGCGCCTATATCGATCGCCAAAAAATACTTTTTTGCCATAATACGCTCCCGTATATAAATAATAATATTTATTATACATTATAATACGAAAACTGTCAACGAAATAACCGCAAACCGCCGCGCGATAGTTTTTTATCCGCGGCGGAAATAATTTTTGAGTTGTCGCCGTCTTAACGCATAAAAAACGCTTTGATTTTTGCCGCGTTTTACGAAAAAACGAACGCGCTCGTTTCGCTTTACGTAACAAGCTCGTTCGTCTTCGCCGCGGGAGCGGCAACAGATTTTTTCGTCTGCTTTATTTTTGCAAAAGCAAAGGCTTTTCCCGCGGTTTATTTAAGTTCCGTTATAACCGTGTTGTATTTTTTGCTTATAACGCCGTTTTCTCTGCGGCTTTTTAAAGGCGCAAAGCGCGAAAAATAACAAAGCCTCCTTTCTGCTTATCTTTTCCCCGCGGCGATAACCGAAAAAGTTATCAGTCCGAGATTCGCGCCGACCACCACGCCTATAATAAATCCGTAAATCATTTCTTCGTCCTCCGCATAAGGTTATACCCCGTTTATAGCATTTTATTCGGGGAGAGAAGAAAACGACCTTAAAGAATTTACGCAAAGGGATATGGTTACGGTAAACCTGTCGCCCGTTCTCGTTATGTCGAGCGAAGGATCGCCCTTATAATCGAAATAATCGCGCAGAAGAGAATTGAGGTCTTTTATAAGAAGCTCCGAAAACTCTTCCTTTACGTTAAGCCTGTCGTGACGGATAAGCTCTTCCATTCTCTGCAATTCGGTTTGTTTTTTCATATACTCTTTTTCAAGCTCCTTCTTATACTTCCGAAAAACCCGGAATATTTGCTCGTTACGTCGTAAATTTTGTTTGTTTTTTTGCGCAGGTTGTTCGCGAGCATTTTATACGCACGGAACGATTCGGCGCGCTTAGGCAACGAATAGCCGCTGTATAAAAACACGTCGTCCTCCTCGGGCAGTACGCCGAGAAGCGGGGTTTTTAACAGTTCTTCTATATCCTGCGGAGTCATCATTCTGCCGTCCAACATAAGGTCGCCGCGAGCGCGGTTTACGATTATGCCCGTGTAATCGGGCTTATAACTTTTAAGCACGGCGAGAACTTTGTCCGCGTCTCTTAAAGACGGCAAAGACGGCGTTGCCACGACAAGAGCTTCGTCCGCGCAGGAAACCGCGCGATGAAACCCCGCGTCTATCCCCGCGGGACAATCGATAAGAATATAATCGAACACTTCCGCCACGTTTTCTATGATAAGCTTTATCTGCTGACCCGTTACGGGAGAAGACGGCAACAAGCCGCCCGACGGCAGAACGAACAGATTTTTTCGCTCGTTATCCTGAACGAGAGCCTGTTTCACCCTGCAACGACCTTCTAAAATATCCTTCACGTCGTAAACGACTTTATTTTCCACACCCATAACCACGTCTAAATTATTAAGACCGAAATCCACGTCTATCAGCGCGACGCGTTCTCCGAGGCTCGCGAGAGCCTGACCGAGATTTGCGGTTACGGTGGTTTTTCCTACTCCGCCCTTGCCGGAAGTCACAACGATTTTTCTCGCCATTTTTAATATCCTCGGCTACATTATAAATAAAAAAAATCCGCGATTTTTGGCTTGTTTTGCAAAGCTTCGCGGATTTTAGTCGTTTTTTTGTCGTTATTTTATTGTGTTCCGCTACGTCGGCGGCGTTCTTTTTTGCGACTATTTAGTCGCAAGCACGATTTTCTTTAAAAGCTTGGGGTTTGCGAGAGCGATTCCTCCGCCTATCGCGTCGGAATAAATCCCGTCTTCCGCGATATTCGCTTTCATTCCGAAAGTCTGCTCGTAATACCGTTTAAGTCCGTATATAGAAGACGGCGCGCCCGAAACGTATATACCGGCTCTTCTTATCTCGGAAGAAACGTCCGGCGGAAGTTTCTTCAATACCCCCATGGCGACTTTGGCTACAGCGTCGTAATATTTTTTTATCGGTTCTATAATATTCGAAGCTTTTATCGAGAACGCGCGCGGCGTTCCGTCTTTTAAGTCTCTGCCGTTCGCCACGGTAGAAAGGGTATCGCCCTCTTCTAAACTGCCCACTTCCTTTTTCAGGCGTTCCGCAGTCTGCAAGCCTATCTGCATTCCGTAGTTGTCGGCAATATAATCGATTATATCGGTATTTATCTTATTCCCGCCGAAATTTACGGACACGCCCGCGATAATCCCGTCTAAAGAAAGCGCGGCAACGCTCGTAGACCCGCCGCCCATATCTATAACGAAACACGGATCGGAATCGTTAACGGGGATTCTCTGTCCCAAAGCGGAAAGCAAAGGACTTTCTACAAAAAACGTTTTGCCGACGCCGCAATTTTTTGCGACCTTGTTATATTTTTCTATCATATCGGCGGTAGTGCCGCACGGCACGGAAAAAAGAACCGTCGCGCCGGAAAACCTGTTTACTCCGAGTTTGTTCAAAAAACCCGATAGCACCGAAGAAGCGACTTTTAAGTTCACCACTTCGCTTTCAAACACGGGGAAAACCATTTTCGTTCCCGAACCCGTCTTTCCCACGAGCTTATACGCTTCCGCCCCGATAGCCTTAACTTCGCCCCTGCCTCCTTCGTCCACGGCGGCAACGGTCGGCTCGCTTAAAACGAGACCGCTTCCCGATTTATAAATGTTGGTATAAACGCTGTCGAAATCGATAGCAAATTTATCTGTCGGCATATCTTTCTCCCTCCGCGCAAAACCCGTTCCGCGCGGTATTAAATACTCTTCTTAAGGATTTTCCGTTTTCATTTAAAAAACGCCGTGATTTACGACACGGCGTTCTTGCGATCTATTTAAAGAATTTCCAGATTTTTTCTGAACACCTTTCTGAAATCGGGACCGACTTCCAACGCGGAATTTATTTCGAGCGTGGCGTCGCTGTCCGTTTCCGTCTTCATTATTACGGAGTCGCCGAGAATATCGCAGTTGATGCCGCTTATTATAGAAGAAAGGCTTCTGTCAAGGCAGCTCGCGATACGAAGCATAACGCCCATTTTTCTGACCGCGTCCACGTCCTCGTCGCTCACCAGATCGCGATAGCGCGACCAGTCGAGCGGGTTGACGTCGTCTATCCCCGTGCAGGAGCAGACGAAAGACGCCATAACCAGATCTCTGTGGCTGATACCGTAAATATTAGAGTTAAGCACTATATACGCGCTGTGTTTTTCGAAATTATAAAATCCTACTTTCTTGCCCGCTTCGTAAAGGAACGCCGCAACCTTGAGAATCTTAAGATACTGTCTGGGGAATTTGTGCAACACGCGGAGCTGCTTGAAAAGCTGAACGGATAAAGCCACGGTTTGTTCTACGTGCTTTTTGTTGCAACCGAAAAAGTCTACGAGCGTGTTAAGACTGAACGTAAGCACGTCCGAAATAGGCTTGTCGAGCGTTGACGGCACGGCATAGTTGAACATTATACCCGTGCGCAGACCGCTGCCGCTTATAACCATATCCGCTTTGCCGACGTATTTTTTGAACGCCGAAATCGCCGCGAACGCCGCCGGCAGGATATCCGCTCTG
Organism: uncultured Eubacteriales bacterium; assembly: GCA_905210545.1. Classification (GTDB taxonomy): domain Bacteria; phylum Bacillota; class Clostridia; order Christensenellales; family Borkfalkiaceae; genus UBA1259. Next base: position 1,024 of record CAJLXC010000025.1, on the reverse strand, counting down.
CCGCTCGAAAGTCCTTTTATCTTCTTTTTTCTGTCAAGATCGAGACTCTTTAACAAGTCGTAAACGTGATCGAAGTCCGTTTCGCGCACCACGTAGTTATGTATGGTTTTAAGCGGATATTTCTTCATAATCTTGGTCATTCTGCAAAGATTTCTGAAAGAACCGCCCACGCCTATAAGCTGCGCTTCGGGATCGACGTTTTTAAGCCACTCTATGCGGCTCAGTTGTTCGGTAAAGAACTCTTCTACCTTAACCGCCTGCTCTTCGGGCGAAAGGTTGTCCTCCGCGAAAAGCTCCGTCAGCGTAATCGCGCCGAAAGGAAGCGTTTCGTAATTAAGAAGGTTACGTCTGTTGTAATAAATGATTTTCGCGCTGCCGCCGCCTATTTCGAGAATAAGACCTTTGGGTATATCCATAGTATTGATAACGCCGCGATATACGTATATGGCTTCTTCTTCTGCGGACAGAACACGCAATTTTATGCCGCACGTGGCGGAAACTTCGTCGAGAAAACTTCTCTGATTTTTGGCGCGTCTGACCGCCGCCGTAGCGACTGCGATAATTCTTTCTATACCGTTTACGTCGCAAAGTTTTCTGAACATTTTAAGCGTTCTTATCGTTTCCTGAATTCTGGCGGGTTTTAAGAACCCGTCTCTCTCCATACCCTCGCCAAGTCTCGTTGCTTCCTTTAACTGATCCACGATCTGGAAATGTCCGTTATCCAAGACGTCCACGAGTAAAAGTCTTGCCGTGTTTGAACCCAGATCTATAATTGCTATTCTTTCCAAGTTGTTCACCCTGTATAAATTATGTTTTCTTTTTCGTTGTTTCAATTATACCATAAGCCGAAAGGTTTGTACAGATATTTTCGTATTTTTGTGCAGTTTTTTAAGTAATAATTTTTTATACTTTATTTTTTTAAGTTTTTCGGCAAAAAACTTTACGTTTGTAAAGCTTTTAACAATTTTGCTTTAATTGTAAACAACAAATCAAAACGAAAAAACCTTGGCAATCTGCACAAAAT
>CAJLXC010000024.1 GCA_905210545.1 uncultured Eubacteriales bacterium | reverse complement strand
AATGAGGACGAACTGCTTGTCTTTTACAATACACATGAAGCTATCATTGATCAGGAAACATATGATAAAGCGCAGAGAATGAGAAAAAGGGTATCTCCAAGGCGAAACAGTGAAAAGCCTGCGCACAGGCTGTCAGGACTTCTTTATTGTGCGGATTGTGGAAGCAGACTGGCATATATCAATTCAAAGCCAAAGGATGGGAAAATATATGACAGCAATCAGGCATTCCGGTGTAGCCGGTATCACAATAAATATCATTCATGTACTGGTCACTATATCAAGGCAAGCACAATAGAAATGCTGATTTATCAGGCAACTAAGAGAGTGTCACAGTATGTCCTTAAAGATGAAAAAGAGTTTGTAGAACAGTTGAAAGCACAGTATGAATTGCAGTGTGAAAAGGATAATACAGATGATAAAAAAGAGTTGTTAGAAGCAAAACGTCGTATGATGGATTTGGATGATCTGATAAAAGGTCTGTATGAGAATTTCACACTGGGGCGATTGCCGGAGAGACAGTTTAACCGCCTTATGACAGAATATGACACCGAACAAAGCAGCCTAGAGCAGAGAATTTCAGAACTTGAAACTGCTACAGAACGTATATCCACTAAGGCAGTGCAGATTGATAAATTTGTGCGACTGGTTAAGAAATACCGAGATTTTGAGGAACTGACAACACCTATGCTTAATGATTTCATTGAAAAGGTTGTAATTCATGAAGCAGAGGGTGGCAGAACAAAAGACCGTACTCAGCAAGTGGATATTTATTTCAATTTCATTGGAAATTTTGTTCTTCCACTCAGTGAGGATGAAGTGGAAGCCTTGCAGTCAGAGGAAGCACGCAGAGCGGAAGAGATTGCTGAAAGAAAGAGAAAATCTTCTAAGAAATCTACGCAGAAAAGAAATCAGAAGCGTGCAGAGATCAAGGCAAAAGCAGAAGCTGGAGATCCTGAAGCTATGGCAGAATATAAAGCAATCCTTGAAAAAGGCAGACAGAACAACCGTAAGAGATCTGAAAAAATGCGAAAATTGAGAATGTCTGACCCTGAATATCGGGCGAAGATGGAAGAGAAAGAACGCTTGGCATTGGAAAGGGAAAAGAAACGTCAGGAGCGTGCTACAAAGAAGAAAAAGATTGCTTTGGCAGAATTAAAGGAGCAGGCAGAAAAAGGCAATCAGGAAGCCGTCAGAGAGCTTGAGGAGCGTAGAGCTATTGCAAGAGAACGTTCAAGGAAATCAGCAGAAAAGCGTAAGCAGAGAGCAGAAAATGACCCTGAATATGCGAAATATTTGGAAGAGAGAAATGCAGAATACAACAGACGGCATACCGCAAGAAGAAAGGAGCAGATGGAAGCCTTGAGAGCCAGGGCGGAAGCCGGAGATCAGGAAGCACAGAGTCAGCTTGCAGAGCGTAAACAGTATCAGGTTAGAGCCACAGTGAAGAGCTACAGAAAAATGCGTGAAGATGCATTGAATGGAGACCCTATTGCAAAAGAAAGATATGAAAAAACGCAAAGAAATAATCGAAAAAGAAAAGCCCGTTCTCGTGGTGAGCGTGCATATGAATAAATTTTCTTCATCTACGCGCCGTGGCGCGCAGGTATTTTATAAAAACGGCGACGACGAGGGAAAGCTTTTAGCCGAAAGCGTGCAGAAAAGTTTTAACACGATGAAAGAAGCGCCGAGAACTTCTTCTCCGCTTGCGGGCGATTATTACATATTGAATTGTACGAATTATCCGTCGATAATAGCGGAATGCGGATTCCTTTCAAACCCCGAGGACGAAGCGTTGCTCGTAACCGAAGAGTATCAGAGCTCCGTGGCGTACGCGGTGTTTAAGGGGATAGTAGGGTATCTTACGGAAGCGTCTTACGCAGAAACTCTTGCGAAATAATACCGAATGAAAATAAAACAAAAGAAAATCGCCCGCAAAAGTACGGGCGATTTGATTTTTTAAAATCCGTATAATTCAAGAAAAACGAACCGTATTATTCGGCTTTTTCCGCAGTCTTTTTGACAGCGGTTTTTCTCGTGGTTTTTTTAGCGGGTTTAGCGGCTTCTTCTTTAACTTCCTCCGCGGGGGCTTCCGCTTTCACTTCTTCCGCTACGGGTTTAACTTCTTCCTTGGCGGGAGCGTTAACCGACGCGTCGGAAACCTTTTTGGAAAGCGTTGCTTTTTTGTGAGCGGCGTTGTTGGTGTGAATAATGTTTTTTGTCGCTGCGGAATCGATAATTTTAAAAGCCATGGGAAGAGCAGCTTTTGCTTCTTCTAACTTGTTTTCTTTAATAAGAGCTTCTACTTTTTTGATTTCGGTTTTAAAAGCGGAACGGATAGCTTTGTTTTGTTCCGTTTTCTTTGCGTTTACTATAACTCTCTTTTTTGCGGATTTAATGTTGGGCATTTTATATGCGCTCCTTAAATTATTCTTTTTAATACGCTAAATATTTTAACACAAATAAATATTAAAAGCAACTACATTTAACAGGGTTTTTATCTTTTTAATCCGATTTTAACTAAAAATGCGTGCGGATTCATAAAATCTAATATGAAAAAACAATATATAGCCGTTATAGACAGCGGCATAGGCGGTATATCCGCGCTTACCGAACTCGATAAAACCCTTTCCGGGGAGAATTTTCTTTATCTCGGCGATAACGACAACGCGCCTTACGGAACGCGCACCAAAGACGATTTGCTCGGGATTACGGTAAACAATATAGAATATCTGAAAGGCCTGGGCGAATTGAAGGCGATAGTTCTCGGGTGCAACACGTTAAGCGTCGGTCTTCTCGATAAGATAAGGTATTATTGCGAACCGATTCCCGTATTCGGAGTATTTCCTCCGGTAGAAACCGCCGCCCTCCTGGGCAAAAAATCTCTTCTTCTCGCAACGCCGCTCACGGCGGAAAAATATACCTGCGAAAAAAAACGCGGCGTTTCCGTTATAGGCTTGCCGCGGCTTGCAAAAACAATAGAAGAACACGCCTTCGGTTTAGAGAGCGTCGCCGCGGACGGGGAAATCGACGAAGCTATGTTTTTCGCCGGATTAGAAAAAGATAATCGCGCGGGCGCGTTCGACAACGTTATACTCGGTTGTACTCATTACTCGTTTATAAAAAATAAAATTTCTGACCACTTTAAGCCGAAAAGAATTTTAAACGGCGTAGAATATACGGCAAAAACCGCGGCGGCTGTTCTTAAAACCAAAAAATCGTCAGTAAACAACTGCCGAAACAGCGTCTTATTCGTCGGTAAAAATTCGGAGCTTAACCGTTTATTTTACGAAGAAGTGGTTAAGCGGCAAGAAAAATTTAAATAAAAAATTTTAAAATAGTCGAAAAAAAATAAAAAAGTGGTTGACAGTGGTCAAAATATGTGGTACAATTTTCATACAAAAAAGAGAGAAGGAGAAGACGTTCCGTGTCCGGTAAAAATTATTCGCATCAGTTAGACGCGAAAAACAGAATGAGAATACCGGCAAAACTCCGCGAAGAACTCGGAGACGGATATACGATAACCGTCGGCACCGGCGGTTGTCTGTACGTATATACCGCGGAACAGATGAAAAGCGTTAAAGAAACGCTTAAAAAAATAAATCCCTTCAAAGAAAAGCAGTTACAGGTCGCGAGATATATTTTATATAACAGCTGGGAGGCGGAAGAAGATAAGCAGGGCAGAATACTTTTGCCCGAGAATCTCAGGAAATACGCCAAGATCGATAAAAACGTGATAGTGTTCAAAGGTCCGAACTGCGTTGAGATATGGAGCGAGGAAGTCTGGAACAACTATTTTAACGACGTTAATTTCGAAGCTCTTGCAGACGCGTTCGACAGCTTAAACGACGATGAGTGAATATAAACACGTTCCCGTAATGCTTTCCGAATGTATGGACGGGTTAAAGCTTAAATCGGGCGGCGTTTATTTCGACGGTACGCTCGGCGGCGGCGGTCATTCTTACGAGATATTAAAAAGGACTTCGCCGGACGGCAAACTCGTTGCAACCGATTTAGACGACTACGCTATAGGTCGGGCGAAAGACCGGCTGAAAGAGTTTGACGGTCGGTTTACGATAGTAAAAGACAATTTCAAAAATTTTCGCAAAATAAAAGAAAACCTTGAAATCGACGGATTCGACGGAATATTGTTGGATCTGGGGGTATCGAGTTTTCAGCTTGACGACAGAAGCCGCGGTTTTTCTTATATGGCAGAAGACGAACTTCTCGATATGAGAATGAATCAAGCTAATCCGCTTACCGCGATAACTATAATAAACGAATATTCCGAAAAAGAGCTTAAAAAGATCCTGTCGGAATACGGAGAAGAGAAATTTTCCGACAGGATCGCTCGAAACATCGTTGCGGCGAGAAGCAAAAGCCGCATAGAAACGGTGGGAAGGCTCAACGAAATAATAAACGAAAGCATACCGGCAAAGTTCAAAAACGACGGGCATCCTTCAAAACGAACGTTTCAGGCGCTCAGAATAGAAGTAAACGGCGAGCTTGACGGGCTAAAAGAAGCGATAACCGATATGGCGAGAGGATTAAAAAAAAGCGGCAGACTTGCCGTCATAACCTTTCATTCGTTAGAAGACAGAATAGTCAAAAGAGTTTTTAAGGATCTCGAAACCGACTGTATATGCGATAAAAGCCTTCCCGTTTGCGTTTGCGGGAAGAAAAAAGAAATAGAGATCATAACGAAACACCCGATAACGGCGAGCGAAGAAGAGCAAGCCTTAAACGGCAGATCGAAAAGCGCAAAACTGAGAATCGCGGAAAAGGTTTAACAACACCGCTTACGTTTCAGAATAAAAAAGGAGAAAACTATGGTAACCACAAGACGTTCAGAGGAATTAACCGAAACAAGCCGTTCGACTTCGGCTGTCGATTTACTCGAAAGAAAAGCTCCCGACATATCAGAAGAATATACGAATGCGCCGGAGAGAGAAGAAAATCTTGAAGAAGCTAAGATAAGAATGCAAAAAAATCTCGATAAGCTTCTCAACTACGACAGATATTCCGAAGCGACCGAAGACGTCGGCGTTGCAGACGTTGTCGATGCGCCCTCCGAAGAACGCGCGGAATCCGTAGTTTATTCCGAACCGGACGAAAACATCGTCAGCGCGAGCGAAATGGGTGCGGACGTTATTTCCGATGACGACATAAGACCTACTTCCACGACGATGCAGTTCGGAGAGGGGAACGCAGAACCCGTTCTCAACGATATGGCTAAGCAGAAAGAGGAGCAGCACGAAAGCTATCGTCTTAACGCAAAGGGCAAGTTCGTGGTCGCGTTATACGCGGTCGCGGTTGCGCTTATTCTTACGCTCATCGTTTTAAACACGGGCGTGCTTGCCGTTCTTTCGAGAAGCAATTCCGAGTATTCTGCCGCGCTTTCCGCCAAGATAGAAGAATATAACGCCGTAGTAAAGGAGATAGACTCGGCGTCATCGGTAGATTACATAATCGACGTTGCCGAAAAAGAGTTCGGAATGATAAAGTAATATAATAAGTCTTTTCGGAATATATTTATAACGTAAGTTAAAAAGTCCGTTCGGCTCACGACTTAAAAATATATAGAAATCCGAGAGGAGATAAAACTCATAAACGAATATTCAATAACTGTTTTACGAAAGAGGTTATTCGCAATAATTATTGCGGTAACCTTTTTATTTTTATGCGTTTTCGGCAGGCTTTTATACGTTCAGGTTATAAACGGAGAATCTTTGCAGAAAAAAGCGATAGATCAATGGACGAGGGAAATTCCCGTCGTTGCGTCAAGGGGTAAAATAACCGACGTAAACGGCGTCGTGCTTGCGGGTAACGACGATACTTATACCGTGTTCGTGCGGAAAAAAGCCGTAAAAAACAGCGAAACGCTCTGCGATACGCTGTCCTCCGTACTCGGAACGGACAGAGAATACGTTTACGGCAGACTGAACGGCACGTCGTCAAGCGAAGTAACGATAAAAAAACAAGTTCCTAAGCCAAAGATAGACGAGCTTCTCAAAAAAAATCTCGACGGGGTTTACTATTCGCGGGATAATTCGCGCGTGTATCCTTATAACGAGTTGCTGTCGTCGGTTCTGGGCTTTACTTCTACGGACGGCAAAGGTCAGTCGGGGTTAGAAGCGTATTACGATAAATTTTTATCGGGAAGCAACGGCGAGATTCTGTACGAAACGGATATAGTCGGCGTGGAGATAGAAAACGGCAAAGCTTCTTATATACCCGCTACCGACGGGCTGAACGTAAAGCTTACTATAGATTACGAAGTTCAGCAGCTTTGCGAAGCCGCAATGGAAGAAGCTATGACCGTTCACAACGCAAAATCCGCAAAAATGCTCGTATTAGATCCGCAGACGGGCGCGATAAGGGCAATGTGTACGAAACCGTCGTTCAGTCTTAACGAAGTGCCGAGAAACGACTTGTCGCTCTTAAACTCGCTCGGAAGAAACGGCATCGTCTGCGACGTGTACGAGCCGGGGTCTACTTTCAAGATACTGACCGCCGCGGCGGATTTGCAGGAATATATAGAAGGTAACAAATCCGCTTTTTCGCCGTCGCACATATACAACTCGTCAAGATTCCGGTTTATAGACGGGCAAAGGGTAAAATGCTGGAGTATGCACAACAACGGCAAGCATTCAAATCTCGATCTGCAGGGCGCGCTGAATAACAGTTGCAACCCGATATTCGTGGATATAGCAATGTCGCTCGGCAAAGAAACTATGTATAAATATATAGAAAAATTCAATTTCGGCTCGGTGACGGGCGTGGATTTTGCCGGCGAGGCGCAGGGAATGGTTCTTCCCGTGTCGGCGGTTCAGAACGTCGATCTCGCGAGAATAGCTTTCGGGCAGACGGTCGCGGTAACGGCTTTGCAGCTTGCGGCGGCAACCGCGGCGGCGGTAAACGGCGGCGTGTATTATACGCCGTATCTTGCAAGCGAAATTTACGACGATAACGGCGTTACCGCGCAACGGATTTATCCCAAAGCGAAATCGCGCGCGATAAGCAAAGAAGCATCGGCAAAGCTTGCGGAAATGCTCGAAGGCGTCGTGAGAGACGGCTCGGGCAAGCACGCGTATATAGAGGGCTACAGAGTCGGCGGAAAAACGGGAACCGCGCAAAAATACGAAAACGGCGTTATCGCCGCGGGAAAATATATCTCGTCTTTCGTCGGGTTTTTCCCCGCGGACGCGCCGGAATATCTCGCCCTCGTCGTAATAGACGAGCCGGAAGGGCAGTATTACGGTTCTACCGTCGCCGCGCCTTATGCGAAACAAGTATTTGAAGGAATCATAAAATTAAAAAACATAAAACCGCGCGAATAAGAATCAAACGCGAAACGTGCGGGGAGGGAAAACGATGAAACTGAAAAACCTGATAGAAAACGCCGGCGTCGTTTCGGTTACTGGCGACGTCGAAAAAGAAATAAAAGAAGTGGTTTGCGACAGCAATTCCGTTACCAAAGGCAGTCTTTTTATATGCCTTAAAGGCAGAGATTACGACGGCCGCGGTTTTATAAGACAGGTAGAAAACTACGGCGCGGCGGCGATCGTGACCGAAAAGCCGACCGAAACCTCTCTTACGCAGGTACTCGTGAAAGACGCGCGTAAAGCGATGAGCGTTATCGCCGCCAACTTTTACGGACACGCCGATAAAAAAATGCGGATAATCGGCGTAACCGGCACGAACGGCAAAACCACGACGGCGCATTTTCTCGCGTCGATTCTTATAAATTCGGGAATAAAGTGCGGAATTACAGGCACGCTCGGCACGTTTTATGCGGATAAATACGCAGAGCCTACTCTTACCACGCCCGACCCCTTGGCTTTGCATAAAACTTTTTTCGATATGGCGGAAGCGGGCGTAGAAACGGTAGTTATGGAACTTTCCGCGCACGCGATATTTCTCGATAAACTGTACGGAATAAAATTCGAAACGGTTATATTTACGAATTTCACGCAAGACCATCTCGATTTTTTCGGGGATATGGAGAGCTATAAACGCGCAAAATTAAAGCTTTTTCGCGAATACGATTACAAATACGCCGTGATAAACAGCGACGACGCCGTCGGCAGGGAAATAATCGGCGAAAATCAAAAAGCCGTTTCTTACGGCATAGATAACCCCGCGGACGTTTTCGCGATAGACGTAAACGAGGACGGTGACGGTCAGAGTTTCGTAATAAATCTGTTCGACTGCATATACGACGTAACGATAAATCTGATAGGCGCGTTTAACGTTTACAACGCGCTTGCGGCGGCAACGGCGGCGGCTCTTTACGGGATAACCCCGCGTGAAGTCGCAGACGGACTTGAAAACCTGAAAGGCGTAGGCGGGCGGCTCGAAAAGGTTTACGAAGGGGAATTCGACGTTTATCTCGATTACGCTCATACTCCGGACGGACTTGAAAACGCGCTTATCGCTACGAGAAGCGTATGCAAAAACAGATTGATATGCGTGTTCGGCTGCGGCGGCAACAGAGACGAAAAGAAACGACCGCTGATGGGCAAAATCAGCGGCGAGCTGGCGGATTTTACCGTTATAACGAGCGATAACCCGCGGTTTGAAGAGCCTATGGATATAATATGGCAGATAGAGAAAGGCACGCTTCTTTCTACGCGCGATTACGTGATAGTTCAGGATCGTGCGGAAGGGATAGAATACGCCGTGAATTACGCGCGCGAGGGCGACGTGATTTTAATCGCGGGCAAGGGCAACGAAAAATATCAGGAAGTTTTCGGTATAAAACGCCTTTATAACGACAAAGATACGGTAGAGGAAATTATTCGGAAATGCAAGACGTAAAAATTTGTTTTATTGCAATATTATGCGCGTTCGCCTTGTCGGTTTTGTCGGGACTGGTCGTTATTCCGTTTTTACGCAGGTTAAAAGCCGGACAACCCATACTCGAATACGTAAAAGAACATAAATCCAAAAGCGGAACGCCAACTATGGGCGGATTGTTTTTCATTCCCGCGGCGGCGATTATATTTTTCGTTTGCGGCGGCGGTGCGGGAAGGGTTGCCACCGTTTCGGTGACGATAGGGCTTGCCTTTATGCTCGTAGGCTTTCTCGACGACTTTCTTAAAATCAGACATAAAAGAAACGAAGGCTTAAAAGCCTATCAGAAAATACTGTTTCAGACCGCGATTGCGCTCGTGGCGGGTTTTTTCGCATACAGAAACGGAATTACTTCTTTTTTCGTACCTTTTTTTAAGGCGAAAATCGATATGGGGTGGGTAACCGTTCCGTTTATCGCTTTTATTTTCATCGCGATTACGAACGGCGTGAATCTTACCGACGGTTTAGACGGGCTTGCGGGCGGAACGAGCGTCGCGTATCTCGCTTTTATCGCGCTGCTTATCGTTGCCGAAAAGACGGCGTTTACGTATATGTTCTTAAAAAACGAAGAATACGAGTCGCTTGTTCTTCTCGCCTGCTGTCTTATCGGCGCGACGGTCGGGTTTTTGTGTTTTAACGTCAGTCCCGCAAAAGTGTTTATGGGAGATACGGGGTCGCTTTCTCTCGGCGGTTTCATCGGCGCGATAAGCGTGTTTTCGTTCAATTCGTTTTTTATTCCGATAATCGGCGCGGTTTTCGTCGTTTCGGCAGTAACCGTGATGATTCAGGTAGCGCACTTTAAAAGAACAAAAAAGAGAGTGTTTTTAATGGCTCCTTTTCATCACCATCTGCAGCTTAAGGGTAATTCCGAAACGCAGATTTCTTTTCTGTATCTCGTAGTAACCTGCATAACGGGGGCGTTGTCCGTCATATTCTATTTGTAAGAAAGAATATAAAAAAACGGGCGGTTACGAAATGTATATAAAAAATCAGAAGTTTCTTATACTCGGCGTGTCGAAAAGCGGTTTTTCGGCTGCCGGGTATATTTTAAAAAACGGCGGAAAATGTTATTTTTACGAAGAGCTTGAAAGCGACAGAATACAAAAAGCCGAAAACGAGCTTATATCTCGCGGCGCGATAAAAGTTTCCGCCGACGGGATAGACGAGGCGATAAAAGAATCGGACGCGCTCGTGATAAGTCCGGGCGTGCCTATAAATCACGAAGTCGCCGTAAAGGCAAAGACTATGGGTAAACGCATAACGGGCGAGCTGGAATTTGCGTTCGAAACGATTTCGCCCGTGATTATAGGCGTTACTGGAACGAACGGAAAAACAACGACCGTTTCGCTGATCGACGCCGTTTTAGAAAAAGCGGGGATAAAGCGCGAGCTTGCGGGTAACGTAGGTATTCCCGTCAGCTCCGTAACGGAAAAAACGGACAGAGATACGGTATTCGTCACGGAAGTATCGAGCTTTCAGTTAGAAAGCGTAAGCGACTTTAAACCGCACGTATCGTGTATTCTTAATATCTCGCCCGACCATCTCGAACGTCATTATTCTATGGAAAACTATATTTTTCTTAAAAAAAGGATTTTCAGAAATCAGAGAGAAAGCGAATACTGCGTTCTCAACTACGACGACGAAACGGTGAGAAGCTTTTACCCCGAAATAAAAGCCGCCGTCGTATGGGTTTCCGTAAACGAAAGGGTAGACGGAGCTTATGCGGAAGGCGACGTGTTGTATTATAAAGGCGAGCCTGTCGCAACGACTTCGGATATTCCGCTATCGGGAAAGCATAACGTGTATAACGCGTTGTTTGCAATCGCCGTCGCCAAACTGTTCGGCGTGAAAAACGAAGCGATCGTTTCCGCTCTGAAAAACTTTAAAGGCGTGCCGCACAGAAATCAAATGATAGGCGAGATGAACGGCGTTAAATTTTACGACGACTCCAAAGCGACGAACACCGCTTCCGCCATAACCGCCATATCCGATCTTTCCCTTCCCGCGGTGCTTATTCTCGGCGGGAGCGAGAAAGGTGAAAAATACGACAGGCTTTTTGCCGCGATAAACGATTCCAAGGTCATACATACGGTGATAACGGGCGCGGCGAGAGAAAATATGCTGCAGGCGGCGGCGCGCGCGGGCAATTTTGCGTTTACCGTTACCGATAAGTTTGAAAAAGCGGTAGAAATAGCCAAATCCGTCGCAAAAAGCGGACAATGCGTGTTGCTTAGCCCCGCCTGCGCCAGCTTTGACGAATTCCGTTGTTGCGAAGAACGCGGCGACGTGTTCAAAAAACTCGTTTTCGGAGGCGAAAAAAAGTGAATTCCGCGATAACGCTTAAACGAAAAAAAAGAGCGGGCGGCGATTTTTCTCTGCTCGTCGCTGTGGTCGCGCTCGCGCTTATCGGAACGGTTTTTATATATTCGGCAAGCAATTATACGGCTGCAAAAACTTATAACGATTCGTTTTTTTTCGTAAAGAAACAGTTGATCGGCGTTACGCTCGGCGCAATCGCTATGATTTTTACCGCTAACTTCGATTACGAAAAGCTTAAAAGGTTCACGATTCCCGTCGCCGTCATAACCGTCGTTTTGCTCGCGCTTGTTTTCGTGCCGGGTATAGGCGTAGAAAATTACGGGGCAAAAAGGTGGATAGGCTTCGGAGCGTTCACGTTGCAGCCGTCGGAGATTGCGAAGTTTTCGCTCATTTTATTCGGCGCGACGTATTTTTCCGAAAATCCCGAAAGGTCAAAAACGTTCAAGGGGATTCTGCCCGTGCTTGCGTTCGGCGGACTTTTGTGCGGGCTTATTATTATAGAACCTAATATGTCCATCACCGTCTGCGTGGGATTATTGACGCTCACCGTTATTTTTGCCGCGGGCGCAAAGCTTAAAAACCTGTGTTTTCTTATTTTGCCTGCGATAGCGTTTGCGGGGGTGCTTATCATCATCGAGCCGTACAGGTTAAAGCGACTCGCGGCGTTTATCGATCCCTGGGCAAATCCCAAAGGAGAAGGCTATCAGCTCCTGCAGTCGTTATACGCTTTGGGTTCGGGCGGCTGGTTCGGAGTGGGAATTTTCAATTCAAGACAAAAATACGCCTTTTTGCCGTTCGCGGAATCGGATTTTATTTTATCCGTCATAGGCGAAGAAACGGGTTTTATCGGACTGCTGTTTTTTTTCGGGTTGATTTTTTTTATAATCTTAAAAGGAATAAAAGCTGCCGGACGAGCCAAAGACGTTTTCGGTTTTTTGTTGTCGGTCGGCATAACGATGATTTTCGGAATACAGGCGGTCATAAACGCGCTCGTCGTTACGGGGAGTATTCCTCCCACGGGCTTGCCGCTGCCGCTCGTGTCCAGCGGGAACACGTCTATAATAATATTTATGGCGGAATTCGGTATAGTGTATAACGTTTCCCGTCAGGGCGCGGGAGTTTTCCGAATCGATTAACTTTTTTATAAGGTTTCCCATAAAATAGTATATCGACGTTTATCGGGAGAGAGTTATGGGAAAATTCGTAATCGAAGGCGGGAAAAGGCTCTGCGGAAAGATTAAAGCGGAAAGAGCTAAAAATTCCGTACTGCCCATAATAGCGGCGTCGCTTCTTACCGAAGAAGAGGTGGTGATAAAAGATTGTCCCGATATAGCGGACGTTAAAAATATGCTGGCGATCGTCGGAGAACTCGGCGTAAATTATCGCATCGAAGACGATAATCTGATTATGAAAAACGACGGTCTTAAAAAAAGTTGCGTCTCGCGTGAACTGTCCCGCAAGCTGAGATCTTCCGTTCTGCTTGCGGGTGCGTTGGTTGCCGTCAGCCGCCGCGCGGAAATCGCCTTTCCCGGCGGGTGCAGAATAGGCAAACGCCCCGTGGATATGCACCTTGCCGCGCTTAACGTTCTCGGCGTAAAAACCGAGGAATCGGAGACTTCCGTTTCTTTCTCGTGCGACAGGCTTTGCGGTGGAGTGATAGAACTCTCTATTCCTTCGGTCGGTGCTACCGAAAACGCGCTTATCGCGGCTTGCGCCGCCGAGGGCGAAACGCTCATAAAAAACGCCGCGCGAGAACCCGAAATCGTCGATCTTGCGAATTTTTTACGGGCGATGGGCGGCAAAATTTCAGGCGCGGGAACGGAGATTATAAGAGTTACGGGCGTAAAGAAATTTCACGGAACGGAATACAGACCGGTTTTCGACAGGATAGAAACGGGAACTTATCTCGTCGCGGCGGCGATAACGGGCGGAGAAATAGAAATTTCGGGGGTGCGCGCGGAAAATATTTCGGCTTTAATCGGTAAACTTTGCGATAATACTTGTAAAATGAGCGTAAAAAATGATATAATATATCTGCACGCGGGTAAAAGGCGTTCTCCCGTGTTCGTAAAAACAGGTTATTATCCGTATTTTCCTACGGATATGCAAGCCCAGACAACCGCGCTCGCGGCTGTGTCCGACGGGGTGTCCGTTATAGAAGAATCCGTATTCGAAAACAGATTTTCTTATACGTCGGAGCTTAACAAAATGGGTGCGGACATATCGGTAAACGGCAGAACCGCAATCGTGAACGGCGTGAAAAGGCTTTGCGGCGCGGAAGTCTGCGCGGAAGATCTGCGCGGCGGCGCGGCTCTCGTTCTTGCGGGGCTTAATGCAGAAGGCAAAACCGTCGTAAGCGGCTCGGAGCATATAGAACGCGGCTACGCGCACATAGAAAAAAAACTTAAGGAACTCGGCGCGGATATCGTAAAGACCGAGTAAACTAAACGGAAGATAATATATGAAAAACAGAAAAATTTGCGCAATACTCATCGCGGCGGCTTTTGTCGTATCCGCGATTTTTGCGTTTGTTCTTTTGTCTTTGGTTAAAAAAACCGACGTAAGGTACGAGGTTTCGGACGATACGGACGTGTCCGCGCTGAATGAAGCTTTCGGAGGTCTTAAGGGAAGGTCTTTGTGGTTTTTATCCGAAGAAGACGTGTTTTCGATTATAGACGATTATCCGTATTTTTATCTCGAAGGCAAACCTCGGAAAGTTTTTCCCAACGTTATACGTTTTACGGTAAAAGAAAGACGTGAAGTGTACAGGCTTTCTTACGGCGATAAAATTTACGTTCTGGACGAGGACGGGGTTTTGCTGTCGATAGAAGATTATCGGGAAGAGAGCAGAGAACTGATCACTTTACAAACGGAAGGAATTTCCGTTAAAGAAGCCGTTCCGGGTAAAGTTCTCGGCACGAGCGACGACGCGTTTTTCGGATTGTTTTTAGAAACGGCCAAAGCGGCGGAACTAACGGATAACATAAAGTCGGTAACGGTTTTGTCCGAAACGGAAAGAAAAGATTTCAGATTTTATACGTATACGGGCGTTATGATAGAAATTCCCGACGCGGACGATCAGGGCAAAGAAAAAACGCTTGCAGCGTTTGCCGCCTACAACGACAGTACGGACGATTATTACAAATCGTTCGATAAGATAACGGCGGTAAAGCTCGTAAGCGGCGAATTTAAAATCGAGTGGACCGAAAAGTCCCGTTAGAACAACGTTATAAAACGGAGAAAAATATGCGAAAGAAACATACTGCCGTTCTCGACGTGGGATCTTCCAAAATAACGGCGATCATCGGAGAACGGGGAATAAACAAAACCTTTTTGATAAAAGCGCGCAGGGATTATCCTTACGACGGTTTTTCGGAGAGAACTTTTTTCGATGCGGAAGCTTTGAAAAAAACGCTTATCGCTTCGGCGCATTTTATAAAAAAATCGGTCGGCGCGGAAGTCGATTCCGTTTTCGTGGGCGTGCCGGGCGAATTTACGGACGTTACCGTAAAAGACAGCCAGTTATCTTTTCCCAAAAAGAAAAGAATCACCGAAAAAGATACGGACAATCTGTTCGATTCGGCGTTCGTGCTGTCTTCCGCAAAGAAAACGTTGATAAACCGTTCCGCCATAGTTTTCGAGCTGGACGGATACAGACGGCTTGCAAACCCCATAGGAGAAGTGAGCGAAATTCTGAAGGGCAAGCTGTCTTTTATAACCTGCGACAATTATTTTATAGACACGATAAAACCCGTGCTTTCGGGTTCGGGTTTTTCGTCGGTGGAATTCGTATCGACCGCGCTTGCGGAGGCTATGTATCTTTTAGAAGCCGAAACGAGAGATAAAATCGCCGTGCTTGTAGATTCGGGTTATATCACTACCACTTATTCGCTTATACAGGGCGACGGAATTTTATATCAGAACACGTTCGATTTCGGCGGCGGATATATAACGGCAGCCCTAACGGAAAAATTCGGAATATCGTTTGAAGACGCCGAAGAGCTGAAAAGAAAAGTCAGCATAAGTTCCGTTCCGGCAGGAGCTTACGACGTGATTTCGTGCAGTAACGGCGGATATTATTCGGCGGAAACCGTCAGGGAAGTTATAAGAAGCTGCCTCGACGTTTTATGCGAAAGAATAGAGGAGTCGGCAGAAGCTTCCGGATACGCGATACCGGATTACGTGCCTATAGAAGTTACCGGCGGCGGCATTTCTTATATTCGCGGCGCAAGGGCGCATATTTCGGGAAGACTGGGAACTTTTGTCGAAATCGTCGCCCCAAAGATTCCTTTAAAAGAAAAACCGTCGGAATCTTCCGTTTTGTCGTTACTTGATTTGACTTTTTAGTCGTATATGATAAAATATATAAAGGCGGTCGCGTAAAAAAACCGACCGACGTTAAAAAAAATATCCAAATAAGAAAAATTTCATTTATTCACGGGAGGATTAACTATGTTTGAAAACGATAACTTTAAAGTAAGCTCTGCTGTTATAAAAGTGCTGGGCGTGGGAGGAGGCGGATGCAACGCCGTCAACAGTATGGTTGAGTCCAACGTTTCTTCTGCGGAGTTTATTGCCGTCAATACGGATAATCAGGCTCTTTTGCTTTCCAAAGCGGAAAGATGCATTCAGATCGGCGAAGCGCTGACGAAAGGTCTCGGCGCGGGCAGCGATCCCAACGTGGGAGAAGCCGCGGCGGAAGAAAGCAAAGACGAAATAGCGGAACTTCTTAAAGGAACGGATTTGCTTTTCATTGCTGCAGGTATGGGCGGCGGCACGGGTACGGGAGCTGCTTCCGTTATAGCGAGAATAGCTCGCGAACTCGGAATACTCACCGTTGCGGTCGTTACCAAACCGTTCTCTTTCGAAGGTAAAGTAAGAAACGCCAACGCAAATAAGGGCATCTCTAATCTCAGAAAATACGTCGATACTCTCGTTATTATTCCGAACGACAAGCTTTTGCAGTTTTTGCCGCAGCAAATCGGCGTTTTAGACGCGTTCAAGGTTGCGGACGATATGCTTAAACAAGGTATCGTCGGCATAGTTGACCTGATCGCGACGCCTTCGCTTATAAATCTCGATTTTGCAGACGTAAATACCGTTATGCGCAATCAGGGGCTTGCTCATATGGGTATAGGCAGAGCCAAAGGCGAAAACCGCGTTATAGAAGCGGTAAGACAAGCAGTGTCAAGCCCCTTGCTCGAAACCACTATAGAAGGTGCGAGATCCGTTATTCTCAACGTGACCGGCGGCAGAGATTTGTTGCTTTCCGAAGTCAACGAAGCGGCTGTTCTCGTTCAGGGTATAATAGATTCGTCGGCAAACATAATTTTCGGCGCGACGATAGACGATTCCATTACGGACGAAGTGAAAATTACCGTTATCGCCACCGGTTTTAACCCTCTTTCCGACGAAGAAAAAAACGCCGTTGCGGAAGAGGTGAAACAAGCCGCCAAACCTGCTGCGGAACATACGGAAAAGAGTTCGATTCCGCCCGTTCTTCGCGGAATGACCGAGCAGCCTAAAGAACAACCGCGCGTAGCCGTTGCCGGCACGATGGGTTCTGCCGTTTCCGGCGGAATGCGTCCGACTGCTCCCGCAAGACCCGCAGAACCGCGCGAAGCGTTGCACGTTCAGCAGTTGTGGGAAGTTCAGCCCGTTAAAAAGGAAATAAAAAATCCGGAGCCTGTTATAGAAAAACAGCCTGAAGAGCCTAAATCCGTCGTTCAGCCGGAAGAGAAGAAAGGCAAAGAATTGCCCGCGTTTATGAGAAAACTTTTCGGAAAGAAATAATATTCCGTTAAAACAACCAACGCCCGACAAAACGTCGGGCGTTGGCTATTTTAAAAGGCGAGTGTGGCATAAATACGGGATTGCGGCATATATTGAAATAGAAGAAAAATAAGGAGGATAAAATATGTCGTTTTTCTGCAATTTTCAATCGGATAAGTGTCCGGGGCCGATAAACGGTAACCCGCTTAACGGTTTGTGCGAAAAGGTTTGTATTCAGGCAAAGAAGGTTTTCGACGCGTGTATGCAACAGAGCCAGCTTACCGATATAGTTTTAAACCTGACGAACATAACGCCCGTTAGTCCTACATATCCGCTGACGTTTATCAGCGCGAAAAGTACCACGCAGGCGGGAGTTATCAGTAATCTGCTTATAGAACCGCTTGCCGAACGTCCGCATTCCGCGAGGGTGAAATGCGATATAACGATACCCGTATCTGTCGCTTTTACGGACGCCGCAGGCGTAGAAGGCGCGGCTACGTCTTACGTAACCGTTTCTAAAGACGTGATTTTAAATATTCCGTCCGCGTCTATAATGCCGTACAACGTAGAAGCGGTCGTTTCGCTCGTTTCGACGCAGGGTACTTATACCGGCGAAAATCAATTCACGATAGACTGTTGCGCGTCCATAATTTTAAAAATCGTTATGGAAGTCGAGCTTTTAGTGCCGTCTTACGGATATACCCCCATACCGCCCTGTCAGGAATACACGCAGGAAGTATGCGCGGGCTTTTTCGAGCTGCCTATGTATCCCGAATAAAAAAGACAAACAAATATAAAAGAGAGCGCGATTATAAGTCGACGTTCTCTTTTTTTTGCGGTATTTACACGGTTTTTTATAGTTCGCCGTCTTTTGCTTGTTTATTTGAGAAAGATATGGTATAATTTTTTTATGAAAATTTATGCCATAAGCGACTTGCATATTTCGACGACTTCCGATAAACCTATGGACGTGTTCGGCGGCAACTGGGTGGGGTATCTCGAAAAAATCCGCGAAGACTGGCAATCAAAAGTTACTGACGAAGACGTCGTTCTCGTGGGCGGCGACATAAGTTGGGCGATGACGCTCGAAAACGCCGTTAAAGATATCGATACGATAAAAGACCTTAAAGGTAAAAAGGTTTTCGTAAAAGGCAACCACGATTACTGGTGGCAGGCTATCGGCAAAGTAAGAGACGCGTTACCCGAAAATTTTTACGCGCTTCAGAACGACAGCATAAAGTTCGGCAACGCGGTGATTTGCGGTTCGAGATGCTGGTGCGTTCCCGGCGCGCCCGATTTCGACGAAAACGATAATAAAATTTATCTGAGAGAAACAGAAAGATTAAAGCTTTCGCTTAACAACGCAAAAACGCTTTTGTCGGCGGGCGACAAGTTGATTGCGCTGATACATTTCCCGCCGTTTACGGCGAAGAAAGAAGATACGGGTTTTACGCGGCTTTTCGAAGAGTACGGCGTTGACTCGGTCGTGTACGGACATCTTCACGGCAATAAAATCAAAACGGAAAAATATATCGAAAAAAACGGTATAAAATATTATCTTACCGCCTGCGATCAGACGGGTAATAAATTAACGGAGATAAGTTTATGAGTGAGAACGAGAACGTAGGTATAACCGAAGAGAAGAAAGAAAGCAAATTCAAAACGTATATGAAAACGCTGCCTAAACGCTATTTTATAACGGCGTTTTCGGGTATGGCTCAGGGACTTTTCGTGACGCTTATCGCGGGTACGATTCTTGCGCAGATAGCGGGGTGGATAGGCGACAATTACGTCGGCAAAACCCTTCTTTGCATAGCGAATATCGCTAAAACCCTGATGGGCGCGGGCATAGGCGTAGGCATTGCTTTCGCGCTCGGAAAGAATAAATTACTTGTTTTTTCCGCCGCGGTAGCGGGATTTGTGGGAGCTTTTGCGGATAAGCTTATGCCGGGAGCTTCCGCACCTTTTGCCGGGATAACTCTCGGCGCGCCCGGCAATCCTATCGGCGCGTACGTGGTAACTATGCTCGTGGTTGAAGTCGTTTCTCTTTACGCGGGCAAAACGAAGCTTGATATTCTTCTCGTTCCTTTGGGAAGTATGTTGCTTGCGTTCGGCGGCGTGTTCGTGTCGTTCCCGTTTATATGGCTCATCAACCGGTTAGGAACGCTTATCGCGCTCGCGACCAACGCAACGCCTTTCGTGATGGGTGTCGTTATTTCGGTTATAATGGGAATCGTTCTCACGATGCCGACTTCTTCCGCGGCGATATGGATTGCGGTCGCGACGCCCGTTCTGCGCGACGGAACGGAAGCGGAAATCGCGGCGATGCTTATAGCCGGCGGTGCGGCTACGGTAGGTTGCGCAAGTCATATGGTGGGTTTTGCGGTCGCTTCTTTCAGAGAAAACGGGTGGGGCGGACTAATTTCTCAAGGCGTTGGAACGAGTATGTTGCAGATACCCAACATAATGAAAAAACCCGTTATAATGACTCCTATGATAATAACGAGCGCGATTCTGGGTCCGCTTTCTTCCTGCGTGTTTAAGTTAAAGTGCGGCGCAAGCGGCGGCGGAATGGGTACGAGCGGTTTTGTCGGGGTGTTCGATTTATTCAAATATACCACGGGGGCTTTAGGCATAACGGGCATAATTCTTTTGATGTTCGTACTGCCCGCGGCGTTGAACTTTATCGTTTCCGAGTTTATGAGAAAAAAAGGTTGGATAAGCTTCGGGGATATGAAGTTGCCCGATTAAAAATTGAAAACGGAAACAGGGAGAAAAGCAACACTTTTCTCCCTGTTTTTACACGACAAAAAAAGCATAAACTTTTGTTTCCGCTCATATTTTATTTAAAAAGGGGGTATTATTATGCAGGAACAAGGCGCGTGCGATAAACTCGAACTCGAATGCAGAAAAAAACTTGCTATGTCCGGCGTGGAAACCGTAGACGGATTCACCGAACAGTCGTTGAATCTGACCGTTGCGGGGGAAAAAGTGAGGATAAGCGGCGACAATATAAAAATTACTTCGTACAACAAGGGAACGGGCAATCTTACCGCGGACGGAAAGTTTTACGAAATAAAATATACCCGAAAAAAAGAGCCGATCGCAAAAAGATTGTTTAAGTAAAATGTTCGTAACCAAAAGTCAGTTTTACGTTTTTATTGCTTGCGTCGCGCTCGGGGCGGCGTGCGGAATCCTTTTTTCGGCGTCGTCCGCGATAAAAAAGATCGTTAAGTTTTATCCGCTCAAAGTCTTTTCGGATTTCGCTGCTTTTTTTCTGACGACGTGCGCGTTTGTTTTTTTTGCTTATTCGTCGGGTTTTCCCGACTTCAGATTTTATATGTGCGCCTCTGTTTTGCTCGGAATATCAGGATATATGAAAAGTTTTGATATAATAGTTGCAAAAAGCGGCAAAAAAGCGTATAATCTATTTAGAAAAGTAAAATTTAAAAAGAAACGCGAAAGAAGGATTGTGTCCGATGACGGAATCAAAAATTAAAAGATTAATTGTTGCGCTGACTTCCGGCGCGGTGTTGTTTCTGGCAATACTCGTTTCGGTGCTTGTGTATCAGCTCGTTTCCATCAAGGTTGCAAGAAACGAAATCAAGGAACTCGAAAAGCAGATTGCGATATACACCGAACTGACGGAAGATAAAAAAAGCACGTTGTCCGCCCGCAGACAAAAGTGGTGGATAGAACGCCGCGCCCGCGAACTCGGGTATAAATTCCCCGACGATATAGATTTGGGCGGTATCGAATGAAATACGGAATTATAGACGTCGGTTCTAATTCCGTAAGACTGATGATTTCCGAAAACGGCGTAACGCTCGGCAAAGAGATAAAAACCACGCGTCTTGCCGAAAAAACAAACGATAGCGGCGAGATTGATTTTTCTGCGGCGAAAAACACCGTAGAAGCTTTTTGTTTTTTTGTACGTAAGGCGAAAGAACGCGGCGTCGATAAAGTATACGCGTTTGCTACTGCTGCCGTCAGAAGGGCGAAAAACGGGGTTGCGTTCGCGAAACTTTTAGAAAACGAAACGGGCGTTCCGGTAGAAATCGTGTCGGGCGAGCTTGAAGCGGAAATAGGAATAAAAGGCGCGCTTAACGGCAAAGACGGCGGAGTTATAGACATAGGCGGAGCAAGCACGGAAATCGCCGTCGTTAAAAACGGCGTTAAAATTTACGGAAAAAGCGTTCCGACAGGCGCGGTAACTCTTACAACGGCTTGCGGCTCGGACGAGCTGCGGGCAAAATCGGTCGTTTGCGAAAAAATTAAGGAGTTCGGCGTCGTACCCGA
The DNA here is from genome assembly GCA_905210545.1 of uncultured Eubacteriales bacterium. Taxonomy (GTDB): domain Bacteria; phylum Bacillota; class Clostridia; order Christensenellales; family Borkfalkiaceae; genus UBA1259. The sequence continues at coordinate 1,420 of CAJLXC010000024.1, read as the reverse complement.
CTGCGAATTTTATTGTATAGGCGGCACGGCAACGAGTCTTGCTTCCGTTTCTTTGGGATTAAAGACCTACGATCCGCGAAAAATTCAGGGTTATCGTCTGGAAAAGAGCGCGTTATTTAATTTGAAGGACAAGCTTTACGGCTTGAGTTTAGAGGAAAAAAAGCGTCTTTCGGGTTTACAGCCGGAAAGAGCGGATATTATACAGTCGGGCGCGGCGATTCTTTGCGCGATTGCCGAATACGTCGGCGCGAGCGGTTTTATCGTAAGCGAAAGCGATAATCTCGAAGGATACCTTGCGTTAAAAACGGAGAATTTATGAGCAGAAGAACTAATGTGATAAACAATATTCTATCGATGGGACTGACGATTGCGGCGGTGTTTTTAGTGGCGCAGATATGCAATGCGAGATACACCGGCGTGAATTTTTTCGCTGTGATAGGTTTGCTCGCTTCAGGCGCGGCGATAACGGGTTTTTTATGTACGTTTTCGCACGAAGCGGGGCATTTGATCGCGGGTAAGAAAAACGGCTTTGCGTTTGTTTCCGTTTCCGTATGGTTTTTCCGCTGGCGCAAGGTCGGCAAAAAAACGGTGTTCGATTTTGTTTTGCCGGGCGATGCGGCGGGGTATACCGAAATGACGCCGAAATCCACCGATAATCTCGAAAAAAGGTTTAAAAAGATGACCGCGGGCGCGCTGTGGTTGTCGTTCTTTCCGATGCTTATAGGGTTAATTCCTATATTCGTTAAAGGTACGCCGTTGTGGGTTTATGCTATTGTGGCGATGTTTTTGCCCATGGGCGCGGCTACGTTTTTCGGAAACGCGTTGCCTATGTCGGGCGGCGGGGCGAAAAACGACGGAGCGGTTATTTACGGACTGAATAAAAAAGACGACGATTCGAGAGTTTCTCTTGCGGTTTTATCCGTGCAATCCGAGCTGTATAACGGTAAAACTCCCGCGCAAATAGAAGAAAAATATTATTTCGACGTTCCGCAGCTTGCGGAAGACGATCTCAATTTCTTTTTGCTGCTCTGCGCAAGATATAATTATTACCTCGATAAAGAAGATTACGAAAACGCCGCTATGGTGACCGAAAGGTTGCTTTCGCTCGAAGAATATTTCCCCAAATCCGTAATGAACGTTGCCAAAGCGGACGCGCTTTACAATGCCTGCACGTTCGATTATAACGAAGAACGCGCCGACGACCTTACTTACGAGATAGAGAAATATCTTAATTCGGATAATTCCCTTACGAACGTACGGATAAAAGCGGCGTATTTGTTATACGTAAAAAAAGACGTTTCCGCAGTGGATATTTTTTATAAAAAAGGATTAAGGGACGTAAAACGATGCGTGTTATCGGGATACGGCGCGTTTGAGAAAAAACTTCTCGATAAAATAAAAGCCGATTCCGAAAAAACGA
>CAJLXC010000023.1 GCA_905210545.1 uncultured Eubacteriales bacterium | reverse complement strand
TTATCTATAATATTATATTTTTTAAAAAAATGCAACTTTATTCGTAGGGTTTTTAAAAGTTTTATCAAATAAATTTTGACTTTTTCGTATACTTTTGATTTTTTAAATGATATAATATATCTATAATTATATGGAGGTTGTCGTTATGACATGGTTTAACAAGCAAAGCCGCCTGGTTCAAATTCTTTTGTTATTGATTCCCGGCGTAAACTGGATTACGGAAATCATAGTAAGATGGTCTACGTACCTTAAAAAAGGCGGGCTTTTAAGACTTATTATTTGTATTCTTGTAACAATTCCTTCCGGTATAGTTTTCGGGTGGATTGACCTTGTTTGGGTGCTTCTTTTCAAAAAACTTTGTTTGCAATAATACCGGTTTTTAATTGCAGAAAGGAGCTCGGAAACGGTTTGCGTTTTTGGGCTCTATTTTTATAAAAACCACAATATATTGTGTTTGTAAAAAAAAGATTAACTATATATTGTAAACGATTGACAAACCAAGAGTAATATGTTATATTAAAAACGTTCCATCAATTCATTTAAAAAAGAGTACGGAGGATCAGTGTATGTTTCAGGTGAGAAAAAGAGACGGACAACTCGTTGAATACGATATGTCAAAGATTTCTACGGCGTTGTCCAAGGCGTTTAACGCAAAGCAGGTTAATTATACGGCAGATATACTTAATATGCTTACGTTAAGAGTTTCTGCCGATTTCGGCAAGAAAATCAAAGATAACGTTATAAGCGTTGAAGATATTCAGGACAGCGTAGAAGTGGTTCTTATTCAAGCCGGATACGTAGACGTTGCCAAGAGTTATATTTTATACCGTAAGCAACGCGAAAAAGTCCGTAATATTAAAGAAACGATCGTCGATTATAAAAAGGTTGTTGACGATTATCTTAAAGTTGCAGACTGGCGTGTTAAAGAAAACTCTACCGTCACTTATTCCGTCGGCGGTCTTATTTTGTCCAACAGCGGCGCGGTTACGGCTAACTACTGGTTGTCTGAAATTTACGACGAAGAAATAGGCGAAGCTCACAGAAACGCTGACATACATATTCACGATCTTTCTATGCTTACGGGCTATTGCGCAGGCTGGTCTTTAAAACAGCTTATTAAGGAAGGTTTGGGCGGCGTTCCCGGCAAAATAACGTCTTCTCCCGCAAGCCATCTTTCTACTCTCTGCAATCAGATGGTGAACTTTTTAGGCATAATGCAGAATGAGTGGGCGGGCGCGCAGGCGTTTTCTTCGTTCGATACTTATCTTGCGCCGTTTGTCAAGGCGGATAACCTTAGCTATAAAGAGGTTAAACAGTGTATTCAGTCGTTTATTTACGGCGTAAATACTCCGTCGCGTTGGGGAACGCAGTCGCCGTTTACCAACGTAACGCTGGACTGGGTTGTGCCTAACGACCTTGCCGAAATGAACGCAATCGTCGGCGGCAAGGAGATGGACTTCAAATATAAAGACTGCGTTGCCGAAATGGCGATGGTAAACAAAGCCTTTATTGAAATAATGATTGAAGGCGACGCAAACGGAAGAGGCTTCCAGTATCCTATTCCTACGTATTCGATAACCCGCGATTTTGACTGGTCCGATACGGAAAACAATAAGCTTTTGTTTGAGATGACCGCAAAATACGGTACGCCGTACTTTTCTAACTATATCAATTCGGATATGGAACCGTCGGACGTTCGCAGTATGTGTTGTCGTTTAAGGCTTGACTTAAGAGAGCTTCGTAAAAAATCGGGCGGTTTCTTCGGAAGCGGCGAAAGCACCGGTTCTGTAGGCGTGGTTACGATCAATATGCCGAGAATAGCTTATCTTTCTGCCAGCGAAGAAGAATTCTACGAGAGATTGACTCATCTTATGGATATTTCCGCGAGATCTCTGAAAGTGAAAAGGGATACTATAACCAAACTTTTAGAGGCGGGGCTTTATCCTTATACAAAGAGATATTTGGGAACGTTCTCCAACCATTTCTCAACGATAGGTCTTGTCGGAATGAACGAAGCGTGCCTTAACGCTAAATGGATAAAGAAAGATCTGACTACACCCGAAGCGCAGGCGTTTACGAAAAACGTTCTTAACTTTATGAGAAGCAAGCTTTCCGACTATCAGGAATTGTACGGGGATTTATATAATCTCGAAGCGACTCCTGCGGAATCTACTTCTTTCCGTCTTGCCAAACACGACAGAAAGAGATATCCCGATATAATAACCGCGTCGGATTCCGACAAAACGCCTTATTATACCAACAGCTCGCATTTGCCCGTCGGATATACGGACGATATATTTACCGCTCTCGATATTCAGGACGATTTGCAGACGCTTTATACGTCGGGAACGGTTTTCCACGCTTTCCTCGGTCAGAAATTACCCGACTGGAAGGCTGCGGCTAATCTCGTGCGTAAAATAGCGGAAAATTATAAGCTTCCTTATTATACGCTTTCTCCGACGTATTCGGTTTGTTCCGATCACGGCTATATTCCGGGCGAGGTTTATAAATGTCCCGTATGCGGGAAAACGACGGAAGTCTATAGCAGAATAACCGGATATTATCGTCCCGTTCAGAACTGGAACGACGGTAAACGCGCGGAATTTGCCGCGAGAAAGGTTTATGACGTGGCTAATTCGCATTTTACCGCAAAAGACGGAACGGTTCATCACGAAGAATGTAAGCATTGTAATAAAGAAGAAACGATTACTTCTCCGATTTTGTTTACCAGAAACGGTTGTCCTAACTGCAAAACGAGCAAGATGATGCTCGATAAGGCGGGCGTTAAGTACGAAGTTATCGACGCGGAGCAGGACAAAGATATGACGCTTAAATTCGGAGTTAAAAAAGCTCCCACGCTTTTAGTCCCGGACGGAGACGGATTCAAAGCGTATGATAATGCAAGCGAAATAAGAAAATATATCGAGAGTTTACATTGATTATGTACGATATTATAATAATCGGCGGCGGCGCGGCAGGAATGACTTCCGCGCTGTACGCATTGAGAAACGGAAAAAAAGTACTTGTTTTAGAAAGCGAAAGTCTTGGCGGGCAAATCGCGACTTCTCCGAGATTAGAAAATTATCCGTCTATAAAAGCTATCAGCGGAGAACAGTTTGCCGATAATCTTTTTGAGCAGATTACGTCTATGGGCGCGGATTTCGAGATAGAAAAAGCCGTCAGGGTAGACAAGCACGACGGCATCTTTAGCGTCTTTACCGAATATAACACCTATGAAGCTAAAAGCGTTATTATAGCGGCAGGCGTAAAGCATAAACATTTAAGAACCAAATCCGACAGGAACGACCTCGTCGGCAAGGGCGTTTATTATTGCGCGATATGCGACGGCGCGTTCTATAAAGGAAAAGAAGTTGCCGTTATCGGAGACGCTAATACCGCGTTGCAATATTGTTTGCTTCTGTCGTCTTACTGTAAAAAAGTCTACGTGTATACGTTGTTTGATAAGTTTTTCGGCGATAAAACGCTTATTAAGGCTGTTAAATCGAAAGAAAATATTGAATGGCGACCGGAAACGAGCGTTATCGACTTTATCGGAGAAGATTATCTGACGGCTATCGAATATAAAAACAAAGACGGCGAAATTTTAAGGCACGAGTTGCCCGCGGTATTTGTCGCGATAGGGCAAATTCCGGACAACAAGCCTTTTGAAAATCTTGTAGACCTCGACAAAGACGGATATATAGTGGCGGACGAAACCTGCAGAACCCGTACGGAAGGTTTATTCGTTGCGGGCGATTGCAGAACGAAAGCAGTTCGGCAGGTCGTTACCGCGGTTGCGGACGGCGGCGTTGCGGCAACAAACGCTTGTTTGTACCTTGACAGTATTGAATAATTATTAAATCCGAAATTTATTCGTGATTTATCCTATACCGATGCCGTTCGGCGTTAGGTTTTAAAGATTAAAAACGCCTCGCAGACGCGAGGCGTTTTTATTGTTATTATGTTTTATTTGAAGAAGTCAAATATATTACCGCTATAGTCAAACGTTATAATTCCTATCAGGAATAACGCGAATATAATTATGGGGAGTATATAAGATAAATAAACACGCATCCAGTTTTTGACTTTCAGACCTTTGCCCGTGTTGGCTTCCATAGTGAAATTCTCCCAGCCCCAACCGTGTTTCCGATTAGTACAGTAAAGAACGAATACGAGCGAGCCGATAGGAAGCAGTATATTGCTGACCAAAAAGTCTTCTATATCGAGAACCGCAAAACTCGTTTTGAAAACGCAGAACGAAAGAACGCAGGGGAGAGATAATATAAGCATTATAACGCAGCAAATTATCGAAGCTTTGATTCTGTTCCAGCCGAATATATCGCGGAAGCAGGCGAGAATGTTTTCAAATACTGCGAGAACGGTAGAAAAAGCGGCAAACGTCATAAACAAGAAGAACAAACATTCCCATATCCTTCCGCCAGGCAGGTGCGAGAAAACGAGCGGTAACGTCTGAAAAATCAACGACGGACCTCCGTCCGGTTCTACGCCGAAAGAGAAGCATGCGGGGAATATTATAAGACCCGCAACTATCGCGACAAAAGTATCGAGAATGATAACGTTTACGGATTCGCCTAAAAGCGATCTGTCTTTGTTTATGTAGCTTCCGAAAATCGCCATAGAACCTATACCGAGCGAAAGCGTAAAGAAAGCTTGATTCATAGCCGAAACAACGACGTTAAACGTTATTTTCGTAAAGTCGGGTACAAGATAAAATTTAAGACCTTTCGCCGCGCCGTTTAACGTAAAACCGTAAACCGCAAGAGCTATCATAATAACGAGAAGGGCAACCATCATATACTTGGTTACAGTTTCTAATCCTTTATCGAGCTTAAACGAACAGATGAAAAATCCGAGAATTATTATCGCAAACGTGCTTAAAATCATTATAAGAGGGCTGTCGTTCACTTCCGAAAAATATTTTACGGATTCTGCCGCGGTGGTAACGCTTTCAAGCTTTCCCGTAAGGGCAGAGATAAAATAATAAAGAATCCATCCCGAAACTACCGTGTAGAACATCATCAGAAGCAGATTGCCGACAAGCGCGGCGTATCCGTGCGCGCGCCAACCTTTATTTTCCGGCGTAAGCGTATGATAAAAACGCACCGGGCTTTTCTGACTTGCGCGCCCTACGGAAAATTCCATAGTCATAACCGGCAAGCCGAGAATGATTAAAAATATAAGGTAAAGCAGAACGAACGCTCCGCCTCCGTTCGCTCCCGTAAGGGTAGGGAACTTCCATACGTTGCCGCAACCGATGGCGCAGCCTGCCGAGAGAAGAATAAAACCTAATCTCGAACCAAGTTTTTCTCTTTCCATGTTTTCTCCTTTGGAAATTATTTATTTAAACGGTAAATAGCCGTTTTTTTAGTTATACGGGGGAGAATATGCCTAAAAGGATTATTCCCGCAAACGTCAGCGCGATTGCAATATAATGTTTGTAAGAAAGCTTTTCTTTAAGAAAAATTCTCGACCACACGACCGAAAGAACGCAATAAGCCGAAATCATAGGCATACCCGCGTCGAAATCCGAAAACATAACGGACATATAAAAAATCTGTCCGACCGTTTCGCATATCGCGCCGAGAATTAAATTGCGTTTAAGCAATTTATCTTCTCCGTTTTCAACGCCGAAGCTGAAGAATTTTTCCTTTTTTATAAGTTTTACGTAAAGGAAAGCAAAAATCGCAAAACAAAGCGAAGTGAATTCAAACGCGGTATTAGAAGCGTATTCGCTCATATCGAATAATTCGAGTTCCGAGACGAGCTGATCTCCGACCGTGCCCATAGCGTCCATAAATAAGTATATGATGGGGATAAGAATAGCCCAAAGACTTTTTGTATATTTAAAGTTAGAGCCGTCTTGTCTTGCAAGCTTTACTTCGTCGCTCTCTCTGTACTCTACGATGCCGAGAGAAATTATTCCGAGTGTAACGAGAATAACTCCCGCTATAGAGCCGCCGTTAAGCGTCGCCCAACCGAAAATCAAACAAATAACCAAAGCGAGCGAACCCGAAGAGTTGCAAATGGGTGAAGAAACAGAAAGTTCTATATATCTGAGTCCGACGTATCCGACGACCATAGCTGCAAGATAAATAAACGCGATAGGTGCGTAACGGACAAAATCCATAGGCTTAAAGTCGGAATATATAACACTTAAAATCCAGGAAGGCGTATTATCGGGATCTATAAACGAACCGAAAATAATAGTAATAACGGCGTGAATGCCCATAACAACGCCCACGGCGAAAATGACGTGCCAGTGGCTGTTTTTATCCTTTTGAGAAGTTCCGAGTTTGGAAAAAAGATCCGAGCCGCTCCAGGCAAACAAAGCGACTAAAGCAAAAATAAAATACATAAATTATAATCTCCTTTTCTTAAATACGTATTAAACAAAAGAAAAGGGGAATTAACCCGAGAGGTCGTATCCGCGAAGCTTGGTAAATTTAACGAAAGGTGCAACGGCAGTTAAAAACCGTTTTGCTTTTTCGTCGGAAACGGGGTTTAAGCCGTCGGGTAAAAGGCAGTTTTCTCCGCTTTTAAATTTCTGCAAAAAGTACTTTTTCGCGCCGCTTATCCACTTTCCGATTTCGATGATGTTTTCTTCCGAATGGAATTCGTCGATAAGCGTGGTGCGGAATTCATATCCGACTTTGCCGCCGATAAGGTAGGATACGGTTTTTTCTATGTTTTTCGTATCGAAATTATTTAATCCGACTATTTTGGCGTAATTTTTTCTGTCGTTTTTTATATCAATGGCAAAATAGTCCGCAAGTCCGTTTTCGGCAAGAAGCTTAATTGTTTCGGGAGAAGTACCGTTTGAATCTACTTTTACAAAAACGCCCGTCTGTTTTGCTTTTTCGCAAAATTCGGGCAGGTCTTTGTTTAACGTGGGTTCTCCGCCCGTGATGCAAAGACCTTCTATGATTCCTTTACGTTTTTTCAAATACGAAAACACCTCGTTTTCGTCAATAGGCGGCAATTTGTCGTAATCTACGATCAAAGACGCGTTATGGCAAAACGGACACCTGAAGTTACAGCTTCCGGTAAAAACCGTAGCCGCAACAAACCCGTCGTAATCGACGAGCGAAAGTTTTTCGAGTCCGTAAATTTTCATAAACCTAATGCCTGCTTATTTAAAAAGTTACTTATTTATTATACTTTTTTGAAAAAAACTTGTCAATCGTTTTTTGTTGTGGTATCATAATAATTAATGTTGAATTAAAGGATAATAAAAGATGAAAGCTGTATTGCAACGAGTTTTGTCTGCAAATCTTAAAGTTGACGGAGAGACCGTATCGGAAATCGGCAACGGCCTTGTCGTTTTTCTCGGCGTAGGCAAAGGAGATTCAAAAACCGAAGCCGATTATTTTATAAAAAAAATTCCGCCGCTCAGGATTTTTGAAGATGAAAACGGCAAAATAAATAAATCCATAAAAGATTGCGGCGGTGAAATTTTACTCGTTTCGCAATTTACGCTTTTTGCCAACACTTCCCACGGCAACAGACCGGATTTTCTCGGTGCGGAACAACCCGACCGCGCTAACGAGTTGTATCGTTACGTTGCGGAAGGACTTAAAGAAAACGGTCTTATCGTTAAGCTCGGAGTGTTCGGCGCGGATATGAAAATAACGCAGGTGAACGACGGACCGTTTACCGTAATCATAGAAAAAAAGCCCGAAAATTAAGTTTTTGTTATGTTTAAGAAATTTGTAAATCTTTTTATAAAAAATCCTGACGACGTAAAAAATCCCGCAGTCAGAGAAAAATACGGCAGGCTGTCGGGCGTAACCGGTATAATAGTTAATATGCTTATGAGTGCGGCAAAAATAACAGCCGGCGTATTGACGGGCGCGATTTCTATTTTGTCGGACGGAATAAACAATTTGTCCGATGCGGGTACGTCCGTTGTTTCGATTCTCGGATTTAAGTTATCCAACAAAAAGCCCGATAAACAACACCCGTTCGGTCACGGCAGGTTTGAATATTTCGCAGGACTTGCCGTTTCTATCGTAATTCTCGTGGTGGCGTTTCAATTGTTTACGGAGTCAATAGGTAAAATCGTCGGCAGAGAAGTTCCCGAGGTGACGAGCGGCGCGGTTTTTACGGTTACGCTATGCATTCTGGCGGCTTCTGTTTTCGCGAAGATTTTTTTGGCGGGACTTAACAGATACGTGGGCAAAAAAATAAATTCCGTTGCGCTTGAAGCCACGTTTTTCGATTGTATTTCCGACTGCGTTTCTACGGCTGTGGTTCTGGCGAGTGTAGTTTTGTCCGCTGTTATAAAAGACGTACCTATAGACGGTTATGCGGGTGTTATCGTTTCTCTTTTTATCGCTTATACGGGGATTCGCTCTCTTAAAGATATTGCGGACGTTCTTCTCGGCAAAGCTCCGGACCGCGAATTGGTAAAAGAAATTGCGGATTATGTAAAAAATTTCGACGATAGAATCGTCGGCATACACGATATTATGTTGCACGATTACGGTCCGGGAAGAAAAATTCTCGTTCTTCACGCAGAAGTACCCGCCGAAGGTAACGTTATGGAGCTTCACGATATGATAGACAACGTAGAACGCGGGTTGGAGGAAAAATTCAATTGTCTCGCAACGATACATATGGATCCCGTCGTAACTACGAGCGAGAGGGTAAACGAGCTTAAAATTGTTTGCCGCGACATAGTAAAAAGCATCGATCCTGATTTCGATATCCACGATTTCAGAATGAACGAGGGTAAAACTCACGCCAACCTGATTTTTGACGTTCTGATGACTTACGAGTCAAAGCTTTGCCCGAAAGAAGTGGAAAAATTAGTGTCGGATAAAGTTCGGGAATACGACGATAAGCTTACCGCAAAAGTTAAAGCGGAATATCCGCTGGTATAGCGTATAACTTTTTAAAATCAAATCTGAAAGACGAAGAATTTTTCTTTGTCTTTTTTTTGTTCTGTTTTTCTTTTAGTCGGAATATATTATTAGCGATATGAAATTCGATTTTCTGCCCGAAAGGATATCGGCCGCGCTTAAAAACGTCGATATGAAAAGGGTTTACGATTTAAGATTAAGAGCAGGATTTCCGATAATCGTCAACGATAACGGCGTAGGGCGTTTTTTGACCGACAACGGACTAAAGGACGAGGTTCGCGGTGCAATTACCTGTGAGGCTGATACTATAGAAACGGCTTTATCCGTGCTGACTAAAAATTCGGTTTACGCCTATAACGAAGAGATAAAAAACGGATTTATCACGTCGTCGGACGGGATACGCGTCGGTATAGGCGGCGAATGCGTTGTAGAAGGCGGAAATATAATAACCATAAAAAACGTAAGCTCTCTTAACGTGAGAATTCCTCGCGAAGTAATCGATTGTTCGGCATTATTATTTAAAAAAATATATTCGGACGGGTTTTATAACACGCTGATAGTTTCGCCGCCGGGAAAAGGTAAAACGACTATGCTTAAAGATATTGCCAGAAAACTTAACGAAAAAAACGTTTCCATTCTGATTGTTGACGAGAGGGGTGAGTTTGAAAACGTTAAAGGTTGCAGAATCGATTTTATAAGGTATTCGGACAAGCGTTATGCTTTTGAGTACGGGATAAGATCTCTTTCTCCCGACGTAATCATAACGGACGAGCTTTTCGGCGAGAAAGACTGGGATTGCGTGAACTTTGCTTCTTTATGCGGGGTTAAGACGATAGCAAGTTGTCACGGTTCGGACATAGAAGATATTTCAAAACGAAAAGGTTTCTCAAAAGGGGTTTTTGAAAGATTCGTTATATTAAACGGAAACGGACAACCTGGAAAAATTAAAAAAATACTGAATCGGAATTACGCAGAGATATGCTGAAATATTTAATCGGAGCGGTTTTGCTTATATTATCGGTGTTTGCCGGATATGTGTTTTCGTATAAATATTACGAAAGATTAAAATTTTACGAGAGTTTTTGCGAGTTTAACAAAAGATTTAAAACGGCGGTATCTTTTAGTTTTCGATCTTTTTCGGCGGTAATAGAAGATTGCGGGAAAAACAAGTTTACCGAAGAGTTATCCGAGTATAAAGCCGATAAAAGAAAAAACAACGGAGCTTTACAATTTTTAAACGAAGAAGAGCGCGCGTATTTTTGGAATTACGCCGAAAATATAGGAACGACGGACAGGAAAACGCAATTGAATATGCTCGAAGAAGCGGAAAAAACGGTTTGCGAAAAATATAAAAAATGCGAAAACGATTATAAAAAATATAAACCGATTTGCATAAAGCTCGGCTTTTTGTTCGGGTTAATCATATTTATATTGATTCTTTAACGGAGTAACGTATGAACGTAGACGTGATATTCAAAATCGCCGCGATAGGTATATTGATAACGGTAATAACTCAGGTTTTGAAAAAAAGCGACAGGGACGATATAGCAACGCTCGTTGCGCTTGCGGGGCTTATAATAGTCCTTACTCTCGTTATAAATATGATAGGCGAGCTGTTTGAAGCTATAAAAACTTTTTTTAATTATTATTAGAAAATGCTTAAAATAGTCGTTTTGATTCTCGTGTGTTCCGTGCTTGTGGTTTATCTGAAAAACGTAAACAGCGAAATATATCCGTTGGCTCTTTTGGGATCGGGGATAATCGTTCTTTACAGCGGGTTTACTTATCTTACGGAAACGCTTGACTTTTTTAAAAAAATAATAGAGTCGTCTGCAATTAACGAAAAATTTTTGCCTGTAATTTTCAAAATAATTTCCATAGGATACGTCGTGGAATTCGGCGCGGGCGTCGTTGAAGATATGGGGCTTAAAAGTTTGTCGGACAAACTTGTTTTTATCGGAAAAATAATAATTATAAGCGTATCTTTGCCGGTTTTTTATGCGGTTTTCGATATTCTCGGCGGTTTGCTATGAAAAACAGAAAAATAATATTTTTAATCGTTATAGCGGTGTTTTTCCTTTCGTTCGGCATAAAAACGACTTATGCGGAAGAAAGCCTTACGGATATCGTATCGGAAGAACTTGACAATATAGATCTTTCGGAAGTCGAAAATATGTATGAAGACGCAAAAATCGATAACGGCAAAAGTTTTACGGAAGTTTTAGGGGATTTACTCGCCGGAAAGTTTTCTGCAGACAAAGACGGGTTTTTTGAGTATCTAAAAAAGATATTCTTAAACGATCTGTATAGTTTTCTGCCGGTATTCGCAAGCGTTATCGGTATTGCCGTTTTGTGTTCTCTGTTGCAGAATTTTAAAAGTTCTTATCTTTCCGAAGGCGTCAACGAGGTGGTGTTTATGGTCGGTTTCGCGTCTGTAACCCTCATTATCGTTCCGCAAATGGTCCGAATGTGTACCGAAACGCAAAAAGCCATATCGGATATAGCGAAAGCGGGTGAGATTATGTGTCCCATAATGGCAACGCTTATGGTTGCTACGGGGTCGGAAGTGTCTGCAAGCGTATATAAGCCGTCTTTGCTTTTTTTCACAAACGGGATAATAAACGTATACTCTTCGGTTATTCTGCCGATTGCGGGGCTTATCGCAGCGTTTTCCGCAATAGCGGTTTTTTCGCCGAAATTTAAGTTAAATAAATTTATTGATTTTTTTGCTTCCGTGATTAAGTGGATAGTTGGGTTTATCGTGACGTTTTTCGGCGTTTATCTTTCCGCAGCGGGCATTACTTCGGCAACGTATGACGGAATAACTTTTAAGGCTGCCAAATACGTCGTCTCTAATTCCGTTCCCATAGTCGGCGGGTTTTTAAAAGACGGGTTCGATCTTGTTCTTGCAGGTAGCGTGCTTATAAAAAATTCGGTAGGAGTAATAGGTATAATTCTTGTTTTTTATAAAATTTTTACTCCGCTCGTTTCGATGGTTGTTTTTTCGTTTTTACTTAAATTGACGGCTGCTGTTACCGAAACGTTTTCTTTTTCTGCCGTTTCGGCTTTAATGACTTCTTTGTCTAAAAGTTTATCGTATTATATTATGTCGCTTTTAACGGTCGGTCTGATGTTTTTTATTTTGGTTTTACTGATGATTCTTTCGGCAGGGTGTTTGGTCTGAGGGTGATTATCGGGGTGTGTTGGTATGAAAATCTGGCTCATAAGCGTTGTTTCCGTTCTTATCGCAATTTCGTTGTTAAGCGTTCTGATTCCTAAAGGAAAACTTACTCCGTTGATAAATTCCGTTTTGTCCGTGATTTTTTTACTGACGGTTTTTTCTCCGTTTTTTTCCGGAAAGGTTACGTTAGAAAACGTTTTTGTGTACACCGAAGACGATTGTGACAAAGATTTTCTTCAGGAAAATTATCTGTATTATACCGCCGAAAAAGAAACAGAATCAAAAAAGACAAAATGTCTTAAAAAACTCAAAGAAAACGGTATAAACGACGTTTATTTCGAAATAGAATATAGTAAAAGCGAACACGGAAAATACGAAATAAAAAAGGTTAAAGTTTTTTACGACGGAACGGTTATCAAAGAAAAAGACGAGCATATAGATATTATCAGGAAAATCAATTCCGCGGTAAACGAATGTTTCGGGAAAAAAGATTTGGCGGTGGAAGTTTATGAACGATAGCGGGACGAAAAGCGACAACGGAAATTTTTCCGAAAAAATATTCGGTAATAAAAAACTCAGAATATGTATTATTGCGTTTTTGATTGTAATCGTTTTCGTCATTCTTTTCTGTAACTTTAAATCGGATAATAAAACCGAATACGGAAGCGACGAAACGGCTTCTTACGTAAAGGATTTGGAGAGCAGACTTTCCGATTTGTTATCTTCGGTAGAAGGAGCGGGAAAGGTTAAAGTTGCAATAACCGTAGCCTCCGGAAGGGAAACGGTTCTTGCGATGAAAAAAACGGAAACGATTACCGATTCGGGAACGGAGAGAACGGAAACGCCCGTTACGGTCAACGGAAAAACCGTAACGATAAAAGAACTTAATCCGGAAATAACGGGTGTTCTGATTGTTGCCCGCGGCGCGGGAGATCTGAGAGTTTTAACGAGAATTCAACAAGCGACGGCTTCGCTTTTGGATATAGATATTAACCGTATCGAAATTTTGACAATGAAATAAAAAGGAGATTAAAAAATGTCAAAGAAAAAGAAAATTATCGTACTATCCTGCATGATCGCTTTACTTGCCGTAACGGCGGTCTTCAACTTCGTCTTTACGACGGACAACGTTAAGTCTGACGGAACCGTTCAGACCAACGCCGGAAATTACTTTTCGCAGTATCGTTCGGAACGGCTGACCAAGAGAAACGAAGAACTTTTACAGCTTGACGCCGTTATATCTGCGGCGACAGAGGGAAGCGACGAGAAGAACGACGCGCTTGCGATGAAAATCGACCTCACCGAAAACACCGAAAAAGAAATGCTTTTAGAAACGCTCATAAAAGCTTACGGGTTTGAAGACGCCGTTGTCGTTATAGGTCTTAATTCGGATAACGTCAACGTAATGGCAAAATCCGCGGAGCTTACTGCGGACGACGCGGTCGTTATTTATACGATAATAAGCGAAGAGATGTCGATTTCGCCCGAAAACGTAAAAATAATCCCTATTTCTTAAAAAAACACTATGCAAAATAAATATTTTGTGATACAATATAAAAAAAGTATCGTAGAAGGTGTTTATGGCGCATTTTAAGAAAACCGTAAAGAAAAAACGTGAAGGCAAGGTTGTTTACGGCGATAAAATCGTAAACGGGATAGTGTATCTCGCTCTTGCAGAAATACCTTATGTAGAACTCTATTCGACAACGAATTGTAAAAAGACGAAAAAGAACGCTATAAACGTTTTTTTCGACAAAGACGGGGTTTATATAGAGGTTACCGTTAAGGTCCATTATTCGCAATGCGTTTCCGATACTGCATTCAAGATTCAGGAAGCCGTTCGCCATAACGTGGAAACGATGATCGATTATCATGTGGCAGGGGTTAACGTGATTGTGAAAGGAGTGCTTTTCGGAGATATACAAGCGGAGAAACCTGCCGAGCCTTCGGAAGAAAACGCGGATACCGCAAAACAAGAAGCGTCGCAGCCCGTTTCGGAAGATAAATAATAAAATGCTTATAGCATAAAGGAAACTTATGAGAAGCTCTTCAAGAGAAATCGTGTTCAAGTATATTTTTTCAAAGCTCTTCAATTCTGACGATGAAGGGCTTTTTGATGTTTTGCTTTCGGAGCTGGGCAGCGAGTCGGATAAAGACTTTGCTGTTGCTTTGCTTAAATCCGTAGAAGAAAACAACGATAAGTACGACGAAATCATCTCGCGTTTTTCGCATAATTTTAAGTTTGACAGATTATTTAAAACGGATTTATGCGCGATAAAAATAGGAATGGCGGAATTAGATAATTTTCCCGATACGCCCGTTCCCGTCGTTATAGACGAGGCGGTTAAACTTTCGGCAAAATTTTCTACCGACAGAAGTCCCGATTTTGTCAACGGTATTCTTGCCGCGTATTCTAAGGAAGTGAGGAAATGAAAATAATCGACGGCAAAGCAATTGCAAAATCGATTAAAGACGAGCTGAAAGAAAAAGTCGCTTCGTTCGAAAGGAATTACGGCAGAAAAATCACTCTTGCCGTTGTTATGATAGGTGATAATCCCGCGTCGGCGGTGTATGTGAAAAATAAAATAAAGGCAGCCGAATACGTCGGTATAAAATCGCTTTCTTTCGTTCTGCCCGAAACCTGCAGTCAACGCGAAGCGGAAGAGACGGTTCTTTCTCTTGCCTCAGACGATAAAACGGACGCGATTCTCGTTCAGTTGCCGCTACCCGTAAAATTCGATGCGGATAAACTTTTATCTTTAATTCCTGCCGAAAAAGACGTGGACGGATTTACTCCTTACAGCGTAGGAAGTTTATTGCTCGGCAAAGAATGCCGCGTTTCCTGTACGCCTAAAGGGATAATTAAAATGTTAAAAGCCGAAAGTATTGACCTTTGCGGCAAACGCGCCGTGATTATAGGTCGCAGCAATATCGTCGGCAAACCGCTGGCGCTTCTTATGCTCGGCGAAAATTGCACGGTAACGGTTTGTCACAGTAAAACCGAAAATCTTTCCGGAATATGTAAAGAAGCCGATATTCTCGTTGCGGCGTTAGGCAAACCGAAATTTGTTACGAAGGATATGGTTAAAAACGGTGCGGTGGTCGTTGACGTCGGAATCAACAGAACGGAAAGCGGTCTTGTCGGGGACGTGGATTTCGAAAACGTAAAAGATAAGGCGTCGTTCATAACTCCCGTGCCGGGCGGGGTCGGTCCTATGACGATTGCTTCGTTGATGGAAAATGCGTACGAATGCGCGATAAGGAGAATCAAAACATGACGGCAGCGGATTACGGACGGAAATTCGAGGAATTTCTCGATTACTTTAACGAAGCTCTTGCGGAAAGATTTTCAGCGCTTGACGGCGATAAAACAACCGTTCCCGCATTAACGATAGACGCAATGAAATACGCGGTTGAAGGGGGCGGCAAACGGGTAAGACCGGTTTTGTGTTTTGCCGCAAACGAAATGCTCGGCGGGGCAAAAGAAAACGTAAAAGAATTTGCTGTCGCGATAGAACTTATTCATTCGTATTCTTTGGTTCACGACGACCTTCCCGCTATGGATAACGACGATTACAGAAGAGGTAAGCTTTCTACGCATAAAAAATTCGGCGAGGCTTTCGGTATACTTGCCGGAGACGCTCTTCTTAATTACGCGTTTGAAACATGCTTATCGAAAAAGAATTTCGATAAAGGTGATTTGGAAGCTTCGCGAATAATTGCCGGATATGCAGGTTATAAAGGAATGATTTCGGGGCAGATACTTGATCTGTTAAACGAGAAAAACGAAACTTTGGACGAAAAAGTTTTGTATGAAATATACGTCAATAAAACCTCCAAACTGCTTACAGCGCCTTTGCTCGTTGCTTCCGTAAAAAACGGAAACGCGTTTTATAAGGAATTAAAAGAAGTCGGAACGGATTTGGGTATAATGTTCCAGATAAAGGACGATATTCTCGATGAAGAAAGTACTTTCGCTTCCTTGGGGAAGACCTTGCATAAAGACAAAGAGGAAAATAAATATACTTCCGTAAAAACGTTCGGTCTGAACGGGGCAAAGCAAAAAGCGTTTGAATTATACGAAAAAATCGTAGACAATCTGAAAATAATTCCGAACTCCGGATTTCTGATTGAATTTACGAAAAGATTGTACGAAAGAGATCGCTGAAATGAGACTTGACGCGTTTTTGTGTTATAAAGGGTATTTCCTTTCAAGAACAAAATCAAAGCAAGCTATCGAGTCGGAGCGGGTGTATATTGACGGTATACTGCGAAACAAACCGTCTTTCGAAGTAAACGAAGAATCCGAAAAAGTCGTTGAGATAAAGCAAGAAACGGAATTCGTTTCTTTGGGCGGGTATAAGCTCGGCAAAGCCCTTTCGGATTTTTCGTTTTCGGTCAAAGGTTTAATCGCCGCGGATCTCGGTGCGAGTACGGGCGGGTTTACGGATTGCCTTTTGCAGCGCGGGGCAAAGAGAGTGTATGCCGTAGATCTGAACGATTCTTTGCTTGACGAGCGACTTAAAAACGACGAGCGCGTAATCGGAATCGTAAAAAACGTCAGGCTTCTCGTCAGAAGCGATTTTCCGGAGCGAGTTGACGTTATAACTGCCGATTTAAGCTTTATTTCTCTGACGAAAGTACTATCGATTATGTCAGATATAATTGACGAAAACTCTTATATAATCGCACTTATAAAGCCGCAGTTTGAAACAGAAACGAGAATGAAATTCAAAAACGGAATTATACGTGACGAAAGAGTAAAGACTGCGGCATTGAAAAAGGTGTACGACTTCGCCGTAAACGTCGGGCTTTCTCCTCTTAAAATTACGAACGCTCCTCTCGTTAAAGATAAAAACGAAGAATTTTTGATTCTACTTAAAAAGACGGATAAAGAAACCGTTTCGTTTGATAAAATTTTCGTTTGATATTTTATTTATTATGTGGTATGTTTAAATATATGAATAAACTTAAAGCTCTCGTTTACGTAAACGAAGAAAAAGATCCCGGCAGGGTGTGCGCTGCGGAATTAAAAAAATTATTGATAAACGGTGGCGCAACCTGTGAAATCGTCGATGAAAATACTGTTCCCGAAAAAGGCGATTATGACGTTTTGTTTGTAATCGGCGGCGACGGAACTATTCTGAGAAGAACTGAGTTTGCCAACAGAAACGGTATTCCCGTTGTGGGAATAAATGCCGGCAAGCTCGGATTCCTTTCGGAATTTGAACAAAGCGAAATTGCCGAAGCCTCAAAGTCTTTTATAGACGGCGAACTTGTTAAAGACGAACGTTCTACGCTTGAAATCGAATATAAAGGCGAAAAATATCTCGGATTGAACGACGTTGTTATACAAAGGATTTACGAAAACGTAAAAGGTACTAAAGGAATGGTTATTTCCGCAACCGTGAGTATCGACGGGGATGCGATTTCTCCGATTATAGGAGACGGTGTTATCGTTTGTTCTCCGACCGGTTCGACGGCGTATTCTCTGGCTGTCGGAGGGGCGGTTCTTGCACCTAAAATCAATGCGTTTTCTCTTACTCCGATCGCCGCGCATTCTTTCGCGCAGCGTCCCGTCGTTTTTTCCGCCGACTCCGATTGTCTTGTCCGATACGACGGTGGAGCTTCCGCGGGGTTGTTCGTAGACGGAAAACTTGTTTCAGTATTAAATTCCGGCGAAACGTTTAAGATACGAAAAGCTCAGAATCCTACGATTTTTTTAAGAAAAAAGAGTTATTCGTTTTACTCTAATTTATCTTGTAAACTAAAAGACAGGGCGGGATTATGACAAAGAAAGAGAGATTATCGATAATTTTAAGGTTAATAGAAGAAAAAGAGATTTCCACACAGGAAGAATTGACTGCAGAACTGAATAATAAGGGGTTAAACGTATCGCAGGCAACCGTATCGAGAGATATAAACGAGCTTGCGCTGATAAAAGTCGAAGGCGTGGTCAAAAAGGTCAGGTATTCCGCGCCCGCATCCGCAACGGGAGATGTTCCGCAAAATTTTATCGATATTTTCAGACACGTAACCGAATCGATTGTTTCTGCTAATAATCTTATAGTTATCAAGACGATGAGCGGTAACGCCAACTCGGTCGCGTTGGTAATCGACAAACTTCATATAAAGGAAGTTTTGGGGACCGTTGCGGGCGACGATACTTTGCTTATAGTTACAAAAAATAATTCCGATGCGGAAAAAATCGTAAAAATACTGAAAAAAATCTGATAACGGTGCATAAATGTTAAACAGACTTTCTATAAAAAACGTCGCTCTTATAGAGAACGCGGAAATAGATTTTTCCGACGGTTTAAACGTAATGTCCGGGGAAACCGGGTCGGGGAAATCGGTTATTATAGAATCGCTTAATTTCGTTCTCGGGGCAAAGGCCGATAAGACTCTGATAAGAAGCGGAACGGAGTTTTGTTCCGTTGCGGCGGAGTTTGACGTAAAAGATAACGTCGCGATAAAATCATTATACGAAGAGTTGGATTTTGAGCAGGACGATTTGCTGATTGTTTCGAGAAAGCTATCCGCAGACGGGAAAAACAGCGTGAAAGTAAACGGTAACGGCGTAAATCTTTCTATGTTGAAAAGGTTTACGTCAAAACTCGTGGACGTTCACGGTCAAAGCGAGCATTACGAGCTATTAAACGAAAACAATCAATTAAAACTTTTAGATTATTTTGCGGGAGAAAAAGTCTTTCTTGTAAAAGAAAAAATAAAAACCGTTCGGGCGGAAAGAGAAAGTATAAATAAAGAACTCGAGACTTTAGGCGGAGACGAAAGTCAAAGACTTTTAAGACTTGACGTTCTCGATTATCAGATTAAAGAAATAGAAGACTGCGACCTTAAAGAAAACGAAGAGTCCGAATTGTTAATCCTTAAAGAAAAGCTTCGTAATCAGGAAAAGATTGCCGCCGCGTTATTATCGCTCAAAAGCGCGTTGACCGATGAAGGCGGCGTAAGCGATATTCTCGGAAACGCTTCCAGAGCGATAAACGGGATTTCTTCGCTCGGGGCGGAGTATTCGGAACTATACGACAGAGTTTCGGCTCTTTACGCCGAGGCTGAAGACGTTTCGGAAACGGCGAACAATCTTCTCGAGGAATCCGAATACGCGGAAAACGACGCCGATAAGGTAGAAGAAAGGTTAGAAACGATAAAATCCGTAAAGAGAAAATACGGTGAGAATTATAACGAAATATGCGTGTTTTTGTCAAACGCAAAAGCAGAGCGGGAAAAACTCACGAATTTTAACGAGCTTGCAGAAAATTTACTGAAAAGAAAATCGGAAACGGAAAGCATTTTATACAAAGAATACGGGATTTTATCGGATTTGAGAAAAAAAGCAAGTCTGGAATTTTCCGATAAAGTATCGCGCGAGTTGAAAGAACTCGGAATGGATAAAGCTGCGTTTAAGGTTGAGTTTTCGGCGTTTCCGAAACTTGAAGATTGTACTTTTGCTTCCGACGGGGCGGACTCGGTGAGATTTTTGTTTTCGGCAAACTACGGAGAACCGCTTAAACCGTTATCGGGCGTTATAAGCGGCGGCGAAATGTCAAGATTTATGCTCGCGATTAAGGCTCAATCCGCAAAATACGACGGCATTTCGACTTATATCTTCGACGAAATCGACGCAGGAATAAGCGGAAAAACGGCAAGCGTCGTCGCGGAAAAATTATATAAAATATCTCTCGGCGTTCAGGTTATAGCAATAACTCACCTGCCGCAGATAGCCGCTTTTTCCGATAACGCGGTTTATGTTTCTAAAATCGTCGAAAACGAAAAAACGACTACGAAGGTTAAAACTCTTTCCGAAAAAGAAAAGCTGAACGAAGTTATCAGACTGGTCGGGGGGAGCGAAGACAGCGCGGCGGCAAAAAAACATTCGGAAGTTCTGATTTCTGAAGCCGATAAAATAAAGATTCGTATAAAAGAAGAAAGTAAATAATTTTTTTACGATTTTTATTATAATAAGATAAAGTTTTAATGAGTTGTTAAACTAAGTGCGACACTTAGAAAGTTTTATATACGCAAAGGACGGCAATTTTGCCGTCCTTTGCTATCGTAAAATATTATTTTTGCGGTGTTATTTTCCGCTCTCGCCATAGTTAGACAATACCCTTGCGGAAGGGTCGGTTACGTCGCAACCTTTCCAAGCCTTGTTAGGCATCCAGAAATCTTTTATCATACGAGCCTGATTCGGATAATATTTTTCAAACAGTTCTCTGTATAATAACGATTCTTTCGTGAACGGGGGGACGTAAGAGTATTTTTTTATTTTACTCTTGAATTCTTCGTCGGTATATAGTTTTTCGGCATAAACTTTTATATAGTCTACCATCGAGTGTCCCACCGCGTCGGAAAACGCCGCTTTTTCACGATATAATATGTCGTGCGGCAAATAGTCGCCTTCAAACGCTTTTCGCAAAAGATATTTCCCTTTACCGTATTTGTTCATTTTTTTCTCGGGATCGATTGCCATAACGTATCTGACAAAATCGAGATCGCCGAACGGAACGCGCGCTTCGAGACTGTTTGCGGATATGCATCTGTCCGCTCTTAAAACGTCGTACATATATATTTCTGAAATTCTCTTTTCGGCTTCTTTTTGAAACGACTGCGCGTCGGGCGCAAAGTCGGTATATTTATAACCGAAAAGTTCGTCGGATATTTCGCCCGTCATAATAACTCTTACGTCGGTGTTTTCACGTATGTATTTGCATACGAGATACATTCCTATGCTTGCCCGTATAGTAGTTATGTCAAAAGTTCCGAGAATGGCAACGACGGGTTCAATCGCATTGATAACGTCGTTTTCGTCTATAATCACTTCGGTATGATTGCTTCCGATATAGTCGGCAACCTGCTTGGCGTATTTAAGATCGATTGCGTCTTTGTTCATTCCTATCGCAAATGTTTTAATCGGTTTGTCGAGCAATTTTTGCGAAACGGCGCAAACGAGCGAGCTGTCAAGCCCGCCTGACAGAAGAAAACCTATCGGCGCGTCTGAATCGAGCCTTTTTTCTATCCCGCAAATAAGTTTTTCGCGAATGTTTTTGCATATTACGCTTATATCGTCGTAAATTATTTTATCTGTTTTTGAGACGTCCGAGTATCGGACAAACTTTTCTCCGTCATAGTAGCAACCGGGGGGAAACGGCTCGATTTTATCGCACAAACCTACAAGGTTTTTGGCTTCGCTTGCAAAAATAATTCCTTTATTGCTGTAACCGTAAAAGAGCGGACGGATTCCGACGGGATCGCGGGCGGCAATAAGTTTGTTTTTTTCTCCGTCGTAAATAATCAAGGCGAACTCCGCGTCTAATTCAGAAAAAAGTTCTACGCCGTATTCCGAGTATAAGGGGAGAAGAATCTCGCAGTCGGAATCCGATTTGAAAGAATATCCTTTTTTTATAAGTTCGGTTTTCAGTTTTCTGAATCCGTAAATTTCGCCGTTACAGACGAGAAGATTTTTTCCGAAGGAAAAAGGTTGCATGCCTTCTTCGGTCAATCCCATAATGGCAAGTCTGTGAAAGGCCATAAAACCGTCTTTTATTTTCACGATGCGTGAATCGTCCGGTCCGCGCGAAACGGTTTTGTTGAAGCCGTCTGTAAATCGCGTCTCCGAAATGTTTGCGTTGAGACAACCCATAATTGAACACATAATAAATTTAATCCTTATAATTCGTTGTTATCTTACGCCGAACAGAAGTTCGCCGTAAGAGGGGTAGGGCCAGAATTCCGAAGAAGTTATTCTTTCCGCCATATCCACGTCTACTCTTAAAGATTGCATTGCCGAGAAAACTTTGAATCTGTAATATTCGGCGGCTTTCAGAGAATCCGTGAAGTCCGCGTCGACGAGAAGTTGTTCTAAATCGGTTACTTTCTCGTATATGGATTTTTCCAGAGACGAAAGCTTGCTCGTTCTTGCCGTTTCAAATCCGCCGTCGAAATTAGGAAGAATTTTAGTTCTCTTTTCCGCAACGGACAGCAATTCTTTAATATATTTGCTGATGGCGGGCAAAACGTCTTTGTTTGCCATATCGACCATCGTCAATGCTTCTATGTTTATCGTTTTAACGTAGTTTTCAAGCATGATTTCGTATCTGGAACGCATTTCCGTTTCCGAAAAGACCTTATGTTCGGTAAAAAGCTTTACGTTTTTATCTTTAAGGAAAAAGGGCAGACATTCGGGCGTGGATTTAAGGTTAAGAAGTCCGCGTCTTTCCGCTTCCGCAATCCATTCGTCGTTATAACCGTTACCGTTGAATATAATTCTCTTGTGTTCGGTAATGGTTTTCTTTATCAGATCGTGTAACTCTCCCGTAAAATCCTTTGCGTTTTCGAGTTCGTCCGCGAATTGTTTAAGTTCTTCCGCAACGGCGGTGTTCAGCACGATATTCGCTTCGGAAATCGATGCGGACGAGCCTACCATTCTGAACTCGAATTTGTTTCCGGTAAAGGCGAAAGGGGAAGTCCTGTTTCTGTCCGTCGTGTCTTTCGGGAATTTAGGAATAACGTGAACGCCTATTTTCATCTGAACCTTTTCTCTCGCGTCGTAAGAGGCGTCTTTTTCTATCGCTTCGAGAATTTCCGTCAGTTCGTCGCCGAGAAACATAGAAACAACCGCGGGCGGCGCTTCGTTTGCGCCGAGTCTGTGGTCGTTGCCGGCGGAAGCCGCGGATATTCTTAAAAGATCCTGATATTCGTCCACCGCTTTAACGACTGCTACGAGAAACAACAAAAATTGAGCGTTATCGAAAGGCGTTTCGCCCGGTTCGAGAAGGTTTACCCCTGTGTCCGTAGATAAAGACCAGTTGTTGTGTTTGCCGCTTCCGTTTACGCCTGCAAACGGTTTTTCGTGCAAAAGACAGACCATACCGTGCTTTTTCGCAACTTTCTGCATTATTTCCATCGTCAGTTGGTTATGATCGGTCGCTATATTCGTCGTGGTAAATATAGGCGCAAGTTCGTGTTGCGCGGGCGCGACTTCGTTGTGTTCGGTTTTTGCCAGAATGCCGAGTTTCCATAACTCGTCGTTCAGCTCTTTCATAAACTCCTGAACGCGCGGTTTGATTGCTCCGAAATAGTGATCTTCGAGTTCCTGTCCTTTGGGGGCTTTTGCGCCGAAAAGCGTTCTCCCGGTATATATTAAATCTTTTCTTTTATCGAAAAGCTCTTTGGGAATAAGAAAATATTCCTGTTCCGGCCCGACGGTCGTTTTCACCGAGTTCGCCGTTTCGTTGCCGAACAAACGAAGAACCCTCATTGCCTGTTTATTTATAGCTTCCATAGAACGGAGGAGCGGAGTCTTTTTATCGAGA
>CAJLXC010000022.1 GCA_905210545.1 uncultured Eubacteriales bacterium | reverse complement strand
GGGCGGCGGGCAAAAAATTGCCCGCCGCCCGTGTTTATTTTAGCCTGAAATTTCGGGTTTAAGCTTGTTTTTCGTTTTCCTTTTCTTCAGTTTGTTCGCAGAAAGAAGCGTTTGCCGTAAATCTGCCAAGTTCTTTTATAAACGCCTTGGAAGAAAACAGTATCACGCCGACGACGATTACTATCGCAATATCCACGAAGACGAAAGAGTTGTATCCGAGGCTGTATAAAAGCAAGTTGTTCTGCCCCGCGTCGAGCGCGTATGCGCCGAACGCGAACACACCTGACAATACGTGAGAAACGAAGCGCAGCACCGCGCCGATAACCGAAGCGAGCGCGAATTTTACCTGCGGACGATTTTCAAAAAGCTTAACGTTTTTGAACGCTCCCGCAAAGCTCGTGAGGGCAAAGGCTATGGGGTAGTCTAACAGGAACTGCGCCGGATGCACGATATATGGGTCCTGCACGGCTTGCAGCAGTCCGTAAATAAGTCCTACTATCATACCTTTTTTAACGCCGTATACGTAAGAAAACAACATTATAGGCAACATAGAAGCGAGCGTTACCGAGCCGCCCTGCGGCATTTTCCATAGTTTTACGTAAGAGAGAGCAAAAGAAAGCGCGACTGCTATTCCCGCAAAGGCTATGCATCTCGTATCGAACGTCGAATCGTCTTTTTTGTCGAGCAAAAACGCCGCAACTATCGCGCCGACGACGAGTATCGCCGCAGAAGCGTACAATGCGCCGCTGTTGAGTTTGCCGTAACCCGTATAATAGCCGTCGCCGTCTATGTTTTTGCCGAAGTAAATCGCTACGAACACGAGCGATACGATAAGAGCTACGCCGCAGACGGTACCAGCGACGAGTCCGAACGTTTTAAGCTTTCCGTAGCCTTTTTTACTTAAGATAAACGCCGCAACGGAAAAGCCGAGTATCAGAACGAGCGTTATCAGTATCGGCAAAAACACAAAAGAAGCGATTGCCGTGTTCGCGTATTTGCCGTCCGCGCCGTAATACTTGAGAATGCTAAGCGTAAGCATAAATATGCCCGCGGCAAGCGCGTAAAACAAAAAGCAGATTCCCGCGTAGCCGGCGAATTTGCCCGCCGCGCGTTTATTCGCGAAGAACGTGATAAGTCCCGCAATCAGAAGCGCGCCGACGATTCCTACCGTCACCCAGACGATGATCGGCTCGACGGCGTCTAAAATCTCGCCGGCGAGCGAAGAGAGTAAGTTGTTCATAAAAACTCCTTTTATTCGCTATAAAAAGTAAAAACGCACCCGTAAGGGCGCGCCGACCGTAAATTGATGCATTTTCCTTCAAGAATTACCTTGCGGATTTGAATGGTTTGATCTCAGCCTTGCGGCACCCATAGCGAATATTTAATTTTAATAGCATTATTATATACCGTTATTCCCCTTGCGTCAAGCGTTTTTTTATGATAAAATAATAATACTCGGCTTGCAAAAAAAAATTTTGCGACAGGCAATCGCAAATAATAACCGTTTATTGAAATCCGGCGTTAAAAAGTCCTTGTAAACAAACTTTTTCGCTTATGTTATGAAAACAACTGTGCGCGGAGGGTTACGGCGTAGCCTTTCCGGCACGAATATTTTAAATCGTTGCGGCGGTAATATATAATGTTTAAATTTTTTGCGTTTATAGGCAGAATGAAGTACATAAAGCGTTGGTCGCTTATGCGTTCCGTAAGAGAAGAGAATATTATGGAACACAGTCAGTCGGTCGCGGTGATAGCACACGCGCTCGCGCTTATTTCCAACAAACGGTTCGGCGGCAACGTCAACGTGGAAAAAACAGTGCTTCTCGCGCAGTATCACGAAGTGGGCGAGGTGATAACGGGCGATTTGCCTACGCCCATAAAGTATTTCAATCCCGAAATACGCGACGCGTATAAGGATCTCGAAAAAAACGCGTGCGAAAGAATTTTGTCTATGCTTCCCGAGGATTTGCAGGACGATTACAGGTCGTATATAATTCCCGATACTTCTTCCGAAGAGTATAAGCTCGTGAAATACGCCGACAGGCTCGCCGCGTATCTTAAATGCGTAGAAGAGGTCAAAGCCGGAAATTCGGAATTCAGAAAGGCGAAAGCAAGCATAGAAAAAGAGCTTAAAGCGGCGAATAAGCCCGAAGTGGACTTCTATCTGAAAGAGTTTGCGCCCGCGTATGAACTTACTTTGGACGAATTAGACTGATTTTTGTGCAATTTGTACAAACTGCGGGGCAATATTTATTGAAAAAGCCTATTGTAAAAATCGCGCGGAACAGCTATAATATATAGTGTAAAAACCGTTCATATAAAAATGAACTCGGAGGAAAATTATGTCAAGTCTGAATCTTAAAAACATTTATAAGGTTTATCCTTCCGGCGTTACCGCCGTTACGGACTTTAACCTGGACATCGAGGACAAGGAATTCATCGTTTTCGTCGGACCTTCCGGCTGCGGTAAATCCACCACCCTTCGTATGATAGCCGGTCTGGAAGAAATCACTTCCGGCGAGCTGTATATCGACGGCGTTCTCGTAAACAACGTCGCGCCTAAAGACAGAGATATAGCGATGGTTTTCCAGAACTACGCTCTTTATCCGCACATGACCGTTTACGAAAACATGGCGTTCGGCTTAAAGCTTCGCAAAATGCCCAAGGCTCAAATCGATCAGAGGGTTAAAGAAGCCGCGAGAATCCTCGGTATAGAACAGTATCTGTCGAGAAAACCCAAGGCGTTGTCCGGCGGTCAGAGACAGCGTGTCGCGCTCGGTCGTGCTATCGTCCGCGAACCTAAGGTATTCCTTTTGGACGAACCGCTCTCCAACCTGGACGCGAAACTTCGTTCTCAGATGAGAACGGAAATAACCAAGCTCCACAACAGACTTGCTACCACGTTTATATACGTTACGCACGATCAGGTAGAAGCTATGACGATGGGTACGCGTATCGTCGTTATGAAAGACGGCTTTATGCAGCAGGTAGATACGCCTATCAATCTTTACGACTATCCTATCAATCAGTTCGTCGCGGGCTTTATCGGCACTCCACAGATGAACTTCTTTACGGGTAAACTTACCGGAACGAAAAATAAAGTTTATATCGAATTCGGTCAGGACAAGGTAGTTCTCCCGGCACATAAGGCAAAACTTATCTGCAATCTCAAAAAATATCTCAATACCGACAGAGAAGTCGTGTTCGGTATCCGTCCGGAAGATATTCACGACAATGCAAACGTCGTCAATGCGGAAGGCGCGCAGGTAATAGAAGTTAAAGTAGACGTTGTGGAAGCGTTGGGTTCCGAAACTCTTATTTACTGCAAAACCAAATCCGAAGACAGCGACGAAGAAAAGAGCATTGCGGACGATATAAGTAACCTCATTGCAAAAGTTGACAGCCGTTCCGAAACCAAAGCGGGCGGAAGAGTCAAACTCGCTCTCGATATGGAACATTGCCAAATCTTCGATAAAGAAACGGAAATCACCGTTCTCGCGAAGAGCGAAGACAACAAAGCCGAAATAGAAGCATTGCAGGCTAAACGCGAAGAAGAAGAAAGAATCAAAGCGGAAGAAGCCGCTAAAAAAGCTGCGGAAGAACAGGCGAAGCTCGAAGCCGAACTCGAAAAGAAAAGACTTAAAGAAGCCAAAAAGGCCGCTAAAAAGAACGGCGGAGCAACCGAAACCGTAGAAATCGTCGAAGAAACGGTAGAAATTGTAGAAAACGACGATAAAAAAGACGAATAATTTTCGTTCTTGAACAAAAAAATAAAAAGCCGGGCGCAAAAACGCTCGGTTTTTTTGCTTTTTGTGTTATAATAAACGCAGAGCTTTGCCTACGGCAAAGCGAAAGCTTATTGCTTTCTCTCGCGCCATAGGCGCGACTGCGTTATTGAAACACTTCACAAAAATATTTTTGCGAGCAAATATTTTTGTTTGTGTTTTAATACAAGCGAGAAAACTTGCACGGCTCAGGGTTTTCTCGCGCAGTATTTCAACGAAAAGCTACGATTTGCGGTAGGCAAATCGTGAAGCGACAATAGTTGCGGGCAAAATTTATTTTGCCGAGCTTTGAGTTATAATGCAAGAAAAAGGTGTGTTGAGCGGACTGTAATTTTGCAGAATGCAAATTTTTTGCGAAAGCAAAAGTGGAGCGAAAAGCGACGGGCGAAGCGGTATAATAGAAAACTTGCACGGCTCAGGGTTTTCTCACGCAGTATTTCACCGCGAGCGCGAATTTGCAATCGATAACCTCGCGCTGTCATTCCGAGGAAAGGCGTGTAAACGCCTTGACGCGGGAATCTCGACTATAATTTCAAAGTCTGTTTATTTATTAAGGATATGTGGGATGTTGTTTTAGACGCGCTGACGGACGGCGTAAAAGTACTTCCGTTTTTGTTTCTTATCTACGTTCTTATGGAAGTGATAGAAAACGCGCGCAACAAAGAAAAAATAGAAAAAGCGTTATCGGGTGCGGGCGCGCCCGTTATGGCAAGCCTTCTGGGCGTCGTTCCCGAATGCGGATTCGCCGTAGCGACCGCCAAGCTTTACGATAAAGGGCTTATCAAAACGGGTACGCTTGTGGCGGCTTTTCTTGCCGCGTCCGACGAAGGGCTTATCGTTCTTGTTTCTTCGGGCGTTAAGTTTGCGGAAATCATTACGTTTATCGGTATAAAGGTGATTTACGCCGTGCTTGTCGGGGAGCTTTTGAATATTCTGCTCAGAAAAAAGGACGAAGCTCACGTCTGTCCCGAAAAAGACGATTGCATAGAATGCGGCGAGCATCACGCAAAGCCGTGGGATAAATATCTGTTGCACCCGCTTTTTCACGCCGCAAAAACCGATTTATTTATAATCGCGCTGAACTTCGCGTTCGGGCTGATAATCCATTTTATCGGAGAAGACAGGTTTTATGCGTTTTTGGGCGACAACGTTTATTTTCAGCCGCTTTTGGCAACTATAGTGGGGCTTATCCCGAACTGCGCGTCTTCTATACTTATAGCGCAGTCGTTCGTGCGGGGCGCGATAAGTTTTTCCGCGCTGCTGGCGGGACTGTCGTCTAATGCCGGACTCGGCATTCTTATATTGCTTAAAGATAAAAAGAACGTTAAAAAAAGTCTTTTCATACTATTATCGTTGTTCGTCGCGTCGCTCGTTCTGGGATACGCGACCATGCCGATAAAATTCTGATCGGAGGTGAATATGGAAACCGACATAAGATTGTTTGCCGGAGAGATTCTGGAGAACACCGGCGTCGAATTTTGTGTTTTCGACGAGAAAGGTTCTTACGTTTACGGCGACGCTCAACGCGGAGAAACCGTTCCGCCCGATTTTTCGGGAGTGTTCTCGGACGTAGGTCTTAATAAAACTTTTTTCAAATTCAAGTATAAAAACAAGCGTTATACGGGAAGATTAAAGGGTGCGGGCAGAACCGAGCGGAACTACGCGTTTCTTATCTCGGAGCTTGCGGAAAAATCGACCGCCAAAGGTACGAACTTTTCCCGGGAAGATTTTTATAAATCCGTGCTGCTCGGGGAAGCGAGTTATTTTCAGATAGAAAAATATATGCGAAAGTTCGCTATAACGGACAAGCCCGTCTGCGCGATGCTCGTAGTCGTTCCGCAAGGCAAAACCGAAGACGTGATAAACGTGTTGTCCGCTTATGGGGAGGAAGGCACGGACTGTGCGCTGGTTTTAGACGAAACGCATTGCGTTCTCGTTAAGTTTTCCGACGAAGCGGCGGGCGAGTACCGTTCTATAACGGAATACGCCGAATTTTTGCACCGTACCGTATATGAAGAAACGGGCGTGGAAACGGAATTTTCTATCGGCGGCACGGTTAAAACGGTTGCGGATTTATCGTCTTCCTTTTCGCAGGCTTCTTCCGCGCAGAGAATGAGCAATTCCATCAAATCGGGCGGGAGCGTGCATTCTTTCAAGGACTTCGTTCTGATAAAAATGCTCGAAGACCTGCCAAAATACAAATTAAACGAATATCTCGAGCTGCTTATGGATCCCGCCGCGCGGGAAATTTTTTCCGATTCCGAAATGACGGATACCGCGGAAGAGTTTCTCGAAAACAGCCTTAACGTCAGCGAAACGTCGCGCAAGCTTTATCTGCACAGAAACACTCTCACGTATCGGCTGGACAAGATAGAAAAGTCTACGGGTCTTAATATCCGCAGATTTTCGGACGCGGTGATATTCAGACTGATAACCATACTCTCAAAACTCGTAAGGTAGATAAATGAAAAATAAAAACGAAACCGCAACTCGCGCGGATTTTATCAACGAACAGGAACCTTCGCAACCCGCGGTTAAGAAAACCAACAAAGTTCTTCTTGCGGCGATTGCGTTGTTCTGCGCGTTCGTTTTGTTTTTTTCCGGGTTCTTCGCGGGGAGTTGCTCCGACCCTGCCGCCCGCAAGGCGAAGGAAATAATAAATCTCATAGATAAATATTCCGCCGCGGTAGAAGGCGACGCGGATAAAGACGACGTGGCGCGCGCGATAGTCGCTTACGTTCTCAAAGACGACAAATACGCGAAATATTACGGTAAAGAAGAATATGCCGCCGCATTGCGCGAAGATCAGGGGTTGTACGCGGGCGTGGGCTTTTCTTTTCTCGTGGACCCGACGGGAAAGGTTACGGGCAATACCGTTTATCAGGTACAGAGAAACTCTTCCGCTTATCACGCGGGGGTTAAAAGCGGCGATAAAATCATTGCGGCAAAGGTGCTTACGGACGGCGAAAGAACAGATTTTGAAGATAACGCGGCGTTATACGATTTTCTCACGACCGCGCCGAAAGATACGGATATCGCGTTTTACGTCACCCGCGACGGCGAATTTACGGAAAAAGAATTCGTTCTCGTAAAAGAATATTACACTACGTGTTATGCGGGTTATAAAGACAATGCCGAAGAATTGTATTTTTATTCGGAACACGGCGCAAAGACGGAAGCTCGCGTGAGTGCGGGCGGAGAATCTTCTTTGCCCGAAGATACCGCGATAATTTCGTTGTACGGCTTTGAAGGCGACGCGGCGAGAGAGTTTTCTTCCGCGCTGGCGTTTATGAAAAAGAAAGGCAAAACCAAGCTTATCCTCGATTTAAGAGATAACGGCGGCGGGTTTATGACCACGCTTGCGGAAATCGCTTCTTATCTCGTGTATAACGACGGAAACAAAAAAAGTCTTATCGCCGTGGCGAAAGACAAACGCGGAAAACGGACGGAATTCTACACGCCGAAAAACGAGTTTTTCGACAACGTGAAAAAGATATGCGTTATCGCAAACGAGAATACGGCTTCCGCGTCGGAATGTCTTATCGGCGCGCTGCTTTATTACGGCAAGACCGCGGGGCGCGCGGAGTTTTCTTCCGACGAGCTTGTTCTCACGTATAACCGTTCCCGCGGGGATTACAGCACTTACGGCAAAGGAATAATGCAGACTACCTACGAATTGCCGTCGGGCGGGGCGTTTAAGCTGACGACCGCGTATATATATCAGCCGGACGGAAAAACGTGTATTCACGACAAGGGCATCGCGACGGAATTGCCCGCTAATCGGGTAGAAGATTCCGACGCGCTGAAAAGGGCGGTAGAGATATGTAAAAGCGTTTAACCGAGATAACGGTTAAGTCGATAGACGATTTCGTTGTCGGCAATGCCGGAGAGCGGCGCCGTGCCGAAGCTTTCCCGAGAGAAGGGGGTTTCTGCGGCGCTTTGGTTTCGGTTTTGCGCAAAAGAAGAAAAAACCGTTTTTAAAACAGGTATCACCGTATCGGGTTTTAAGCCCGATACGGTCTTTTTTATGTCGAAATTATTGTTTTCAAGAGCTTTTATAATGGGCGCAAGGTCCTCTTTACCGTAAGCTTTTAAAAGGAAGTCGGTTATATATCGCAGTATTTCCATATTTTTTCCTTCCTGAAATTCAGTACATTTTATTATATGAAAATCATAGAATATAAATGAACAGACAGGAGGTGTCGTAAATGCAGGATTTCAACGAGTATGCTAAAAACGCGGATAACTTCAAAACTGCGGGTGCGGGCGGTTTTAACGGCGATTTGTTTAAAACCGTTACGGAAACGGCGAAAAAATTCGACGGAAAGAACGGAAACGATATCTTAAAAGCGATTTACGCGGAAGCGGAACGCGGCAAAAAAAACGGAACTCTTTCCAACGCGGATCTCGATAATTTCGCCGCCGCGCTTGCGCCGATGCTGGACGACAAGAAAAAAACGCTTTTAAAAAAAGTCATAGCGGAACTGAAAAAAATATAGCCGCCGAGAATTATCGGCGGCAAAGAAACGACGATTATAAAGAGAAAAGTCAGGTTTTACATATTTCTTTTATCGCGCGCACGAAAAAGTCCGCTTCGCGCGAAGTGTTCTGCACGGCAAGGCTCGCTCTTATAAGACCGCCGTCTGCGGTGCCGAGATATTTGTGGGTGAGAGGCGCGCAATGCAGTCCGCCTCTCACGGCTACGTCGTATTCGGAATCGAGTACGTCCGCCACGTCCGCGCTGTCTTTTCCTTTTACGGAGAAAGAAACTATTCCCGCTTCGTTCGCTTGCGAATAGCAGCGCACGCCCGAAATTCCCGACAGCTCGTCTATCAGTTTTCCCGTGGCTTCCGAAAGCGTTTTTCCGAAGTTGTCGAGATTTTTCTTTACGTAGCGTACGCCTTCTTCCAGCGCGGCTATCGCGGGCAGGTTGAGAGTACCCGCTTCGAGCCGTTCGGGATAGCTCATGGGCTGTTCGAGATTAAAACTTTCCGTTCCCGTGCCGCCGGTGATAAGCGGCATTACTTCCGTTTCGTCGTCTATGCACAAAACGCCGCTGCCCATAACGCCGCAAAGTCCTTTATGTCCCGCGAGTGCAAGCATATTCAAGCCGTTTTTTTTCATATCGAGCGGTATATGTCCGCCGCCTTGCGCTCCGTCCGCAAGAAAGGGAATGCCGCGTTTTGAACAGGCTTCTCCGATTAAGCTTAATGGCAGTTTTTCGCCCGTAACGTTTGAAACCGCGGTAGCGACGACAAGGCAAACCTCGTCGGAAAGCTTTTTTATCACGGCGTCCGCGAACGATTCGCCTTTTTCCGGCGCGACCGTTTCGAGCGAGATATATCCGTGCCGACTTAGGCGCGTCAGCGGTCTTAACACGGAATTGTGTTCTAAAACGGTGGTTATTACCTTGCCGCCTTTTTTTACCGTGCCGAGAATGGCTATGTTTAATGCTTCGGTGCAGTTTTTGGTAAAAATAACCTTTTCGGGGCGGCAGCCGAAAAAGTCTGCAATCGTTTCTCTGCAAGAGCCGACTATTTTCGCTCCGGTAACGGAAAGTCTGTGTCCGCTTCTCCCGGGATTTGCGGAGAGATAGCGCGCAACGTTTATAAGCGCGTCTAAAGCGGCGCGCGGCTTAAACCCGCCCGTCGCGGCGTTGTCGTAATATATCATAGTTCTCCTTTTAACATAAATCCGTTTGCGATAATATACTATATTGTATAAGGAATATTTCCTTTTTATGCAAAGGAGAAAGCTTTTATGGGGTTTATAGCGATAACGTTCAGATCAAGGGCGCATACCGTTAAGTTTTCCGAATTTTTAAGGAGAAACGGCGTGCCTAACGAGATAATCAACACGCCCAAAGAGGCGGGCGTCGGCTGCGGACTTTCGGTTAAAATAAGTCCTTCGCGTTTTGCGATTGCAAAAGCCGCGGTTCGCGCGGCAGACCTTTCGAGCTTTGCGGGTTTTTTCCTCGTGAAGATTTACGGCGGGAAAAGAATAGTAAAGAGTATTTAAATAAAACGCTTGTAAAATGACGCCTCGTTATGATAAAATACTTAGTAGGTAATTTTTACGGGGCGTCGTTCCCGCGCGGAGAAATGCGGGCGCGGCGGGGTGAATTATGAAAAAATCCGTTGCGGAAAATATAGTCGAAATCTTGTCGGGAGTTTTTCCGGACAAGCCTGCGCTCGTTTATAAAACGCCGTATCAGCTTCTCGTCGCGGTGATACTTTCCGCGCAATGTACCGACGAACGCGTGAACAAAGTAACGGAAAAACTTTTCGCCGATTACGGCACGCCCGAAAAAATGCTCGGACTCGACGAAAAAACGCTGGAAAAGTATATTTTTTCCTGCGGGCTGTATAAAACCAAAGCGCAACATATCTTGTCCGCGACGCGCGACGTGATCGAAAAATACGGCGGCAACGTTCCCGATAATTCGGAAGAGCTGAAAACGCTTGCGGGGGTGGGCAGAAAAACCGCCAACGTAGTGTATGCGGTAGCTTTCGGCGGCAATGCCATAGCGGTGGATACGCACGTTTTCAGAGTTGCAAACCGCACGGGACTTGCCGTAGGTAAAAACGTTCTCGCGGTAGAAAACGGGCTTATGAAAATCATTCCCGAAAAGGACTGGGCGAGAACGCACCATTATCTTATATATCTCGGCAGAAGTTTTTGCAAAGCCGCAAAGCCGGACTGCGCAAACTGCCCGATTACCGCTTATTGCGAAAAGCGGATTATTAAAAAACCTAAAAAGTAACCGTTTTCCGACGGGAAACAGGGAGATAGTATGTTTATAGACAGAGCAACGATAAATATCAAAGCGGGCGACGGCGGTAACGGCATCACCTCGTTTATTCATTATAAGGGCAAAGTAAGCGGCGGACCTGACGGCGGCGACGGAGGCAAGGGCGGCGACGTGATTTTCGTCGCGGACAAGCATTTGTCTTCGCTTGCGGATTATTATTATAAAACCAAATTCGTGGCGGAAAACGGTTCCGCGGGGCAGCCTAAAAACTGTTTCGGTAAAAGCGGCGCGGATCTCGTTTTAAAAGTTCCGCTCGGCACGGTGATACGCGATAAAGAAACCAAAAACGTTATAGCCGATATGTTCGAGGACGGGCAGAAAAAAATCGTTCTCGTCGGCGGCGACGGCGGCAAGGGCAACGCGCGTTTTACCAACGCAAGGCGGCACGCCCCGCATTTTTCGCAGACGGGAGAAAAAACCGAAACCAAACGCGTTGTTTTAGAGCTTAAAACGATTGCGGACGTGGGGCTTGTGGGCTTTCCCAACGTAGGCAAGTCCACTATATTATCGAGAATCACGCAGGCAAAACCCAAAATAGCAAATTATCATTTTACCACGCTTTCGCCAAATCTCGGAGTATGCGAATATTACGACAATCAGTTCACCGTGGCGGATATCCCGGGGCTTATCGAAGGCGCGAGCGAGGGCGCGGGTCTCGGCGTGGAATTTTTAAGGCATATAGAAAGAACGCGAATGCTCGTTCACGTAGTGGACGTCGCGGGGGAAGAAGGCAGAGACCCTTACGAAGATTATCTTAAAATCAACGCGGAACTGAAAAAATACGGCGGCGGACTGGAAAAGCTTAAACAAATAATCGTCGCCAACAAAACGGACTTTTTCGGCGCGGAAGAAAAACTCGCGGAGTTCAAAAAGAAGCTCGGCAGAAAGAAGGTTATTCCCGTTTCCGCTCTGACGGGCGCGGGGCTTGACGTTCTTAAAAAAGAGATTTACGTCGCGCTCGAAAAACTGCCCCCCGTCAAACCTTTGGAGTTTGAAGAATTCAACTACGTCAAACCCGACAAGCTGGATTACGAAATATTAAAAGAGGGCGAAACGTTCGTCATCGTGGGAACGCTCGTAGACGTGCTTAAAAGAAACGTCGTTATGGACGATATGAACTCTCTCGCGTATCTGCAAAAGGTGCTTCGCGACAGGGGAATTATAGACAAACTCAGAAAGATGGGAGCGAACGAAAAATCCACCGTCATAATCGGCGGTGAAGAGTTTGAATTCGTCGATTAAAGAGGTAGGTATGGAAGTTGACGTTATAGAAAAAGACGTTCCGTCTTCCGACGGAATACACGTGCTTAAAGGCAAACTTTATATTCCGCAGGGCGAAATAAAGGCTCTTTTTCACGTGGTGCACGGTATGACGGAATATATAGATCGTTACGACCGTTTTATGAAAAGCGTTGCGGCGGAAGGCTTTCTCGTGTTCGGATACGACAATCTGGGGCACGGCAAGACTGCCGGCGAAAAAGAAAATCTGGGTTTTATCGCGCACAAAAAGGGTTGGGATTATCTCGCGCGCGAC
This sequence comes from uncultured Eubacteriales bacterium, assembly GCA_905210545.1. GTDB lineage: Bacteria > Bacillota > Clostridia > Christensenellales > Borkfalkiaceae > UBA1259. The sequence goes on along the minus strand of CAJLXC010000022.1, from coordinate 11,725 downwards.
GTTTTTACCTTTGCCGACGAAGTGAAAAAAGATTATCCCGAGCTTAAATATTACCTGATGGGTCACAGTATGGGTTCTTTTATAGTGAGATGCTCCGCGGCGTTTTATAAAAAACCCGATAAGCTTATCATAATGGGAACGGGCGGACCTAACGCGTTCGCGGGGGCGGGGCTTGCTCTCGTTAAAACCGCAAAACTGCTTAAAGGCGAGAAATATCGTTCTAAATTCGTGGATAGGCTCACGTTCGGCAAATATAACGAACGCTTTAAAGGCGAATCGGACGAGCATTGCTGGCTGACCAAAAACAAAGAGGTCAGAGAACGCTTCGACAACGACGAATATTGCAATTTCAAGTTCACGCTTAGTGCGATGTGCGATCTGATAAAGCTCAACAAAATGAGCAATTCTGGCAGGTTTTACGAGGAAATCGATAAAAAAATGCCCATATTTCTCATTGCGGGCAGCGACGATCCCGTCGGCGATTACGGCGACGGCGTAAGAAAGGTTTATCGCAAGCTGATAAGTGCGGGCGCGAACGCGCGCATAAGTCTTTACGACGGCTGTCGGCACGAGATTTTAAACGACACGTCGGAAGAAGCCGTTACCGAAGAAATAAAAGATTTTTTAAATACTTGAAAAACGGCGGAGCAATACGCCGCCGCACGGGAGAGATAATATGTTGAATTCTAAACAAAGAGCAAATTTAAGAGCGTTGGCGCAGGGTATAGAACCCGTAACGCAGTTAGGCAAAGGCGGCGTGAACGACGCTTTTATAGAGGGGCTTGATAAAGCCATAGAAAAGAGAGAGCTGATAAAGGTTACCGTGCTTGAAAATTCGGGCGAAGAACCTAAGGAAATAGGTTTTGTGATTGCAGAAAAGCTCGGCGCGGAATTCGTTTGCGCCACGGGCAGAAAACTCGTGTTTTACCGCCGTTCTCAAAACGAAAAAATAAATCATATAGAATATTAAAGCGTTGCGGGCAAAGCTTAAACAGCTTTGCCCGCAGGTTTATAAAAATTTATTTAATTCGGGTTTTGACGAACCGATTTATAAGAAAATTCAAAAAGCGCGTTTTTCTTCCGTTTCCGAGCCGAAAAACCTTAAAACGAGAGAATACACGAGCGAAACGCCGCAGCAGATCAAGTAATAAATTTTGAACGGCGCGAAAACCGAGAGAATCAAAAACGCCAGACCGAACGAAAAAAAAGTTTTGGCTTTCTTTTTATTTAAAAGCGCGCGGAGCTTTTTCGATACGGGTTGTTTTTCTTCTTTCAGCCGGAATTTCACGGGCGGAAAAATACCGGATTCTTTTATTGCGGGAAATATCTCTTTTTTAGTTTTTAGCAAAACTTTTCCGCCGAATCTCGCGGCAAACGCGGCGACTTCGGGGGGAACGGGTTCGCAATAAATAACCGCGGTTTCGTCTTTATTTATTCTGTTGAACGCGCGCACCACGTCGATTTTCGTTATCGGAACGAAAGACAGCCTGAAAAAAGTCCGTTCTTTTTTTTCGGGCAGAAACAGACAATCTTTTTCTTTTTCGGCGGCAATGCCGTTTTTTTGAAAAACCGCCGTGAAAAAGCCGAGCGTTTCGTCGTCTTCTAACAGCTCGAGCGCGGCGAAAACCTCGCGGAAAAACTTTTCGTCTTTTTTGCGCAGCGTGGTTTTTTCTCTCCGTTTAAGGGTAAGCTTTATAACGAGCAGCAAAAAAAGACACGCGAAGAGGGCGGCGTAAAGAAAAGAAAACGCGCGCGGAACGAAATAGTAAAGGACTATAAAAGACAGCAAAAACGCCGTTATCGCGGAAAAAATCCAGTCCGAAACGAGCGAAAAGGTTAAAACTTTCATACACCGATTATTGCCGCGTATCGGGTTGAATATACGTTTTAGATTGACAATATCTTGCGGAGATGCTATAATTTTTATATGAATATAGCAATATTCGGCGGGACGTTCAATCCCGTGCATAAAGAACATATAAATATCGCGAAAGCCGCCGTAAAAGAATTAGCTCTCGATAAGCTCATAGTAGTGCCGACTTTTGCGCCGCCGCATAAAAATATAATTCCCGCACCCGCAGAGAACAGGCTCGATATGCTTAAAATCGCGTTTAAAAACGTTAAAAACGCGATCGTCTCGGATTTTGAAATAAAAAACGGGGGAAGAAGCTATTCCTATATCACCGCCGAGCATTTCGCCGCGGAATATCCGCAAGCGAAGCTGTATTTTATCGTAGGCGACGATATGCTGTCGGACTTTAAAACCTGGCGCAACCCCGAACGGATTTTAAGCGTTGCGGAGCTTGCCGTGTTCGGCAGAGAAAACTACGCCGCAGACAGAAGCTACGAAAGAAAATATTTTTCGGAACGCTTTCATAAAGGCTTCACCGAGCTTTCGTATTGCGGAAAAGACGATTCTTCTACCGAAATACGCGTTTATTCGGCTTTGGGGTTAGACGTTTCGGATAAAACGGACGAGAGTGTGGCGCGGTATATAAGAGAAAAAGGCTTATATGCGGGCGGCGAATACGAAGCGTATATAAGAAAGGTTCTTCCCGAAAAAAGGCTCGTTCATACGGCGAACGTGGCGGTTGCCGCGCTTAAAAGGTGCAAAGCCGCGGGCGTGCCGGAAGAAAAAGCTTATACCGCCGCGATTCTTCACGATTGCGCGAAATATCAAAGCCCCGCGGAGTATAAAGATTTCAGACTGCCGCCGGACGTTCCGCCTCCCGTGACGCACGCTTTTCTCGGCGCGTATGTTGCGGAAAACGTTCTTAAAATCAAGGACGAAGAGATTATAGACGCGATACGGTATCATACTTCGGGCAAGGCGAATATGACCGCTTTGGGAAAGCTTATTTTCGTTGCGGATATGATAGAAAAAGGCAGGACTTACGACGGGGTGGAAAAGCTCCGCGCGTTGTACGACGGAGATTTGAACGAGTGTTTTAAGGAGTGCCTTAAAGAAGAAGTGCTTCACCTTCTCGCAAAGAAAGACTATATTTACGCGGAAACGTTAAACGCATACGATTATTACGTAAAAGGCGATAAAAAGAATTAAAAAGAAAAACAAGAAACAAGGAGATTAACCGATGGAATCACAGGCATTTGCGGAGAAAATCTGCGAAATACTTAAAGATCACAAAGCAGAAGACGTGGTTTCTATAAACGTCAAAGACAAAAGCAGCGTCGCGGATTATTTTGTGGTTGCAAGCGGAAGGAGTTCCACGCACACCCGTTCGCTCATCGAACGCGTAGAAGAAGAAATAGAAAAAGACGGTCCCGCTCCCGTAAGAGAGGAGGGCGTGAGAGAAGGTCGCTGGGCGGTTATCGACTACGGCGACGTGATAGTGCATATATTCAACGACGAAACCCGCCTTTTATATCATCTCGAAAAACTGTGGGAAGACGGCGATAACGTAAAGCGTTATTAAGACAACGGTCAGGAAGATTTTCTTACGTAAATTCTGTCCACGTCGTCGGGATTTATTTCTATGCTTTTTACCGTTTTCGGTTTTCTCGCATAGGCGCGAGGTTTGGGTTTTTCCCGAATTTCGGGCGCGGGCGCGGGCGGCGGCGCGGGCTTTTTATAAAAGCGTTTTTTCAGCGCGACGGAAAGCGTTTTAGCTCCGACGACTACGAAACAGCAGATAATAAACAGAGCCGCGAGTAAAAGCGGACCCGATACGTAAGAAGGAACGGTTATATCCATATTTTTCACCCCGAAAATATGGTAACATAAAAATAATAAATTATTTCACCGCTATTTGTTGATAAAAAGGTTTTTTTATCGTATTGCGGTAAGGAGTCGGCTTACGTTTCTTAAATTTTTGTCAAAACATAAAAAAAACAATGCGGATAGTCCGCAAGCCGTAGTTCCCTCGGAGGGGCTGGGACTTATTACCGTGCCGGACGCGGGAGAAGGACAAGAAAAGACCGATAAAAATGCGGACTTTTCGGCTTTTTACGCGCTTGCCGAGCTTCTGAACGTTTCCGTGGAGAGAATCAAAGACGAATGCTGCCTTTTTCAGATCCGCAACGTGATGAAAAGGCTCGGCAAGGTTATCGTCAGATATAACGTGACCGACGCGGAGCTTTCGGACGTGTTTTTAAATTGCGACGCGCTTGAAATAAAAGAGATTCTCGTTTCGCCCGCATATATATCCGCTTGCAGAAAACAAGTCGGAAGGCACGGACTTAACTCTCTTTACGTCGGTTCTGTGATAGATTTTCCTTTCGGAGAAAGTACGTTTAAGAGTAAGCTTGCGGACGTAAAAGACGGCATAGCCGAGGGGGTAGACGGCGTTACGGTCGTTTTCCCCGCGATGATGCTGGATAAAGATCGGCGCAAGGAATTCAAAAAACAGGTCGCAAAAACGGGCAGGCTTTATAAAAAAGAAGCCCGCGTCGCCCTGGCTGCGACGGAGCTTTCCGAGGAATCCGTTAAATTCGCTTTTAAAACCGCGGAGAAGTCAAAAATCGACGGGCTGATTTTTATTTTCGGGGAGATCGGAGAAAAAGAACTTAAAGACAAGATGCGCGAGATAAACGCGTACCGAGGCAAAAAACCCGTCAGGGTTTTAGGCAACGTTAAAACGCCGGAAGCCGTTATGTCGCTTATTAAGCTCGGCGTGGACGAAATTTTCACGCCGTATGCGGACGATATAGGAAAAGACCTTGCGGAGCGGTTTAAGATAAAAAGTCTTAAATTGCGTTAAAAACACTTTACAACGGCGCGGAATAGTCGTATAATGTAAACGTTCTTTGGGGCGGGGCGCAAATCCCCACCGGCAGTATAGTCTGCGAGCCGCTTGCGGCAGATTCGGTGCGATTCCGAAACCGACGGTATAGTCCGGATGGAAAAAGAATCTATTTTTATACGTTTTTCTTTCTCGTTTTTCGCGCCCCTTGGAATAAAGGGGCGTTTACTTATGACGGAAAAAGATAATATGTCCGTTACCAAAAAACTCGCGGGGACGGGAGCTTTCGCCGCGCTGGCGTTCGTTGTTTCTTTGCTGGAATTTCCGATATTTCCCGCAACGCCGTTTTTAAAGCTTGACTTTTCTCTGACGTTTATATTGCTTGCGGGATTTATTTTCGGACCGGTGTCGGGCGTGTGCGCGGCGGCGGTCAAAGAACTGTTAAGATTTATAATAGGTTCTTCTACGGGCGGCGTGGGCGAAATCGCTAATTTTGCGGTAAGCGTGGGTTTTATAATAATTCCTACGCTCGTGTATCGCTTTAAAAAAGGTTTGCCCGTGGTTATAATAACGCTTGCCGCGGGTTGCGTTATGCAGGTGCTTTTGTCGCTCGTCGCAAACAGATTTATAACGTTCCCGCTGTATATGGGCAATATCGCCGCGGAAAAGTTTGCCGAGTGGTGGTATTATATAGTGTTTTTCAACCTGATAAAATCCGTTTCGGTAAGCGTGATTTCGATTGCGGTTTATAAAAAAATATCGGGATTTGTAAAGCGGATTTAACGGAGCTTTCATAATGACGGAAAAGGTAAACGATTATTTTATAACGCGCGGAGAAAGCGAAACGCGCGAGCTTGCGAAAAAATACGCCGCAAGCTTAAACCGCGGCGACGTGGTGGTGCTTTCCGGCGATCTCGGCGCGGGCAAAACCGCTTTCGTCAAAGGCGTTGCGGAATATTTTGGTCTTAACGGCGTAACGAGTCCCACTTACGCTTATCTCAACGTTTACGGCGATTTTTTGTATCATTACGACTGTTATCGCCTTTCCTGCGGGGAAGACGCCGCTCTGTTGGGGCTTACCGATTATTTCGGGGGCGACGATATCTGTCTCATAGAATGGGCGGAAAACATCGCGGACGTTCTGCCCGAAAAGCTTAAAACGGTAAAAATAGAAAAAATCAGCGAAAACGAAAGGAAAATCTCTTTATGAGTTATCTTGCGATAGACACGTCGGGCAAACACCTGACGGCGATTATAGAAGCCGACGGAAAAATTTATACGCGCTTTTTAAAAGATTGCGGAGTAAAGCATTCCGTAGCTCTTATGCCGACGATAGAAGAACTCGAAAAAGAATCGGGCAAAAAAATCAAAGACGCGGACTTTATCGCCTGCGTGGTCGGCGCGGGGTCGTTTACGGGGATAAGGATAGGCGTTGCCACCGCCAAGGCGCTGTGCTTCGCATATAAAAAACCCGCGCTTTCTATAACTTCTTTCGATACCCTTGCATACAATGTAAAAGACGACGCGCTTGCCGTTATAGACGCGGGGCACGGCGGATATTACGCGTGCGGTTATAAAAACGGCGCGGCGGATACGGAGCCTTCTTATCTTACGGAAGAAGAAGTTTTAAAACTCGGAAAAGGCAGACGCGTCGTTTCGTTTGAACGACTCGATAAGGTCGGAGCGGAAGAAGTTTCTCCCGCGGACGGTCTTATCGCCGCGATAGAAGCGAAGAAAACCGAGCTTATTCCGCCCGAAGAGCTTACGCCTCTTTATATCCGCAAGAGTCAGGCGGAGGAAGGCAGATGATACGCGCCGCCGTTTTTAACGACCGCGAGATCGCGTTTATCGCTTCCGCGCGGGAATACGGCTTTTTTGACGGCTGGAACGAGAATATGATTCGTTCGGCAATCGGCGGCGGCAGGTTTTTCGGGTTTATTTACGAGTCCGACGAAAAGCCCGCGGGGTTTTTGACCTATACCGTCGGCGCGGACGGCGTATACGATTTAGAGGACGTGTTCGTTCTGCCCGAATTCCGCGGCAAAGGCGCGGGCGGCGCGCTCGTTGAAAAGTTTATCTGCTCGGCGGCGGAAAGCGGCGCGGAGAAAATCTTTCTCGAGGTGAGAAAAAGCAATCTCGTTGCCGCGCGGCTTTACGAAAAGTTTGGTTTTAAAGCGTTTTCCGTCCGTAAAAAGTATTACGCGGACGGCGAAGACGCCGTAGTTATGTTAAAGGAGTTCTGATCACGAAAAGTCCTGTCACGGCTTTTACCGAAGAGAAAAAACAGCTTTTGTTTTTGCACGGGTATCTGTCGAGCGGAAGGTCGTTTTCTTATCAGCTTAAATTTTTCGCGCGCGATTTCGAGGCGTTTGCACCCGACCTCAAAGGGTTCGGCTCCAACGCGGGTATGGAATATCCCTACTCGCTGTCCGATTATGCGGAAGAGGTCAGGGAATATATGCAAAAAAACGGGATAGTAAAGCCGCACGTCATAGCGCATTCTTTCGGCGCGAGAATAGCGATAAAGCTCGCCGCGGAAGACCCCGGGCTTTTCGATTCGATTGTGCTTACGGGGGCGGCGGGGTTAAAACCAAAGCGCGGCGTTATAAAAAGAATAAAAGCTCTGGAATTTGCCGTGCTTAAAAAATTCGTGAAAAAGGAAAGGCTCGCGCGGTTTTATTCGCCCGATTATCTTAAACTCGACGACGTTATGAAAAAGAGCTTCGTTAAAATAGTGAACGAAAATCTCGACGGGTTGTTGCCCGGAATAAAAAACAGGACGTTTATAGTTTTCGGAGAAAAAGACAAAGAAACGCCGCCTTATATGGCAAAAAGACTTTATAAAGGCATAAAAAACAGCAAGCTGCTGTTTATCAAAGACGCGGGGCATTTCGCGTTTATAGATAAGCCCCACACGTTCGATATGGAGGTAAGAGAGTTTTTACTCGGTTAAATATATGTTTCCTACTGAATTCAACTCATTTGCGGAACTGTTCGCTTTTCCTTACGCGATAATTCCGCTCGTCGCGTCGGCGGCGATAGCCGCGCTTCTGACGCTTGCCTCGTCGCGTTTTTTGCTTATCGCGCAGCAGACGGGTTATAAGCCCGACAGGCTTTCCCGCCGGTATAAGACTTCCTGCGCGGGCTATAAAAACAGACTTATGCTTTTAAGTCTTATGTCGTTTTTGTCGTTCTGCCTGGTCGCCGCGTGTTTTATCCCCGCGGTAGGAGAGGGCGCGTCGTCGCTCGTCGGGTTTTCTACTTTTATACTTTTCCTCGCTTTGTATATAAAAACCGAAGCCGGCGTCGCGGCAAAATTGCCGCTTAAAAAAACGGGCAGGCTGATAAGGCTTTCCGTAACGCTGTTTTTCGTCGCGTTCGTTTTGTGCCTTTTTATATGTTTCGTCGCGGATTCTATTGCGTTTCTCATAAAAAGCGACATACTCGCGGTGTTAAGGTTTTCTATTCTTACGTTTACGCCTATGCTTCTGCCTTACGCGGTAATCGTTTCGGAGGCGATAAACAAACCGTCGGAAGATTTCCGCAACGCGCGATTCGTGAAAAAAGCGAAAGAAACGCTTAAAAAATCCTCCGCGGTGAAAATAGGAATCACGGGCAGTTTCGGCAAAACGGGCGTTAAGGAATTGCTTAAATCGATGCTTTCCGTTTCGCATAAAGTGATTGCCACACCGGAATCGTTCAACACGCCGCTCGGCATCGCGCTGACGGTAAAAAACGGCGCGGACGCGGACTTTTTCATCGCCGAAATGGGCGCGAAAAATAAGGGCGACATAAAAGAACTTTGCGACGTGGTTATGCCTTCCGTAGGGGTTCTGACGGGCGTCAATTCCCAGCATCTCGAAAGTTTCGGCAACGAAGAAACGATAAAAAAGACCAAGTTCGAGTTGTTTGAAAATCTTTGCGGCGATAAAATCGCAATTTTTTCTTCGGATAACGACGGAGCGAAAGAGCTTTACGGTAAATTCGTGGGCGATAAATATTCCGCGGGTATAAACGGAACTTTCGTCCGCGCGGAAAACGTTTCGCTTTCGGCAGAAGGCTCGACCTTCGATTTATGCATAAAAGGCGAAAAGCCCGTCCGCATAGAAACGGAACTTCTCGGCAGACACAACGTTTCTAATATCTGTCTTGCCGCCGCCGCGGCGTATAAACTCGGCGCGTCGGTCGGGGATATAAAGGCGGGAGCTTTCAACAGTAAACCCGTTCCGCACAGGTTAAGCACGATAAAAGCCGCGGGCGGCGGGATTATTATAGACGACGCGTACAATTCGAGCGAAGACGGCGCGGTCGCCGCTCTCGAAACGTTGTCGGAATTCGGCGGCAAAAAAACCGTTATAACGCCGGGGCTTGTGGAACTCGGCGAACGGCAGGAGCTCGCAAACGAAAATCTCGGCAAGCTTATCTCGGAAGTCGCGGACGAAGTCGTCCTCGTAGGCAAAACTAATACGGACGCGCTTAAAAAAGGTTTATCCGGCGGCAGAATCGCAGAAGAAAACGTTAAAACCGCCGATACCCTTAAGGCGGCGGTAGAGCTTCTCGGCGGGGTAAAAGACGGCGAGGTTTGCTTGTTCCTTAACGACCTGCCCGATGAATACGACTGACTATAGACAAACGAAACGAAACACCAAAGCGAAAAAATTTTTGCGGAGGTGTTTTTTTTATGAAAAGTATAGCGGTTTTTTTCGGCGGAGAGTCGCCGGAGAGAGAAATTTCGGTCATTACCGGCGCGCTCGCGCTCAATTCGCTGGATAAAACGAAGTTCGTTCCCGTACCGGTTTACGTGGACGAAACGGGCAAGTGGTTTACGGGCGACGCCCTTTTCAATATCGATAACTATAAAAGTCTCGACAGGAAAAAGCTTAAAAACGCGGCGTTGCTGCCGGACGGCGCGCTGTACGTAATAAAAGGCAAAAAGCTGAAAGAGCTGTGCAGACCTGCCGCCGCAATCAATTGTATGCACGGCGGCGCGGGAGAAAACGGAAGCTTTTCGGGTCTGATAGAAGCCTGCGGCGTGCCGCTCGCTTCGCCGTCGGTTTTGCCGTCCGCCGTCGCCATGGATAAGGAGGCGACGAAAATCTTCCTTAAAGGCGCGAGAGTTCCGTGTCTGCCTTACGCGGTGCTTAAAAGCGCGGATTGTTCCGCTGCGGATTTGCCGTTCGGCTTTCCCGTAATCGTAAAGCCCGCCTGCGGCGGTTCGAGCATAGGCATAAACCGCGCGAACGATATAGAAGAGCTTTCAGCCGCCTTATTATACGCGCTTAAATTCGGCGGGAAAGCGCTTGTCGAGCCGTTTGCGGAAGATTTTACGGAGATAAACTGCGCGGCGTATCGGGCGAGAAACGGAGAAATAATCGTTTCCGCGTGCGAAAAATCCGTCAAAAAAGACGAAATTTTATCTTTTGCCGATAAATACGAGGGCGGAACGCACGTCTTCCCCGCGGACATAGAACCGAAAATTGCGGAAAAAATTCAAAAAACGACTGCCTCTGTGTACGAGAAGTCAGGCTTTAGCGGAATCGTAAGAATAGATTTTATGGTTATCAACGGAAAGGTTTTCGTAAACGAAATAAATTCCGTTCCCGGATCGCTTGCGTACTATTTGTTCTGCAACACGCTGAAAGGCTTTTCTTCGCTTTTAACGGAGCTTATCGCCGTCGCGGAAGAAAAAAGCAAAGCGGAACGCCTTTTCGTAAAACGTTTCGATTCGGGAATTTTATCCGTGGCGGGGGCAAAGGGCGCGAAACGCGGCTGAAACGCTTGTAAAATCCCGCGCTTTATGATAAAATATCCGTAAAAATAAACGTTACGGAGAAGGTTATGCAAAGAATCGGAATGAAAACGCCGCTTGTCGAAATGGACGGCGACGAAATGACGAGAGTATTGTGGCGGTGGATAAAGGAAATTCTTATCGAGCCGTTCGTGGAGCTTAAAACGGAATATTACGATCTTGGACTTAAAGAACGCGACAGAACGGACGATAAAATAACGCTCGATTCCGCGCTCGCGACTAAAAAATACGGCGTTGCCGTAAAGTGCGCGACCATAACCCCCAACGCGCAACGCGTAGAAGAATATAACCTTAAAAAAATGTGGAAGAGTCCCAACGGCACTATCCGCGCCGCGCTTGACGGAACTGTGTTCCGCGCGCCGATAATGGTTGACGGAATAAAGCCGTATATTCCCACGTGGAAAAAACCCATCGTCATCGCAAGACACGCTTACGGCGATATTTATAAAGCCGTAGACGGGGCTGCGGGCGCGGGAAAGGCAAAGCTCGTTTTTACCGACAGAAACGGCAAAGAGGTTACCGAAGAGGTTTTCGATTTTGCGGGCGGCGGCGTAGTATGCGCTATGCACAACACCGATAAAAGCATAAAAAGCTTTGCCCGCGCGTGCTTTAATTACGCGCTCGACGTAAAGCTTCCGCTCTGGTTTTCTACGAAAGATACCATAAGCAAGGTTTACGACGGAGAATTCAAAAAGATATTTGCCGAGATTTACGAAAACGAATATAAAGACAAATTCGCCGCCGCGGGCATAGAGTATATGTACACGCTTATAGACGACGTGGTTGCGAGAATCGTGAGAAGCGAAGGCGGCGTGGTCTGGGCGTGCAAAAATTACGACGGCGACGTTATGAGCGATATGGTGGCAACCGCTTACGGCAGTCTTGCCATGATGACGAGCGTTCTCGTTTCGCCCGACGGAATTTACGAATACGAAGCCGCCCACGGCACGGTTACCAGACATTATTATAAATATATAAAGGGAGAAGAAACCTCCACAAACCCCGTCGCGACGATATTCGCCTGGACGGGCGCGCTTAAAAAACGCGGCGAGCTGGACGGGATAAAAGAGCTGTCCGATTTTGCGGAACGCCTCGAAAAAGGCACTCTTTCTACGATAGAAAGCGGAAAGATGACGGGCGACCTTGCGGGAATATTCAAAAAAGAAGGCGTTACGCCGATAAAGCTTAATTCCCGCGAATTTTTGCAGGCTATAGC